>JBBQEB010000095.1:0-14799 GCA_038320275.1 Myxococcales bacterium | reverse complement strand
TGTGACCCCGAGAGCGCCCGTGTCGCTCTCGCCCGAGGACGAGCGTCGGGTCGCCGAGGTCGACGCCGCCGCGGCCGCCGGAGAGGGCGGGCTCCCGCGCCTGCTGGAGGGGCTCACCGACCGGAGCTGGGCCGTGCGGCGGACCGTGGTCGCCGCGCTGGCGCGCGCCGGCGATGCGGCCGTGGGCCCGCTCTGCGAGATCCTGGACCACGCGCGCGACGACGAGGCGCGGCTCGCCGCGGCGGTCGATGCGCTCGTCGCGAGCCGGGGCGAGGTGGATGGCCCGGTGGCCCGCCTCAATCGAGGCTGCCGACCCCCACGCCGTGTGCGACGCGGCGCAGGTGCTGGGGCGCCGCAGGAGCGAGGGCGCGGTACCGCTCCTCACCCGGCTCACCACCCACGAGGACGACAACGTGGCGGTCGCCGCCATCGAGGCGCTGGGGAGGATCGGCGGGCGCGCCGCGGTCGACGCGCTCCTCGCCACGGTGGCTAGCGGGAGCTTCTTCCGCACCTTCCCGGCCATCGACGTGCTCGGCCGGACCGGCGATCCGCGGGCCGTCGCTCCTCTTGCGGCGCTCCTGGACAGCCCGTTCTACGGTCCGGAGGCGGCCCGGGCCCTCGGCCGCTCCGGCCAGGTGACGGCAGTAGCCCCGCTGCTCGCGCAGCTCCACCGGCCCGCCGACGCCCTGGTTCGGGCGGCGGCGCTCGCCATCGCCGAGGTCCATGATGCGCTCCAGCGTCAGTTCGGCACGGGCGCGAACGTGGAGAAGCTCGTCCGGGCGCGGGCGCAGCAGGTGGACATCCGCAGAGTAGCGCAGAGCGTTGCGGGCGGGTCGCCGGACGAGCAGCGGGCGCTCTGCCGCGTGCTGGGCTGGGTCGGCGCCGAGGAGGCGAGCGCGACTCTTCTCGCGCTGCTCGACGCCGTTCCCGCAGCCGCCGCCGAGGCGCTCCGGTCGGTCGGCCACGAGATCGACGGTCCGCTCCTGGAGGCGCTTCAGCGCGGCGACAGCGGCCGCCGGCTGCTCCTCCTGCCGCTCATCGTGGGGCGCGGCTCCGCCCTTCGCGAGGCGCAGCTCTGCCTGGAGGACGAGGATCCGGCGGTCCGCGCCTCCGCATGCGAGGTGCTCACCCGGATCGGCGATCCTTCTGCCGTCCCGATCCTCTTCCGCCACCTGGGAGACCGCGACCTCGGGGCTTCCCAGGCCGTGGTGGGCGCCATCCAGTCGCTCGGAAGCGCCGACACCGAGCGGCTCGCGCTGGAGGCGGCCCGCTCCTCCGATCCGATCGTGCGGCGGGCAGCGCTGCGGATCATCGCCTTCTTCGGCTATGCGAGCGGCCTCGCGACGCTGCGGGACGCCTTGAGGGGCGACGACGAGCGACTGCGCGACGCTGCGCTCGCGGGGCTCCCCTACCTCGAGGACCCCCACGCGCTCGACCTCCTGCTGGAGAATACGCGCCACGCCTCCTCCCACACGCGCGCGAGCGCGATGCGGGCGCTGGGCCAGGCCGGGACGGGAGCGCGGGTGCTGGAAGCCCTCCGCGTCGGCCTCTCCGACCCGGACGGCTGGGTCTGCTATTACGCCTGCCAGTCGCTCGGGAAACTGCGCGACGACGCCTCGGCGAGCGCCATCGTGCGGCTCATGGAGCACCCGGCCGGCCAGGTGAGAGTTGCGGCGGTCGAGTCCCTGGCCCACCTCGGGGCCGAGGCGGCCGGACGCGCGCTGCGCGAGGCGGCGCGCTCCGCGGACCCGGACATCCAGCGCGCCGCGTTGGTAGGGCTCGGCATGTCCCGCCGGCCCGACGCGATCCCCATCCTGGTGGAGGCCGCACGCGCTCCGGAGCGCGCCACGCGGCTCATCGCGCTCTCGGCCCTGGCCGAGCACGAGGCGCCGGAGGTGCTCCTCGTCCTCGCGCAGGCGGCGGGCGACAAGGACGACGGCATCCGCGAGGCGGCCATCTCCAAGCTCGCCGAGTGGAGCGGCGCCGGCGGGACGCACGTGCTGGTCGGACTGCTGGCGAGCGCCTCCTCTCGAGACCGGGCGCTGGAAGCGCTGTCGCTTCCGGCTCCGGGGCGCATCGCCGGCATCCTGGCGCCGCTGGAGGGGGCGGACACGGAGCTGGCCCAGTCCCTCGTGGCGGCGCTCGCCCGCATGAAGCGGGCGGACGCCCGGGCGGCGCTGGTGAGCGCGCTGGAGATGCCCTCCGCCGTCGCCCGCAGGGCCGCCGCCGAGGCACTCTCGGCGCTCGACGCACGGGAGTGGGGCGAGGCTCGCGAGGCGCTGGCGCGGGCCGCCGAGCACGACCAGGACGCCGAGGTGCGGCGGCTTGCGGCGGCGGCGCTCGGAAGGTGATGGCCGGCCTCCCGCTCATCCCCCAGGTGTTCACCATCCTCTCGGGCCTCATCGAGGATCGAAGTGGTTTGCACTACGGCCCCGAGGACCGCGGGCTGCTCGCGGACAAGGTCACGCCGCGGGCGGTGGAGGCGGGGTTCAGCTCGCTCCTCGACTACTATTACTTCCTCCGCTACGACGCGGTGGGCACCCTCGAGCTGGACGCCCTGGTGGAGTCGCTCTGCGTCCACGAGAGCTACTTCTTCCGGGAGGCCGACGCGCTGCGCGTGCTGGTCCGCGAGCACCTCGAGCCTGCCGTCCGCAGCGGTCGCCGGCCGCGGGTGTGGTGCGCCGCGGCTGCGCGCGGGGAGGAGCCTCTCACGCTCGCCATGATGCTGGCAGAGGCCGGCCTGCTGGGCTCGGTGGAGCTCGTCGCGAGCGACATCAGCGCGCCGGCCCTCGAGCGGGCCCAGCGCGGCCTGTACGGGCAGCGCTCCCTGCGGGCGCTGCCCGACGATATTCTCGGCCGCTGGCTCCTGCCGGCGGAAGGGGGCGTGGAGGCTCGGCGCGAGCTGGTGGAAGCCATCGCCTGGCGCAGGGTCAACCTCAACGACCGCGCCTCCTTCGCCGGCCTCCGCCCCTGCGACGCCATCCTCTGCAGGAACGTCCTCATCTACTTCGCCGACGACACGGCCCGCCGCATCGCCCACGCGCTCGGCCGCATCCTGGCGCCGGGGGGCTGGCTCCTCGTGGGGACCTCCGAGTCGCTCCTGCGCTTCGGCACGAACCTCCTCTGCGAGGAGCGCGGCGGCGCCTTCGTGTACAGGTCGGCGGGATGACGCGAACCAAGGTGCTGGTGGTGGACGACTCCGCGTTCGCGCGCAAGGCGGTGCGCGAGATGCTGTCGGGCCAGCCCGACCTCGAGGTGGTGGGGACGGCGCGCGATGGGCTGGAGGCCCTGGAGAAGGTGGGCGAGCTCGCCCCCGACGTGTTGACGCTCGACCTCTCCATGCCGAATCTCGACGGCCTCGGCGTGCTGCGCGAGCTCGCGGGCAAGGCCGGTCCGCGAGTGGTCGTGGTGAGCGTGGCGGAGATCGACAGCGAGCAGGGGCTCGCGGCGCTGCAGGCGGGGGCGATCGAGCTGGTGCACAAGCCGACCGCGCTGGCGACCGACCGGCTCTACGAGCTCGCGGCAGCGCTGGTACGCGCCGTCCGGGTCGCCGCCGGAGCCTCCTCGCCCCCTCTCGTCGACAGCCCGGCGCCCCTCCGCCGTGGCGGACGCCCTCCGACGGCTCGCCTCCTCCTGATCGGAGCCTCCACTGGCGGGCCGCAGGCGGTGACGCGGATCCTGAAGGCGCTCCCGGCCGACCTGCCCGTGCCGGCGGCGGTGGTGGTGCACCTGCCGCCCGGGTACACGGCGCCCTTCGCCGAGCGGCTCGATCGCGACTGCGCCATCGCCGTCCGCGAGGCGGTGGACGGCGCCATCCTCGAGCCCGGCGTGGTCACCATCGCCAGGGCGGGGCTCCACCTGGTGATCGAGGCGCGCGGTTCTCGGCTTGCGGCCCGGCTGGACCGAGAGCCGGCCACCACGCCTCATCGCCCGGCGGTGGACGTGCTCTTCGCGTCGGCGGCGCAGGCGACCGGCGCGGCGACGCTCGCCGTGGTCCTCACCGGGATGGGCGAGGACGGTCTCGCGGGAGCCAAGCTGCTCCGGGCAGCGGGGGCGACCATCCTCACCGAGACCGAGGCGAGCTGCGTCATCTACGGCATGCCGCGCGCGGTCTTCGAGGCGGGGCTCGCCACGGCCGAGGCGCCGGCCGCCAGGATGGCCCTAGAGATCCTGGCGCGGCTGTGAGGCTTCGCTTTTGGGACGGGGGCGGCGGGGGGCGTGTCGCCCGGTCTCACGCTCCGAGCGCCCGCGTGATCTCCGGGAGCCGCTCCCCGGCCGCTCCGCGGGCGAAGAAGCCTCTCGGGCTCCGCCGGCAGAGCTCCGAGAAGGGATTCTCGTCCGGATTCACGTCCACCAGGGCGATTCCGCGGCGGTAGGCCAGGGAGCCGATCTGCATGGGCAGGTTGGTGGCGCCGCTCGTTCCCACCACCAGGAGGAGGGACGCGCGCGAGGCGGCCCGCAGCGCCGTGTCCATCCGGTAGTTCTCCTCGTCGTAGCACTCGTCGAACCAGAGCACGTGCGGCCGGAGCCACCCGCCGCAGCGGGGGCAGGACAGCTCCGCCCGGTCGGCGGCAGTGAAGGGCGCCGCGGCGTCGCGGCGGCCCATGTCGGGGAGAGGCAGCTTGTGGGGCGAACACTCCCGGGCGCAGCGCACGAACGCCGCATCGCCGTGGATGGACGAGGTGCGCTCTGGGGTCGCCCCGGCGCGCAGGTGGAGCCCGTCGATGTTCTGCGTGACGAGGTGAAACCGCTCGCCCAGCGCCCGGTCGAGGGCGACCAGCGCGCGGTGCCCGTCGTTGGGATGTGCGTGGCGGCAGATGCCGAAGCGGTACAGGTACCAGCGCCAGACCTCTTCCGGCGCGCGCTGGAACATGGCCTGGGTGGCCATCTCCTGGGGCATGTAGTTCTTCGACCCGAACACCCAGTAGCCCTCGGCGCCGCGGAAGGTGGGAATGCCGCTCTCGGCGGAGATGCCCGCACCCGTGAGCGCCACGACGGGGCCGCCCTCCTTGCGAACGTCTTCGAGGATGCGGGCGAGCTCGGGTTCCATGGTCGGGCGTACCGCGGGGCGAAACCCTATAACGGTGGGCCGTGTCCATTGCCGTCACCGAAGACATCCGCGTGCAGGTGAAGAGCGAGTTCCGCCCCGACAGGTCGTCGGCGCAGGCGGGGCGCTACCTGTTCACCTACACGGTCGTCGTCTCGAACGAGGGGAAGGTCGCGGCCAAGCTCCTCGCGAGGCACTGGATCATCACCGACGCGCGCGGCGACTCCGAGGAGGTGGTGGGCGACGGCGTGGTCGGCCAGCAGCCCCGCCTCGCCGCGGGCGAGCGCTTCCAGTACTCCAGCTTCTGCGTCCTGCGGACGCCGCACGGCTCCATGCGCGGGAGCTACCGCATGGTGCGCGACAACGGGTCGTCCTTCGAGGCGACCATCGCACCGTTCGCGCTCGTCACGCCCGGCACGTTGAACTGAAGAGCTCACCGGTCCGGTGGACGCAACGCAGTCGATGGGTCCTGCACGTCCCCCCTACATCGGCGAGGCGACCTTCTTCAGCGCCTCCTCGATGGCACCGGGCGCGCAGCGGATGTTCATGAAGCTGTGGGATCCCATCATCTTCAGATCGGTGAAGTTGATCGCGATGCGGAAGCGCCCGTAGAGCGCGAAGACGTCGGGGCCCGACACCAGGATCTCGTACGGCAGGTGCCCCGTGGAGCGGAGGGGCTTGAAGTCGATCTCCTTCATGATGTGCTCGTCGCCGCTGCAGCCCTCGCGGAGCGCGACTCCGAACACCGTCTCGCTGGTGGCGGGGACGTCGACCTGGTAGACGATCTTGGCCCCGCCCTTCCCCGCCGCGAGGCCGGCTTCGACCGCCTTCACGGCGCTGTAGTGGCTGTCGAAGCGCCCGAGCAGCGACGGGGCGTCGAACTTCTGCATGCCCACCATGTAGTGGTAGTCGCGCAACTCCTCGGCGGTCTTTCCCTCGTCGGAGCCGAACGCCTGGACGCGGCCGAGCGCGCCCTCGAGCTTGGCCGCGACCGGAGCCAGATCGCCTTTCATGCGATAGGCGTGCTGCATGTAGACCGGGTTGGTGTAGGCGACCTGGATCTCGTCGCCCACGCGCGTGAGGGTGACGCGCTGGGCCGCGGCGTAGGCGCTGAACTTGCTCTTCGCCGCCGCAGCCTTCAGCTCGGCGCTCGTCACCGCCACGATGACGGCGTCCTCGTACGGCGCGTAGGTCCCCGCCACCTCGAAACCGGCCGCGATCAGCTTGGCCTTCGCCTCCTCCGCCGCCCGGGCGAGATCGCCCGTGCTCCGGTAGGCGAGCACGAAGGGCTTCAGCTGCGTGTCGCCCGCGCGAGCGAGCCCGGAGGCGAGCCCGACCACGAGCGCCACTTCGAGGCAGGTCCTCTTCATCGTCGTCATGGTCTCTCCTCGCGCTGTTCGGGCCGATGCGTTCCCCAACGCCTCGCACGCGCCGTGCCGTTCGCAATGGGCCGAAACCACACGGGGGCAGTCGGACGCCGCGCGCCTCCTGGCACGCGCCGTCTCAGGGGTGCGCGACGATGCGTTTCAGGTGAACCGCGCGAGGGCGAGACCTGCATCCCAGGCAGCTTCATCCCACCCGGCAAGCTCTCGCCGAAGATGCCAGGGCTGACCGGCTTCATCTCGCTCGGCCCGATCGGGCCGACGCTTCCGTCCCGGGGCCTGCGCGGGCAGCGGCCGGTGCGAGCAGCGCACGGCCGCGCCCGTCATCCTCCCCGCAGCAGCTCGGCCACGAGCTCGGCCTCGGTGAGGAGCCCCCGCTGCAGAAGGAGGCGCGCCAGCGCGGCCGCGAGCTGGCCCGGGGTGAGGAGCTCGCTGTCGCGCCCCTGGGCCAGGTCGTCGAGGGCGTCCAGCACCCGCTCGCGGTCGGGCTCGTCGCGCGCGCCAGGCCCCGTCGGGAAAGCCGGGCCGACCTCGAGGTCGGGGGGCACCTCGAGGTCCTCGAAGTCGTCGAGATCCTCGCCGGCGGGCGCCGGGTCCGGACTGGCCGGCCCGAGCCCTTGGATGCGGCCCAGCGGGAGGGAAGCGGAGGGATCGGCCGGGCGCGGGGAGAAGTAGCGCGCGCGCACGTCGTCCGGAAGCGCGGCAAAGGGGTCGCGCGTCGTCTCCACCGGGATGTCGCTCGCCTCGTCGAACGCGATGGGGTCGAAGGGTGTCGAGGGGGTGGCGTAGAGCCGGGCGATGGCTTCGGCGATGGCCCGCTCGCCGGCGATGGCGACGCGCAGCCGGCGGCCGGCCCGGAAGGAAAGCTCGTCCACCACCGACATGTTGAGCGGGTCGGCCATGGCCACCGTGAGCGTGCTCGCGTCGGCGGCGATGGGCAGCACGGCGTCGCGCTCCGCCAGCTCGCGCGGAACGAGCGCCAGCGCGGCGTCGAGGGCGGGCGTCCGCTGGATCTGGGCCACGTCCGCGACGTCGCACTCGAGCTTGCGCGAGAGGATCGAGAGCACCTGCCCCTCGCTCGCGAGCTTGAGATCTTGCAGCACCTGTCCCAGCTTGCCTCCCCAGCGCCGCTGGTGGGCGAGGGCGACGTGGAGCTGGGTCGCGTCGATGACGCCCGCCTCGATGAGGAGCTCGCCCAGTCGCTTCTTGAGATTGCGCGCTCCAGTCGACAGTGAAGGCCTCCTCGAGGGCTGAGCGTCCGGGGGGTTGATCCTAGACCCCTTTGCCATGGACCGTCGAGGGGCGCCGGCCCCACCGCGTCACGGGGCGCGGGTGTCCTCGCGGGTGGCGATGGCGAGGTGCGCGAGTCCGTGCCGGCGAGCGAGCTCCATGACCGCCACGACCTTGCCATGGGCGACGCCCTGATCTGCCTGCACCAGCACCAGCGTGTCGGGGTTCTCGGAGCGGGCGCGGTCGAGCGTCTGGGCGAGCGCGCCCTCGTCGACCACCTTGCCGCCCACCACCGTGCGGCCGTCCTCCAGCACGGCGATGGCGAGGTCGTGCACGGGGCCGAGCGACTCGCTCTTCCCGCCGCGCGGCAGGTTCACCTTGAGGCCGCCGTTCTGCCCGCTCGACTCGGCGATGGCGGTGGTGGTCACCATGAAGATGATGAGGAGCACCAGGAAGATGTCGGTGAGTGGCGTGATGTTGATGTCGGCGAAGATCCCACCGCCCCCTTCCCCGTCGCCGTCGTCGCTTCCCGGGCCGCTCATCGCCATGTCAGGCGCTCTCCTCGCGGGCGCGGGCCGGCGGGGCCGGGAGCGATTCCTCCAGCGTGTCGAGGTACTCCTCCGCCAGGAGCTTGAACTGGAGGGCGAGCTTTCCCACGTGCGTGTTGAGGAAGTTGAACAGCACCACTGCCTCGATGGCCACCGCGATGCCGCCCGCGGTGGTCACCAGGGCCTCCGAGATGCCGGCCGCCACCACCCCGAAGCCGCCCTGGCCGGTTGCGGCCATCTGCTTGAAGGCCTGCATGATGCCGATGACCGTGCCGAATAGCCCGATGAAGGGGGCGGTGGCGCCGATGGTGCCGAGCAGCCAGAGGTGGGCGCGCAATTTCAAATTCAGCTGCTGGCGCTCGCGATCCACCGCCGCCAGCACGCGCTCGCGCGTGGGCACCCGCGGCGGCCGGCCCGGAGCGGCGGGCTGGGGCGAGCTCGCCATCAGCCCGGCCAGGAAGACCTCCGCCGCCGGCGAGCTGGAGCGCTCGCACTGGGCCCGGGCATCCTCGCGATCACCGCGAAAGAGCGCCCGCGCGACCGCGTCGGCGAGCGAGCGGGCTCGTTCTCCGAAGCGCCAGAGGGCGAAGGCTCGCTCCACCGCGACGCCGAGCGAAGCCACCGAGCAGAGGCCGATGAGCCACAGCGCTACGCTGGTCTTGAGGAGGCCGAAGATGTCGTAGTTCAAGGGGGCGCGACTCCGGACGCGCAGGAGAGCGTTACCCGAAAGTGGTCGGCGTTCAACGAGAAGAGCCCGGGGGGGCGGGCGCGGTCTCTCGCTCCGGCGGGCCCTCCGGCAGCGGCGGAGCCCCGGCAGGCAGCCCCTCCCCGGCGCCGAGCCTCACCACCCGGGCGCCCTTGGGAGGAGCGAGGCGGAACAGCGAGGGGTCGAGCGGTCCGTTCACCTCGAGGTCGCCTTTCCATGCCAGGTCGACGTGGGAGCGGCCCGCGGGAGCGTCGAGGTGCACCTCCGTCGGGAAGAGCACCGACGCGCGGTGGCGGAAGAGGCCGAACTCGAGGTCGTACGCCGGGGAGGCTTCTCGCGGGCGTTCCCCGCGGACGGCGAGCGCCTGCAGGCGGAGGCGCGACCACTCCACGCTCGCGAGCTCCCCGAGAGCCAGCGTCTGGACGAGCGTTCCGCCCGCGTTGCTGGCGGCCGCGATCCGGAGCAGCACCTGCCCGTCCTTCACCTCCACCTCGCGCGGCTCGCCCGGCAGGAGCGGCGCCGAGCCGCAGAGGAGCGTCACCAGCTCCTCGAGAGGGATGGCGATGGGCAGGAGGCGCGACACGTTGTCCGGCGTCGCGTCGCCCTGGTAGTACACGCCCTCCCGCGCGTCGAGAAAGGCGAACTGGCCGCCGCTCGCGACCAGCACGGCCGCGGGGTTGCCGAAGAAGTCGAGCGTCTCGAGGTGCACGCGGTCGGGCTTCTCGGCGGCGATGAACTCGGTCACCGTCCCGGAGAGGCCGGGAGACGCGATCTTGAGTCGCGCCGAGCCGCTCACGCGCTGGACGCGGCGCTGGGCGGCGGCGACCTGGCCGAGGAGCGCAGCCGGGTCGCGGGAGAGGTCGGCCGGCGGCACCCGCGCGCAGGCGGCGAGGGAGAGCGCGAGCGCGATGGCGGCGCGGCGGGCGGCCGTACCCGCGGCGCGCGTCAAAACAGGCGGCCCCTGCGCGCGGCGAGCTCGCGCGCGAGCCGCTGGGCGAGCCTGTTCTCCGGGGCCAGTTCCGGAGCGCGGGCCGGGTCGAAGGCCAGCACCTCGCGGAGGAGGGCGTCGAAGCGCGCCCCGTCCTGGACGAGCACCGCCAGCGTCGCCGCCTCGCGCAAGGGCGTGAGCTGGGCGGCGGGAGCGACGCCGCGCGCGCGCGCGAAGTGCGCCCTCGCCGCGGCGGCGCCGCCCCCCGCCGCCGAGGGTAGCGTCGCGACCCAGGCGCCCAGCGCGCGCCGGGGACCGCCGGCGTCCACCCGCTCGTCGAGCTCCGCGGCCCGCTCCATCATCGCGCGCGCTCCGTCCTTCACCGCGAGGACGGCCGCCATCCCGCGGGCCTCCGCCAGGCCCATGGTCCCCAGCGCGAGCCAGTAGAGCGGCTCGGCGCCACCCCGGGGGACGAGCGCCGCTGCGCGCTCCGGCGTCTCACCCCGATCGATGGAGGCTGCCCAGGCCGGCGCCGCCTCGCGGAGCGCGCGCTCGGCGGCCCGGGCCGACTCCCCCCAATCCACCCTTGCCGTTCGCCGCGTCGATTGCGCCCGGAACGCGAGGGCGCGCGCGAGCCCGAGCTCGGCGGCGGCGCTGCCGGGCCGGAGGCGCGACGCCTCGCGGTAGCGCTCGATGGAGGAGTCGAGGCGGTTGAGATCGTTGCGCCTGGCGTAGTCCGACGCCGCGGCCTGGAGCGGCTCGGGAGGTGGAGTCAGCGCCGCCTGGGCCGGAGCGGCCGCTGGAGGGGGACGTTCGCCCGCTGGAGCCGGCGCGGGCTGGCCCGGCGAGGCGGCGAGCCACAGCGCCAGCCCCAGGAAAGACGCCTCACCCATGGTCGAGCCTTCGTTGCGAGGGGGCGATCACCTGCGCTTCTTGCCGCTGGGCTCGTGTGCCGAGATGGCCGAGCGGCTCGCGCGCGCGGCGGGCTTGACGCGGGCCGGCGGGCGCGGAGCGGCGGGGCGCGAGGGGGGGGCCTTGTGCGCCGCCAGGGCGACGGCGGCTGGCCGCTTGCCAGGTGATTCTGTGGGCCTGCGGGTGAGGGTCGGCGGAGCGCTGCGCGCGGCTGTCGGCGGACGGGCCGCGCCGTGCGCCAGCTTCGAGGAGGCCTTCGCGGGAGGCGCGGCGCGGGCGGGCGCCGTGCCCGGCGCGGGGGCGGGCGCCTTGGGGGGACCGGACGCCTTTGCGGGTGCGGACGTCTTTGCGGGTGCGGACGTCTTTGCGGGGCCGGGCGCCTTCGGGGCGGCAGGCGCCTTCGAAAGGACGGGCACCTTTGCGGCCGCGGGTGGCTTCGCAACGGAGGAGGCCGTGGGGCCGACGGACGCCTGGGCGGCCCCGAGGGCAGGAGCTCGCGCCAGCTCGGGCTGCGGGTCGGCGGGTCGCACCACGGCCGCGGGGCGCTGCGCAGGCGGCGTCGCGGGGCGTGGCGCAGGCGGGGGCGGCTCGACGCGCCGCGGAGGCTGAGCCCGCGACAGCTTTGCAAGGCGCGCCTCCTCTTCCGCAGCGGTCACCACGAGCGGCGCTCCGCCACCGCGCTGCTGGGCGTCGTCCTCCGCGCTGTAGTAGAGCTGGGCCGTCACGAGGCCCTTCGCGATGAGCTCGCCGCGCTGATTCTCGGCCCAGACCTCGAGGTCGATGGCGTAGGAGCCCTCGCCCTCGAAGCGGCGATCGACGACGCGGCCTCGCGCGGTGAGCACGTCGCCCGGCCAGATGATCTTGACGAACTTCGACGTGAAGCGGCGCAGCCGGGCACCGCGCAGCCAGTCGACCACCAGCTCGCCGATGAATCCCATGGCGAGCATCCCTGGCGCGAGGGCGCTCGGAAACCCGGCGTTCCGGGCGAGGTGCTCGTCGACGCTGAGCGGGTTGTAGTCGCCGCTCGCGCCGGCATAGCGCGCGATCTGCATGCGATCGACGGGGGGCTTCACGAGCGGCGGCAGCTCGTCGCCCACCTTGACCGCCTCGAAGTAGAGCTGTCGTGCGAGCAGCGCCATGAGAACCTCTAGCTTCTGCGGAGGAGGAGGATCTCGCGGGTGCGGAACACCACCGCGCCCTGCGCGTCGCGCCCCTCGTCCTCCAGGATGAGGATGTCGGTCGGGCCGCCGCCACCCGCGCGCTCCTGGACGTCGGCCACGCGCGATTTCACGGTGATGCGGTCGCCGGCGACGAGCGGTCTCACGTACTCGATCTGCTGCTCGCCGTGGAGGAAGGCGCGGGTACCGAGATCGAGCGCGTGGCGAAAGCGCTCGTTCAGCGTGAGCACGGTCGGGAAGGTGGGCGGCGCCGCCAGCGCCGGGTGGCCGGCCGCGCGCGCCGCCTCCTCCTCGGCGTAGATCGGATTGGGGTCGCCGATGGCATCGGCGAAGCGCCGGATGGCGCCCCTCTCCACCTCCACCACGACGGGCTCGCTCTCGCGGCCAATGAGGGATCTGTCCAGCATCGTTACGCTCCTACCTTCCCGCGGGGAGATCGAGGATGGTGACGAGGCCACGCATCATGACGAGGGCGGGGGCAGCGTTCACCACCGCCCACGCCGTGGCCTCCTCGTCCGGCAGCCCGCCGCGGAGGAGCGCGCGGATGGGGCGGTCGCCGTCCAGCTCCACCTCGTCGCGGGGGTCCTCTGCCCCCGCGGCCAGGAGCACCTCGAGCTGCACGCGCTCGGCGCCGTCCGCGAAGCCGCGCACCACCTGCCGGTAGCCGCAGACCTGGCCCGCGCGGATGGTGGGCTCCCCCGGGCGGACGAGGTCCTCGGAAGCGAGCACCGGCTCGACGTCCTCCTCCACTTCATCGAGCTCGAAACCGCAGCCGAGCGCTGCCAGTGCCGCCGACTCCACCAGCCCGACGTGGCCCACCTCTCCGCGCTCGAGCGCTTCGTGGAAGGCATCCTCGCCGAGGCCGGCGCCTGCCTTGCGCAGGAGCCCCGGAGACCCCGCCGCCTCCTGCACGCGCGTGGCCCGGACGTGGCGCACATGGCCCATGACCTGCGACAGGAAGGCGGGCAGCCGATCGAGCGCGAAGCCAGGATTCGAGCCGACGCCGACCACCGCCACGTCCTTCGCCTCGCAGGCCCGGTCGAGCGCTTCGCACTCCTTCTCGTGGCGCAGCCAGGGATAGGCGAGCTCCTCGCACGCCGACGCGACCGAGAGCCCCGCCCCGACGGCGCGCTCGAGCTGGGGCAGCGCGAGCGCGAAGGACGACCCGGTGGCGTGCAGGACCACCCCGCCCCTCCCTGCCTTCAGCGCCGCGGCCGGATCCTTCGCGACCTCGAGGGCTGGAGCCCCGGCACCGAGCACCTCGTCGAGCCTCCGCCCTGCGTGCGCAGGATCCACCGCCCCGACGATGCGCAGATCCGCGCGCTCCAGCGCGGCTCGCGCGATCGCCCGGCCGACGCGGCCGAGGCCCATCAGCACAACCGGGATGCCCTCCGCCGCCTGCGCCAAGCGCCCTCCGCTCT
This sequence comes from Myxococcales bacterium, assembly GCA_038320275.1. Lineage (GTDB taxonomy): Bacteria > Myxococcota > Myxococcia > Myxococcales > Anaeromyxobacteraceae > Anaeromyxobacter_A. The sequence continues at coordinate 1,447 of JBBQEB010000095.1, read as the reverse complement.
CGTGTGGAGAGGAGAATTGCTGCGTCGAATCCACGGGTTCTAGCGCCGCAGGGCAGCGATCTTCAACCGAAAGCGGGCGCCGGCTCGGCCCCCAGCCCGCCCGTGACCGAGCCCCAACGACCGCCCGAGGCGCGCAACCGCCAGGACCGACTCACTTTTCGATGAGCTTCTCGAGGTACCGCCGCGCCGCGGGGTCGCTCCAGTTGCGGTCGGCCACGACGTAGCCCACCAGCTTCCCCCCCTTGTCGACGATGTAGGTCTCTGGGAACTGGATCGGCGGGCAGGTGCCCCGCGCGAGGCAGTAGTAGGCCCGAGCCACGGCGGCCTGGGTGTCGAGCGCCACCGTCAGCTCCGGCGGCTGCCCGCCAAAGGCCTCGAGGAGGTAGGCGTCGATCTCCTTCCACGATTCGTCCGAGGAGACCGCCACCATGCGGAACTTTCCGGGGTGGGCGCGGGTGAGCTCGCGCCCGAGCTGCAGCATGGTGGGCATCTCCGCGCGGCAGGGCGGGCACCAGGTGGCCCAGAAGTTCACGAACACCACCTGGCCCTTCATCTCCGCGATGGAGAACGCCTTGCCGTCGCGGCCTCGCAGCGCCACGTCGGGCGCGGGGACGTCGGCCGGGAGGATCTCGAAGGCGGCGTCGGCCAGCCCCTCCGCGGCCGCCAGGCGCCGCGGCCGCTCGACGAAGGACTCGTACGATTGCACGCCCGCGAAGCCCGCCACGACCGCCGCGAGGAGCGCCAGCGCCACCACCGTGCTACGCGATCGCGGCGACCGGGCCATGAGGTCCCTTGTGTCTACACGCGCCCGCCGCTTGCTGCCACACCGCAGGCCGGGCGACACTCCCGCCGATGCGCGGCCTCATGGGAACCTTCGCCTTCATGCCCATCGCCGACCTCGTGGAGGTTCTCGGGCGCCGCAAGATCTCGGGCGACCTCACCTGCGAGCGCGGCACGGTGCGGAAGACGGTGTCGCTCGTCGAGGGCGTGGCGGTCGGCGCCTCGTCGAATGATCCCCGCGAATACCTGGGCCAGCTCCTGATGAACTTCGGCCACCTCACCGAGGAAGATCTCGCCAAGGCCTTCGAGACCCAGCAGGAGACGAAGGTGCGCCTGGGCAAGGTGCTCGCGATGGTGGGCCTCGTGTCCGCCGAGGTGCTGAAGGAGACGCTGGCCCTCAAGATTCGCGAGACCCTGCTCGACGCCTTCCTGTGGGACTCGGGGTGGTTCCGGGTGGAGGAAGCGCCGCGCCCGGAGCTCGACGAGCTCGCGGCGGAGGTGGCCCTGTCCGAGATCGCCAGCGAGGCGGAGTTCCGGACCACGGCGTGGCAGGCGTTCCGGGCCCGCTTCCCCACCGGCGCGGCCACCCTCGTGCTCCACGAGGAGCGCGTTCCGCGAGCGCTCGCGCCTGGGAGCATCGACGGCAAGCTGATCGCGCTCGCGCGCG
>JBBQEB010000094.1:0-14969 GCA_038320275.1 Myxococcales bacterium | reverse complement strand
ATCGACGATGCGCCCCTTCTCGTCGGCCACGATGACCCTGTCCGCGTCGCCGTCGAGGGCGATGCCGAGCTGCGCACCGGCCGTCTGGACGCAGCGGGCCATCGCCTCGGGATGCACCGCGCCACAACCGTCGTTGATGTTGCGCCCGTCCGGATCGGCGTTGAGCGTGACCACCCGCGCGCCCAGCTCCTCGAACACCGCCGGCGCCACGCGGTAGGCCGCCCCGTGCGCGCAGTCCACCACGATGGTGAGCCCCTCCAGCGTGAGGCCGCGGGGAAAGAGCGACTTCAGGAACACCACGTAGCGCCCGGTGGCGTCCTCGATGCGGGTGGCCTTGCCGATGAGGTGCTCGGTGGGGCGCAGCGCGTGGAAGTTGTCGGCGCCCTCGTCCTCGCCGGGCGCGCCCAGCACCAGCCGCTCGATGCGGAGCTCCGTCTCGTCCGGAAGCTTGAAGCCGTCTCGCGAGAAGAACTTGATCCCGTTGTCCTGGTACGGGTTGTGGCTCGCGCTGATCACGACGCCGGCGTCGGCGCGCATCGACTCGGTGATGAAGGCGATGCCGGGCGTCGGCAGCGGACCGCAGAGCATCACGTCGACGCCCATGGAGCAGATTCCCGAGGCGATGGCCTGCTCCAGGAGGTAGCCCGAGAGGCGCGTGTCCTTCCCGATGACGATGCGGTGCTTGTGCGGGCCGTTGCGCACGATGAACGCGAGCGCGCGGCCGAGCCCCATGGCGAGCTCGCCGGTCATGGGGTGCACGTTGGCGACCCCCCGGACCCCGTCGGTGCCGAACAGGCGGCGGGTGGCGGTGGAGCTTTCGGGGGGGCTCATGGTCTCGTCCTGGGAGGGAGGGTTCGAGGAAGGTCGGGCTTCAGCTCCACCGTCCCCTGGGATGGGTAGAGCGCATCCACGCGCACGCCTGCGGGAAGGTGCAGCGACTCCGGGCGCACGGACCACGACGCGAGTCCGGGTCCCGTGCGTGAGAGGTCGAGGAGGATGGGACCGATGTCGTCGTCGTGAAGCGTGCGCACCCGCGCCCACGGTCCGGACAGCGAAACGCGGAGGGTGCGCGGAAGCTGGGCAGCGGGCTCGAGACCCAGCGGCAGGCGCGCCTCGAGGGCCACCGCGAAGGTGGTGGTCACCCGGCGGTCGCCGCGCACCAGCACCAGCAGGGCCAGGGCCATGGTGAGCGACAGGAGCTGCAGCCCGCGGTCAGATCGCCGCACGGTGGTCCTCCGGAGGTGGCGGTGCGGGGGGCCGGCGCGCGCGGCGGCGGCGAGCGAGGCGCGCCAGGACGGCCTTCATCCCCCGGGGCGGCACGGGCACCAGCAACTGGGCGAGGAGGTGGCGCAGCTTCCCCTCGTCGAGCCCGCGCTGCATGGCGCCATCCACCGCCACCGAGATCTCGCCCCGCTCCTCCGACACGACCACCACCGCGGCGTCCACCTGCTCGGCGAGCCCCAGCGCGGCGCGGTGGCGGGTGCCGAGATCGCGCGCGGTGGGGCGTGGGGTGAGCGGCAGCAGGCAGCTCGCCGCGGACACCCGGCCACGCTGCAGCACGGCCGCGCCGTCGTGGAGCGGGCTGCCGGGGTGGAAGATGGACAGGAGGACCTCCGGAGAGACGGCGGCGTCGAGGCGGACGCCCGTCTCGGCGACCTCGCCGAGGTCTCCCAGCCGCTCGATGGCGACGAGCGCCCCGGCCCGCCGGCGGGAGAGATCGACCGCGGCGCGCGTCACCGCCTCGATGACCCCGGCCTGCAGGACCCGCTGGTCGGCGGCGAAGCTCGCGAGGAGCTTGCCCCGCCCCAGCTGCGCCAGCCCGCGGCGGATGTCGTCCTGGAAGAGGATGATCACCCCGAGCACGGAGTAGGTGAGGAAGTGGCCCAGGACCCAGTGCAGCGTGACGAGGTTGGCCCACTGCGCGAAGAGGTAGCCGACGCCCACCATGAAGATTCCGGCGAGCATGTTGAGCGCGCGGGTGCCGCGGATGAGCACGAGCACCCGGTAGATGAGGTAGGCCACCACGCCCACGTCGACCCCCGCGAGCGCGAGGTCGGTGAAGGTCGTGCCTGGTCCGAGGAAGTAGTCGAGGAAGGACGTCATGGCGGGTGCCGGAGAGGCTCCGCCGAAGTGTACCCTCCGTTCGCCGCCCAGGGAGAGGCCGCGGCGATGGCGGCGGCGACCCGAGCCGCCTGGCGGGCGGGACCCACGTCGTGGACGCGCACCACCTCCGCGCCGAGGAGGACGCAGGCGGCCACCGCTGCCAGCGTGGCCGGGAGCCGCTCGCCGGGTGCGGCGCCGGAGGCTGCCGCCGCCAGGAAGCTCTTGCGGGAAGGGCCCACCACGAGCGGCCTCCCCATCCGTCGCAGCCTGGGTAGGGCCGCCAGCACGGCCAGGCTGTGCTCCGCCCGCTTGGCGAAGCCGAGCCCCGGATCGAGCAGGATGACCTCTTCCCGGATCCCCCGCGCGACGGCCCGCTCCAGCGCCTGGGCGAGCTCGCGCTCCACTTCCGCGACGACATCGCCATACACCGCGCGGGAGGCCATGTCGGCCGGCGTCCCGCGCATGTGCATGAGCACTACCGGCGCGCCCGCCTCCGCCACCACCTCCGCCATGGCGGGGTCGGAGAGCCCCGAGACGTCGTTCACCAGGTCCGCCCCGGCGGCGAGCGCGCGCCGGGCCACCTCCGCCTTGCGCGTGTCGATGCTGAGCGGCACCCGCAGGCCCCGGGCGCGCAGCCCCTCGATGACGGGAAGCACGCGCCGCAGCTCCTCGTCGAGCGGCACCTCGCGGGCGCCCGGGCGCGTCGACTCCCCCCCGATGTCCACCAGGTCGGCTCCCTCGCCGACGAGCGCCTCGGCGCGCGCGATGGCGGCCTCCGCGTCGAGGTGCTGGCCGCCGTCGGAGAAGGAGTCGGGCGTCGCGTTCACGATGCCCATGAGAAAGGGGCCAGGCCCTTCGAAGCGCCTGACCCCGATCTGCAGCAGCATGGTCCTAGCTGCTACGCCTTGCCCGGCTCGATCTTGGGCACCGGGATGGTGTCGAGCAGCCCGGGCTTCTTCACCTTCTCGGGCTTCTCGGGAAGGGGCGGGCCGGGTGGGTTCGACTTGATCGGCGGCGGCCGATCGATGGTGCCTCCCGCCATGAGCACGTCGATGTCGGACGAGTCGATGGTCTCGAACTCCAGCAATGCCTCGGCGATGGCGTTCAGGATCTTCTGGTTGTCGATGAGCACGATCTTCGCCCGCGCGTACTGCTCGGTCACGATGCGCCGCACCTCGGCGTCGATGTCCTTGGCCGTCTGCTCCGAGTAGTGCTGCACCGTGTTCATCTCCCGGCCCAGGAAGACCTCGCCCTCCTTCTTGCCGAAGGCGAGCGGGCCCATCTTCTCGCTCATGCCCCACTCACACACCATGGCGTGCGCGAGGTTGGTGGCGGTCTCGATGTCGCTGCCCGCGCCAGTGGTCTTCTGGCCAAAGGTGATCTCCTCGGCGAGGCGTCCGCCCATGAGGATGGAGATCTGGTTCAGCGCGAACTCCTGGTTGATATTGAGCCGGTCCTCCATGGGGAGCTGTTGAGTGAGCCCGAGCGCGCGCCCGCGCGGGATGATGGTGACCTTGTGCACGGGATCGGTGCCCGGAAGGATCTTCGCCACCAGGGCGTGGCCAGCCTCGTGGATGGCGGTGGTGCGCTTCTCCTTCTCGCTGATGATCATCGAGCGGCGCTCGGTGCCCATCAGCACCTTGTCCTTGGCGAACTCGAAGTCGCTGAGGTCGACCCGCTCCTTGTTGCGGCGAGCGGCGTAGAGGGCCGCCTCGTTGACCAGGTTCTCGATGTCGGCGCCGGAGAAGCCGGGCGTCCCGCGGGCGATGGAGGTGAGGTCCACCAGCGGGTCGAGCGGGCACTTCTTGGTGTGCACCTTGAGGATGCCCAGCCGGCCGTTGAGGTCGGGCCGCGGGACCGAGATGCGGCGGTCGAAGCGCCCCGGGCGCAGGAGCGCCGGGTCGAGCACGTCGGGGCGGTTGGTGGCGGCGATGAGGATCACGCCCTCGTTCGACTCGAAGCCGTCCATCTCGACGAGGAGCTGGTTCAGCGTCTGCTCGCGCTCGTCGTGGCCGCCGCCCAGCCCGGCGCCGCGGTGGCGGCCCACCGCGTCGATCTCGTCGATGAAGATGATGCAGGGCGCGTTCTTCTTGCCCTGCTCGAACAGGTCGCGGACGCGCGAGGCGCCCACGCCGACGAACATCTCGACGAAGTCGGAGCCAGAGATGGAGAAGAAGGGCACGCCCGCCTCGCCGGCGACGGCGCGCGCGAGGAGCGTCTTGCCGGTGCCGGGGGAGCCCATGAGGAGCACGCCCTTGGGGATGCGCCCGCCGAGCCGGGTGAACTTCTTCGGGTCCTTGAGGAAGGAGATGATCTCCTCGAGCTCGTCCCTCGACTCGTCGATCCCGGCGACGTCGGCGAAGGTGACCTTGTTGTGGTGCTCGGTCATGAGCTTCGCCTTGGACTTGCCGAAGCTCATCGCCTTGCCGCCGCCCGACTGGAGCTGCCGCATGAAGAAGAAGAACAGCAGGAACAGGAAGACGAGCGGGAGGTACTGCACGAGCACCGTCACCCAGAACGAGTTGCCCTCCGGCTTGTCGTAGTTGACCTTGACGCCCTGGGCCTGGAGCTTGGTGAAGATCGAGGCCATCGGGTCGATCGGGCCGACGGTGTGGAAGTCGGTGTTGTCCTTCAGGACGCCCACGTAGTTGACGTTGTCCTTCACCGTCACCTCGCGGACCTCGGCCTTCTCCACCTTGGCGATGAAGTCGGAGAACGGCAGTTCCCGCTTCTTGCCCTCGTGCTGCGCGAAGAACTGATAGAACGCCACGAACATCAGGATCAGGACGACCCAGAGCAGGACGGTCTTGTAGGACTGGCGCAAGGCGATTCACCTCTCCCGATGCGGCGCTCGGCCGACCCAACCGCCGGCCGTCTCGGACTCATTCCGACGCCGGACTCTCGGCCGACCAGGCGCCCTATCCAAGGCCGTTCTCATAACACCTCGCCTGCGTTTCCGCAGGGTTCCCGCGGGCGAGGGAGCGCACCACCTCCGTTCCTGGCGCGCCGTCCTCCTGGAACTCGATCGCCGGCCTCGGCCGCGATGGCGAGGCGGCCCCCCTCTTCGCGCCCCACGACGCGGGCCGCGAAGCCACCCGGCAGGTCCACGCGCCCCGGCCGCCCTCTCGCGGCGAGCCTCAGGACCGCCTCGACGTGCTCCGCGCCGAGGTCGCGCTCCGGACCGGCGGCCCTCCGCCACAGCCGGCGGACCACGCGGCGCTGGATGGCGAGGGGCGCCCGAAGGAGCTCTCCGGCGGACGGGGCCGGGGAGCGGGAGAGGAGCGCCGCCGCTCCGCGGTCGAGCGCGCGATCATCCTCGAAGAGGAGCCTCGCCATGGCCGCCAGCCGCGCCTCCAGCCCCGGCGCGAGGGCCTCCAGCGCCGGCAGCACCTCGGCGCGCAGCCGGTTGCGGAGGAACCGGAGCGAGCCGTTGCTGGGGTCCTCGCGCCAGGAGAGTCCTCTCTCGCCGAGGTACGCCACGATCTCGCTCCGGGTCACCGAGAGCAGCGGCCGCACCACCCAGCCCCTGCGGGCGGGGATCCCCGACAGCCCCCGCGCTCCGGCCCCGCGCAGGAGCCGCGAGAGCACGGTCTCCGCCTGGTCTCCGCGCGTGTGCCCGGTCGCGAGGCGGTCGGCGCCGGCGCGAGCCGCAGCACCGCGGAGCGCGGCGTAGCGTGCCTTGCGCGCAGCCGCCTGGAGATTTCCGGCGCGCTCCACCTCCACCCGGGCCACGTCCAGCGGTGTGCCGAGCCCCTCGCAGAGCTTCGCGCAGGCCTCCGCGTCCGCCGCGCTGTCCGGTCGCAGCCCGTGATCGACATGGCAAGCGCTCACCATCGCCAGCTCTCCGAGGTCGCGCAGACGCATCAGGATGGCGAGGAGCGCCGTCGAGTCCGCACCCCCGGAGAGGGCCACCAGCGCGCGAGAGGCCGGCGCGAGCAGCCGCCCCGACCGACAGGCGTGCAGCACGGCGCGTTCCAGCGGGTGCAGGCTTGGTCGGGAGGCGGCTCGCACCACGGCTTCCTCCATAGCTCGGTGAGTGGGAATGGTCCGACGGCGCGGCGCGTTGCACAGACGAACCCATCTTTGCGACCCTTCTGGGAGCCAGCGGCAGGCCGCGCTGGCGTTGCCGCGCCAGGGCACGGGGTGGGAAGGTGGAGCCTGTCGCGAACGGAGGGTGAACTTTGGGCGAGCGTTGGGCCTGGGGAATCCCCCTCCCCCTCCAGGCTCGCGGGGGGCCGGCAGAGATGCCGGCTCCTCATTTTTTTTCTCTCTCGCCGCGGCCTTGACCACGCTGGCAGGCCCGCGTACAAGTTGCCCGTTTTCCCCACATGGAGACGCGATGGCCGGAACCGACAAGAGGAAGCAGTCGCTGTACTTCCCCGAGGACATGCTGAACGAGATCCAGGCCGAGGCGAACCGCCAGGACCGCTCGCTCTCGTGGATCGTTCAGCAGGCATGGCGCATCGCGCGCACCGAGATCCTGCGTTTCCCCTCGGTGAACGACGTGCTCTCGGGCGTGGCTCGCCCGGACGAGCGCGAGGAGAAGGGCGGATAGCCCAGCAGTTCTCCTCCCGTGGATCACGATCTCCCGCCAGCCGCCGCCGACGAGGCGGCGGCTGACGGCACCGCCGCGGCCGCTGCATCCGAGCCGCCACTGCGCCGGCGCCTTCCACCCTGGATGGCGTGGGCTGGCGCTGCTCTCGTCCTCGCGCTGGCGCTTGCCGGCGTGCTCGCCTACCGCGCAAACCAGGAGCGCCGCGTCGTCGCGGCCTCCGTGGCACGCGCACGCCAGCTCATCCGCTCCGACACCTGGTTCGGCTACCGCGAGGCGGCCGACCTCCTCGCCGTTCGCGCCGCCCGGCTCGACCCCATCGACGCCGGCGCTCAGCGCGCGTTCGCGATGGCCATGCTGGCCCTCGACTATCGCGATGGCGCGGCGGGGGGAGAGGCCTCCCGGCTCGCCGTCGCGCCCGTGCGGGCCTCCGAGGTGCCGCCCGAGGCGCGCTTGGCGGTGGCAGCCCTCGCGCTGCGCGACGGCGCAGCAGGAGACGCCATGGCGGAGCTCTCCAGAGCCGGCGCCGAGCCCATGGCGTCCGTGCTCGCCGCGCGCGTCGCGCTCCTCGCCGGCAACCTGCCGCTCGCGCTGGAATGGGTGGAGAAGGCGCTCGCGCAGGACGAGCAGCTCCCCGCCGCGCTCGCCCTCCGCGGCGACCTGCTCCGGCGCACCGGCAAGCCGGTCGAGGCGCGCGCCGCCTACGCTGCGGCCCTGGCCCATTCCGCGAGCGCGCTCGACGTGGGTCTCGCCGGCTCGCCCGAGCGCCTGGCCGCGAGCGCGCCGCACGCGCGCGCCGCGGTGGGGCTCGCCAAGCTCGCCCTCTCCCGGCATACGCCGGCCGAGGAGCCCAAGGCGATCCTGGCCCGGGTGCTCTCCGACGGCGGCGGCACGCCCCAGGTCGAGCGAGCCCGCGCCGCGCTCCACCTGGCGGCGCTGCGAGGCCGCTCCGGTGACCGCGCCGGCGCCACCGCAGCCCTGGCCGCCGCCGGCCTCGAGGGCGCCCTGCAGGGCTGGCTGGAGAAGGCCGCCGGCGACGAGGAGGTCGAGCGAGGGGCGTTCCGCGCGGTGGAGTCGCCGCGGGCGCTGACCTCCGCGAGCGACGACGATCCCTACCTCCCCCCTGCTCCTCCCCCTGCCCCCACCCCGCGCCCGGCCACGCGCGCCGCCATCCGCGGCTTCAAGGTGCATCCCGCCGCCCCTCGCCAGCGCGGCGCGGCGGCACACGGCCAGGAGAGGCGCGCCCCGAAGCCAGCCTCGAGCTCGGCGAAGCGCGCCCCGAAGAACCGCGCCCGGCACTGACAGCGGAGCCCACCTGGCATGAGGTGCCTCAGGCGCGGGCAGCCCGCTGCCCGGTCTGCGAGCAGGCCTGCTTCCGAGGCGTTCGCTGCCTCGAAACCGAGCGCCCCAGGCCGGGCACGACCGCTGCAAAGCCGGGGCGCACACCGCGCTGCCCGAGGTGCCTCTTGAGAACGTTCGCTGCCACGCTCGCCGCCCTCCTCCCGTCCCTCGCGACAGCGGCGACGCCCGGCCAGGTCGACTCCGGGGACACCGCCTTCGTGCTCCTCTGCGCGGGCCTCGTCCTGCTCATGACACCCGGTCTCGCCTTCTTCTACGGCGGCCTCGTCCGCAGCAAGAACGTCGTCCACACCATGATCCTCTCCCTGGTGTGCATGGCGCTGGTGGGCGTTTTGTGGGCGCTCGTCTCCTACAGCCTGGCCTTCTCGCCGGGGCCGGGGGGGCTCGACGCCTTCGTGGGCGGGCTCTCCTGGGTGGGGCTGCGCGGCGTGGGCGCCGAGGTGGCAAAGGACCTCGCCCCGACCATCCCGCACAGCGCCTTCATGGTCTACCAGACCATGTTCGCCATCATCACGCCCGCGCTCATCAGCGGCGCCGTGGTGGAGCGGGTGCGTCTCAAGCCCTTCATCCTCTTCGCCGGGATCTGGAGCGTCGTCGTCTACGCCCCGGTGGCGCACTGGGTGTGGGCTCCGGGCGGCTGGCTGCACAGGCTGGGCGCGCTCGACTTCGCGGGCGGGACGGTGGTCCACATCAACGCGGCCGCCGCCGCGGTGGTCTTCGCCATCGTGCTCGGAAAGCGGCGTGGGCTGCGCACGCCGAGCGTCCTCCCGCACAACGTCCCCTTCGCAATCCTGGGGGCGGGGCTGCTCTGGTTCGGCTGGCTGGGCTTCAACGGTGGCAGCGCGCTCGGCGCGAACGGCCTCGCCGCAGCCGCCTTCGGCAACACCTTCTTCGCCCCCGCAGCGGCGGCGCTGGCCTGGGGCCTCGCCGAGCTTCTCTTCTTCCACGGCAAGATGTCCGGAGTCGGGCTCGCCTCCGGTGCGGTAGCAGGGCTGGTGGCGATCACGCCAGCGGCTGGGTTCGTGACGCCGCTCGCCGCGATGGGTCTCGGCGCGCTGGCGGGGCTCGCCGCGCTCGCCGCCGTGCGCTATCGCCCCCGCCTCGGCCTCGACGATGCGCTCGACGTGTTCGCGGTTCACGGCGTCGCGGCGACGCTAGGCGCGCTCGCGACGGGCGTGCTCGCCTCGAAGGCGGTGAATGCGGACGGCGCCGACGGAAGCCTGCGCCTCCTGGGCATCCAGCTGGTCGGGGTCCTCGCCACCTTCGCCTGGTCGGGGGGCCTCTCCTACGGGATCCTGCGGCTGGTGGGCACCCTCACCCCGCTGCGGGCCGACGAGCAGGACGAGTGGAGCGGCATGGACATGGCCGAGTCGGGCGAGCGGGCGTACATCACCACGGACCTCGAGTCCGGGTCCGATCAGCGCGCCGGAAAGCTCCGCCCAACCGCGCCGGCCGTGGTCGGGGTGGAGTAGCGGTGAGCGAGAGGCGCGAATCGACCGCGCTCGAGCGGACGATGGACGCTGCCGCACAGTGAATCTGCATCCGACCCGAGCAGCCCTTGCCGCAGCCGCGTGCATGGCGGCGGTCGCGCCGTGCCGCAGGCGCTCTGCCGCCGTGCAGCTTCCTTCCCCGCGGCGCGGCACGCCTTCTGCACTTTGGCGGGTCGCTTCTCAAACCTGGAGGGAGACGAACGATGAAGAGGCTTCTGTGCGCGCTTGGCGTCGTGGCGATGGCCGCGGTGGGCTCGAAGGCTTCGGCGACACCTTCGACCACCTTCTGGACCCCCGCTACGACGTACGTCCAGCCGTTCCTCATCCCGCATCTCACCTACGACACTTACTTCGGCGAGCGCGGCGCATACCCGATCCTGACCGGCCTCACCATGGGCCTCCTGCCGTTCGAGAAGCTCCAGCTCGAGATTGGATTTGACCTGCAGTACCCCGGATACCTGGGCAGCGCCGCCCTGCTGCTGAACGCGAAGCTTGGCGTTCCTGACGGCGCGTTCGGCGCGTGGCAGCCGGGCATCTCCGCCGGAATCTACAACGCCGGCTTCAAGAACCACGTCACGACCCAGCACGTCCTGCACGGCGAGGTTGGCAAGACGCTGCCCGTGGGCATTGTCACCGTTGGCGGCTACTACGGTCTGGACGAGAAGGCGCTCATCGACGAGAACGGCAACCCGAGCCGCGCCGGTTTCATGGGCTCGTACGTCACGCCCGATTGGACGGTGAACCTGCCTGGGCTCAACAAGATGAACGCCTTCGCCGACATCCAGACAGGCAAGAGCTTTCTCGGCGCCGTGGGCGCCGGCCTCGGCTTCTACTTCACGCCCGCCATCGATCTTCTCGCTGGCCCGGTGTTCTTCCTCAATGACAAGGTCCAGCCCGGGGGGCAGAGCTGGATGTGGTCGATGCAGATCGATGTCGACTTCGACATCTTCAAGAAGGGTGCCCCGGCGGCGCCGCCAGATGCGCCGGCAGCACCGGTCACGAAATGAAGCGGCGCTCGCCACCAGCACGGTGACCGTGCTGGGTGACGTCAGATGGAGGCGGCCCGTCGCCGGGCCCTGGGGTCCGGCGGCGGGCCTCTCCGTGGAGAATCCATCGCATGCGACCCGACCGGCTCCGCGCGCTCCTCCACCGGTGGCGCGAGGAACCCCCGTGGCACGTAGGGGACCGGGTTCTGTGGGCGGAGCGGCTCGAGAACTTCAGGTCCCTCTGTCGCAGCCCGGGCGATGGTGGCCCGGCGTCGCGGCGTGGGGGGATCCCGTTTAGCCGCGCCAGGGACTCCCGATTGCGCTCGAGCGACTCGCCCTGCAGATCCAGCGAACCCTGACTGCGGCCGGCACGCGAAGGGAGGCGGACGCAGCGTTCTCCCGAGGAGGTCACGTGAAGTTCTTTTCCGTGGTGCTGGCCCTGGCTCTCACCTCCGCTCTCCCCACTGCCGTCGCGGAGAAGGAGCCCGCCACGACCCGAAAGACCGCGGGCGAGGCGCCGAGCGTCCCTCCCGGCGTCGTCGATGGCAAGGCGGCGCACGCGCTCGTGGCGGGCGGGATCAAGGTCGTCGATGTGCGAACCCCGGGTGAGTTCGCGGCCGGGCACGTCCCCGGGGCGGTGAACATCCCGTTCGATGAGATGCCGCGCCGTTTCTCGGAGGTCGGGCCTCCAGCGGCGCCGGTGCTGGTCTACTGCAAGAGTGGGCGGCGCAGCGCCATCGCCATCGGGACCCTGCGGGAGAAAGGCTTCACGAAGATCTACGACCTGCAGGCGTACGACCGCTGGGTCGCGGCGGAACCCGCGTCGCCGGCGCGATGACGCGTTCCCCCGAGCGGCTCGCGGGCGAGGAGCGCAGGGGGGTGCAGCTCCGGTGGCCCACCCCGCCCGCCTCCGCACCCGTGAACCTTTTGGCCGGGAGCGGGGCTCCCACGGCGTAGGGCGTAAACTCAGGCGGGGCGTTATGAGAACGTCTACGCCAGCTCCCGCCACGGAAAGCACCCCATGAACAAGCCCTCGCTCGCCTTCGCCATCCTCGCCGCCGCCGCAGCATGCGGAGGATCCTCCAGCACCCCCTCGAGCACCGCGATCGCTCCCGCCGACATCGCGAAGTACGACGCCGCGGCGGTCGGCCTCAGCGCGGACGTGGCCGCGTATCGCGCGGCGGCCATGGGGATGACGTCCTCCGCGGAGTGCGCGGCCGCCGTCGAGCACTACCGCGGCCAGGCGGCGCCGGCCATCGACTCGATGCGCTCTCTCGGGACCCACATGGACCAGGGGATGGGCTCCATGGGGCGTGGCTCCGACGCCGACATGGGCTGCGGAGCGGACGTGATGTCCCATGAGCTCGACCAGCACGCGGCCGTGGCCTGCACGCTTCCCGACATGGGGTCGAATCACGCGGAGGCGATCCGGCACTGCGACGCCATGGACGGATTCGCCAACCACATGCAGATGCGGGCGGCGGAGATGGGCCAGGCCTTCGATGGCGGCGTGGGGAGCACCGGCATGATGGACGGGGGAGGCCAGGTCTCGGACGGCGGCTGGGTCATGCCGGACGGCGGGAGGATGGGCTTCGACGCCGGCATGCCCGGCTGCACCGCCATGGATGGCGGCGGTTTCTCGACCGATGGCGGCTACCCGGCCGACGGCGGCTGGATGATGGATGGGGGCTGGACCGGCGACGCGGGTCCCATGATGGACGGCGGCGCGCTCGACGGTGGTGGGTCCATGATGGATGGTGGCAAGCGCTGACGTTCCATCAGGGGCGTCTCGCGGGCGAGCGGGATTCGCCGCCCTACCCTCGCCGCGGCCCTCCGCGGCGGCTTCACTCGAGGCGAGCGAGGGCGCGCGCGAGGTGCTCCTTCAGTCGCTGCGCGAGGGGACGGCTCGCCGGAGCGCGCGCCGGAACGCGTCACTCCGGGGCGCGCTCGCCAAGGCTCGCCAGCATCGAGTAGAGCCGCCGCCGCGTGATCCCGAGCAGCTCGGCCGCGTGGGTCTTGTTCCCGCCCGCGCGCTCCAGCGCGGCGAGGATGAGCTCCCGCTCGAACGCGTCGAGCTGGAAGCCCTCGCTGAGCAGGTCGGCCGCCCCGCGAGCCCGCCCCACCACAGGTCGCGCCGGCGTGAGGTGCTCCGGCCCGATCTCGCCCTCGCCGGCGAGGATGAGTCCGCGCTGGAGCGCGTTCTCGAGCTCCCGCACGTTTCCAGGCCAGCGGTGCTCGAGCAGTCGCTGCCGCGCCGCGGGCGAGAGCTTCTCGGGCGGTAGCCCGCGGGCCGCCAGCAGTCGATCGGCGATGGGCAACACGTCGTCGCGACGGTCCCGCAGCGCCGGCACCCGGATCGCGAACACGTTCAGGCGATAGTAAAAGTCCTCGCGGAACGCGCCTTCCGCCACCGCGGCATCGAGGTCGCGGTTCGTCGCCGAGACGACGCGCGCGTCGACCGTCCTCGGCTCGGTGGCGCCGAGGGGTACGAACGTCCGCTCCTGGAGGAAGCGCAGGAGCTTCACCTGGGTGGCGGCGGTGAGCTCGCCGATCTCGTCCAGGAAAAGGGTGCCGGCGTCGGCGGCGGCGAGGTGGCCTGCCTTGCGCTGCACGGCGCCGGTGAAGGCGCCCTTCTCGTGGCCGAAGAGCTCACCCTCGAGCAACGTCTCGGGGAGCGCGGCGCAGTGGACCTCGACGAAGGGCGCCGCGGCGCGCCCACTCTGGTAGTGGATGAAGCGCGCGAGCTGGCTCTTGCCGGTCCCGCTCTCGCCGAGCAGGAGGACGGTGGCGCCGGTGGGGGCGACCTGCCGGGCCGCCGCGAGGGCCGCCTTCATGGCCGCGCTCTCGGCCACGAGGTCGGGCGTGAGCCGGCGCAGGAGCCGCTCGCTCTTCGCCTCGGCCCCGCGCTGGTTGGCGAGCCGCCGCACCCGCATCCGCAGCTCGTCGAGCGCGAACGGCTTCGTGACGTAGTCGGCGGCTCCCGCCTTCATGGCGGCCACAGCGCTCTCCGCCGTCCCGAAGGCGGTCATCACGATCACCTCCGGCGGCGACGGTCGCGACCGTGCCGCGCCCAGCACCACCAGCCCGTCCACCTCCGGCATGCGCAGGTCCGTCACCACCACGTCGCACGCCTGCTCGGCCAGGATCGCCAGCGCCTCGCGGCCGCCGCCCGCGCGCTGCACCACATGCCCGTCGAGCTCGAGCGCCTGGGCCACGTACTTCCCGAGCTTCGGCTCATCGTCGACCACGAGGACGGAGGCCATCGCTCGTTTCTATCCTCCGCCGACAGGGAGCCGCAGCTCGAAGGTGGTGCCACCCGGGCCGGTGCCGGCCAGCGCCAGGGAACCGCCGTGCCGGTCGGCGATGCGGCGCGACAGCGCGAGGCCGAGCCCGGTGCCGCCGGCGCGTGCCGTCGCGAACGGCTCGAAGAGGCGCGGCCGCACCTCCGAGGCGACGCCCCGCCCATCGTCGGCGAGCCGGAGCCGGACCTCCCCGTCACGCAGCTCGCCCGAGACGGCGACGCGGCGCGCGCCGGCCTCCGCTGCGTTCTGGAGCAGGTTCGAGAGCACCTGCCGCAGGCGCCCCTCGTCGCCGCGCACCGAGGCCGAGGGAACGTCCACCGTCACCTCGACCGCCGGGTGGGTGCGCGAGAGGCCCTGCGCCGCCTCCGCCGCGAGGCGGGCAACGTCGCAGTCCCCCTCGACCAGGGCCGGCTCGCGCGCCAGATCGAGGAAGTCCTGGGTGAGCCGGCGGAGCCGCTCGACCTCGCCCAGCACGTCGGAGAGCGCCTCGAGGTCGCCCGGGCCGAGCCGCCCGCCCGCCCGCGCCTGCACCAGCTCCACCGCGCTTCGGATGATGCCGATGGGGTTCCGGATCTCGTGGGCGGTCATGGCTGCCATGCGCGCCATCGCGTCGCCGCGTGCGGCCAGCTCGGCTACGGCGCGGCGGCTCTCCTCGCCGCGCGCCCACTGCCGCGCCAGCGCGGCGAGGGCCAGCGCGCCGATCGCCGAGAGCGCCACGGCCGCCCAGAGCGCGCGGCGCAGCCGGTCGCTCGACGCCAGGAACGGCTGGCCGGCCTCGAGCCCCAGCACCGCCTCGACGCGCCCGTCCCGGCCACGGACGGGGAAGTAACCGGTCGCGACGCGGGCCTCACCGACCGCCCAGGCGAAAGCCACCGAGCCCTCGCCGCCGAGCGCGCGCGAGACCCGGGCCGTATCGACGCGCAGGAGGTCGGTCGCGGCCGGCGCGGGCCCGGTGGCGTCGGCCAGTACCCGGAACGTGGGCGAGACGAGGTAGGCGCCCTCGAGCTCGTTCGCCTTCATGACGGCGCGCAGCGCCTCGGCGTCACCGCTGCGCGCGAGGAGCTGGGCCGCGGTCTCGCCGGCCCCGCGGAGCCGCTCCTCCAGCACGCGGTCGAGGGCGACCGCCGCGGCGTGGTGGAGCGCGAGCGTGGCGGCGAGCGACCCCGCCAGCGCCACC
>JBBQEB010000093.1:0-15072 GCA_038320275.1 Myxococcales bacterium | reverse complement strand
GGGGGGGGGGGGGGGGGGGGGGGGGGGGGGGGGGGGGGGGGGGGGGTGGGGGGGGGGGGGGGGGGGGGGGGGGGGGGGGGGGTCGGGGTCGGGGTCGAGGTCGAGGTCGAGGTCGAGGTCGGGGTCGAGGTCGAGGTCGAGGTCGGGGTCGGGGTCGAGGTCGGGTCGAGGTCGGGTCGAAGGTCGAGGTCGCGGTCGGAGGTCGCGGTCGAAGGTCGCGGTCGCGGTCGGAGGTCGGAGGTCGAGGTCGGAGGTCGAGGTCGGAGGTCGAGGTCGAAGGTCGAGGTCGAGGTCGAGGTCGAGGTCGAGGTCGAGGTCGAAGGTCGAGGTCGAAGGTCGAGGTCGAAGGTCGAGGTCGAAGGTCGCGCCATAAAAAAAAGGCGGGCCCGGAGGCCCGCCCTGTCACTCAGGAGGAGTGGCTGTCGCGACTAGTGTCCGTGGAACATCGCCGAGTCGGCCGAGGCACCCTTGCCGTGGCAGACGTTGCAGGTCTCCACCACGATCCCCTTGTCGATGTCGCTCTGCGTCGCGCTGAAGATGTTTCCGCTCGACTGCGTCTTCATGTGCGCGATCGCGATCGCGGAGCCGTGGCACGAGGAGCAGACCGCGGCGACCGGGGTCGTCCTCATGTACGCCGTCTGATCGGCCGAGTCGACCGTGAGCTGAGCCACGCCGTTCACGAGCTTCACGTCGCTCGCTGAAGGAACCGGGTTCGCATCGTTGTGGCAGATGAAGCACCGGCCGACCGAGTTGCCCTCCGGCAGCATCACGTCGTTGTAGGTGCTGGCATTGCTCCCCGGCGGAGTCGGAGCAACGCCAGGGGCCTTGCCGGTGTACGTGAACACGGTGATGCCCGGCGCGTACGGGTTGCCGGGAGGGCCGCCCGCGTGGATCGAGTGCACCATCGTCGCGAAGTCGATGCTCTGCTCGGGCTTGTTGTCGGGATACGGCGTAGGGCCGTTGCGCTGGGTGATGTCGGTCGCCTCCGTGTTGTGGCAGACGACGCAGGCGTCGATGTTGTCGTTGCGGTTGGCGCCGTGCAGCGACAGCATCCCGTGGCACTTGTCACACTTCTGGATGTCGACCACCTGGCGGCGCGGCGTGGCCTTGGCGTCGGTGACAGCGAAGAACATCGTGTCGGTGCGCACCGGGTATTCGATGCCGGGCGCCCCGGGATGACCCTCGAGAACGGCGACGCCCGAGCCCATCGCTCCGGAGGGGACCGCGACGGTCAGGCTCGCCGTGTAAGTGCCGTCGGAGTTCTTGACGACGGTGGGCGTCGCACCGCCAAGGCCGGCGATCACATCCATGCTGACGGGCTGGCCCGGGGCCGCCGAACCGGCGGGCACGGAAGAGCCAAACCCAGTCAGCGCGAGGCTGCCGCTGTTGTTCCAGTCTTCACCCTGGTTGGCCGGCGGCGTCGTCGCCTGCGGCACCACCCAGCCAATGTCGATGCCGAGCCGGCCTCCGGTGCCACTCTTCCAGAGCGGGTCGGTCAGGACATCCATGTTCGCGTTGGCGCTGGCCGGGTTCGTGACCGAGAACTTCACGACGGGCTTCTGGCCAGGAGCGGTGTTCGTAACGCTCAGGATCTTGAGGGTCGCCTTCTGCTGCGCGGCCGTCGGCGTGAGGAGCGAGTGGACCTTCGTCACGTCGGCGCTCGGCAAGGCGCTTCCCGCTGCGTGGCAGCTCACGCAGCTCCCGTCCGCGGCGGGGAAGGGGTGCGCAGTGAAGCCGGCCGGTGCCGTGGCCGCGAAGCTCGTGCGGTCGTGGCACGCCGTGCAGGCCTCGATGCTGGCCTGGGTCTTCCAGTAGTCCGACCCAGTGCCGGTGGTCAGGCTATGGCAGACCATGCAATTACTGGTGTCCTGCGGAAATCCGACCGCGGTGTAGTCCGTGCCGTTGATGATCACGCAGGGCGTGGGCGTGGTCGCGCCCGTCGCCGTCGGACAGCCGGCGGAGGCGACCGGCGCGGCGATCGCCGTCCCGTTGAGCTGCGTGCCGCTCACGCTGGGGAGTTTCGAGCCCTGGTGGATCTTGTGGATGAGGACGGCGAGGTCGAGGGACGACGGCGGCGAGCCCGACGACGTCGGATCCGGGTCCGCGGTGCCCGCGTTGTGGCAGGTGACGCAGTAACCGATGGAGAGGCGCTTCGCGCCGTGGTGCGCGATCTGGGAGTGGCAGGCGTTGCAGGCCGCGTCGGCGACGAGCTGGCGCGGGTCTGCCGTCTGGATGGCGCCGGTGGAGGCGAGCACGTCGGCGTAGCCGTCGAAGGCCGGGTCGGTGGCGCTGGGCTCGGTGGGATTGTTCTGGATGCCGAAGCGCGTGATCGCGGCGGGATCGTACGCCTGCGTCACGCCAGCCGTCGCACCGAGAGCGACCTTCTTCGAGAGGTCGGCGAGGAAGGTATAGGTGCAGGAGCCGTCGCCGTTGTCCTTGAGCGTTCCCGGGAAGCTGTTGTGGGCGCCCTCGGCGGCGGCGATGGTGGCCTGGCCGCCGGTGGCGATCGGGTCGGCGCTCTGCCTTTCGAGATAACTCTGCCAGCGCTTCGTCCCCGTGTTCTGGGGATCGTCGATGAGCCTGGCGATGGTGAAGTTCGGCGCGTACGCAGTGCCAGCGTCGGCCGAACCGCTGCCCGCACAGGCCGTACCCTCCGTCATGGCCGCGTCGTTGAAGAGCCGGTAGGTGAGCTGCGGGATGCCGCCCGTCGTCCCAGCATTGGGGATGGTCACGCTCGTGATCTTCGCGAAGAGCCGGGCCGCGGGCGCGCCGAGGGCCTTGTTGATGACGCCTCCGTCGGAGCCGTTGCCGCCGTCCGTGGTCCCGCCGCCATCCGAGGTGAGCCCCGTTCCGGGCGGCCCGGCGGGTCCAGCAGGCCCCTGGTCGCCCTTGCAGGCACCGAGAGCGAGCGCGAAGGAGGAGACGAGCGCAAGGGTCGCGCGCGCGATGTTTCGATCCATAGGTCCGTGCCTTGGGCCCGTTGGCCCGTGGGAGATGCTCCAGGACTGCAAATTCAGGTGGCGGAGCATGACATCAAGGGCGTGGGTGTCCAGCGATCCAACGGAAAACGCTTACCCCTTGAGGGGGTAAGCGTTGAATCGGTTAACAATGTCCTGAGGATAACGGCACGCCCCTCGATGGGGCGCCCTGCGGCTACAGAGGAATGTTCCCGTGCTTCTTTGGCGGATTTTCCTGTCGCTTGGTCCGCAGCATCTCGAGAGCCCTGATCACGCGCGGGCGCGTGTCCTCGGGACGGATGACCTCGTCGATGTACCCGAGCTCGGCCGCTTTGTAGGGATTCGCAAACTTCTCGCGGTAGTCGGCGATGAGCCGCTGCCGTTCGGCATTCACGTCCTTGGCAGCGAGGATCTCCTTGCGGAAGATGATGTTCACCGCGCCCTCGGGCCCCATGACGGCGATCTCCGCCGAAGGGTACGCGAAGTTCACGTCGGCCCGGATGTGCTTCGACGCCATCACGTCGTACGCGCCGCCATAGGCCTTGCGGGTGATGACGGTCACCTTGGGCACGGTCGCCTCGGCGAAGGCGTAGAGCAGCTTGGCCCCGTGCTTGATGATGCCGCCCCACTCCTGGTCGGTCCCGGGCAGGAAGCCGGGCACGTCGACGAAGGTGACCAGCGGGATGTTGAACGCGTCGCAGAACCGGACGAAGCGCGCGCCCTTCACCGAGGCGTTGATGTCGAGCACGCCCGCGAGCACCGCCGGCTGGTTGGCGACGATGCCGACCGGCCGGCCGTTGAGGCGGGCGAAGCCCACGACCATGTTGCCGGCGAAGTGCTGCGCCACCTCGAAGAAGTGCCGGTCGTCCACTACCGCCTTGATGATGTCCTTGATGTCGTAGGGCCGGTTGGGGTTGTCCGGAACGGCCGTCTTGAGCGAGGGGTCGCGGCGGGTGGGGTCGTCGGACGAGGGCAGCGCGGGGGGATCGTCCGCGTTGTTGAGCGGGAGGTACGAGACCAGCTCGCGCACGGCCTTGAGCGTCGCCTCCTCGGAGTCGAAGGTGAAGTGCGCCACGCCGGACTTCTGCGAGTGCGCGCGCGCGCCGCCGAGGTCTTCCTTGGTGACCTCCTCGTGCGTCACCGTCTTGATGACCTCCGGACCGGTGATGAACATGTAGCTCGTGTCCTTCACCATGAAGATGAAGTCGGTGATGGCCGGGCTGTACACCGCTCCGCCGGCGCACGGGCCCATGATCACGCTGATCTGCGGCACCACGCCCGAGGCGAGCGTGTTGCGCAGGAAGATGTCGGCGTAGCCTGCCAGCGACACGACGCCCTCCTGGATGCGCGCGCCGCCCGAGTCGTTCAGGCCGATGACCGGGCAGCCCACCTCCATGGCGCGGTCCATGATCTTGCAGATCTTCTCCGCGTAGGCGCCCGAGAGCGAGCCGCCGAAGACGGTGAAGTCCTGCGCGAAGATGAACACCTGCCGGCCCTCGACGAGCCCGTACCCGGTCACCACGCCGTCGCCCAGGACCTTCTGGCTCTGCATCCCGAAGTCGGCGCAGCGATGCGTCTTGAACTTGTCGAGCTCGACGAAGCTGCCGGGGTCGAGGAAGAGGTCGATGCGCTCGCGGGCGGTGAGCTTGCCGGACTCGTGCTGCTTCGAGACGCGGTCTTCGCCACCTCCCATCTCGGCGTCGGCGATGAGCTTCTCGAGAAGCGCTCTGCGCGGATCAGGGTCGATGGGCTTGTTCATGGGGCCGCCGGTCCTGTGAGGGGGAATGGGGTGAGAAGGGAGGCGAGACAATAGCGGCGACGTTGCGCAGGGTAAAGGGGCTATCTCCGACCCGATGCGTCACGAACAGTGACGATGGTCCATCGCGAGGACTCCGCGCCGCGATGTTCGCCTGCAGTCCCTGCGCTTCCCGAAGACCCTCACCGGGCCAGCACCACCTCGGTGCCCGCGAGCACGTCGTGCAGGGTACGACCATGCGTGAACAAGGCCGCGGCGAAGCCCAGCCCGGCCGCGGCGCCGCCGAGGAGGGCGAGACCCGCGCGCATGGCTGCCCGGCCGGCGCCCGGCCGCTCTCCACCGCGGGCGACCACCCGCAGGCTGAAGAGCCGCTGGCCCGCGGTGGCCCCGGCCAGCGCCAGGCAGGAGGTCGCATAGACGAAGCCGACCAGTGCCGTGAAGAGCAGGGCCTGCGGCAGGAGGGTGGCGGCGCGCGCGAAGCCGGGCCCGAGGGCAGCCGCGATCGCGAGCGGCGGCGCCGCGAAGAGCGCGACCACTCCGAGGTCCACGGCGCAGGCGCCGAGGCGGCGGGGCACCGCGGGAGGCCCGGGTTGCCCAGGGGCCAGGACCACGGCGGACCGGGGAATGGGCAGCGGCGCAGCCTCGGACTGCGGAGTTGCGGGGAGTGCCGGCGCGAGCGGCCTCGGCACCCCACGGCGGAGGACGCCCACGCGGGCCCTGGCCCCGGCACGAACCACGTGCTCGTCCCCGAGCACCAGCACGGGGGGATCCTCCGCTGCGTCGAAGCCGAGGTGGCCGGGAGCGAGCCCCGGCGGGTCGAGCTCCCGGTCGAGGCCGGCGCCGTGCGGCGGGACGCCCAGCTCGTCGAGGTCCCACGCGAGCGGAATGGGTGTCGGATCTTCGCGGAGGAGGAGCGGCGCCCCGCAGTTCGCGCACGACGCGGCCTGCGACGCGCTCTCGGTCTGGCATCGAGGGCAGCGCACGCGCCGAGTCTCCGTCGAACCGGGGCGGAGTCAATTAAAGAGGGCTGCGGGGTATTAGCCCATGTCGCCCAGCAGGTGCTGCAGCAGCGCGGTGGCGGCGATGGCGGCCGTCTCGTTGCGGAGGATGCGCGGGCCGAGGGTCGCGAGGCGCGCGCCTGCGGCGAGGCACGCCGCCACCTCCTCCGGCGCGAGCCCGCCTTCGGGACCGATCACCGCCAGGTGCGCAGGCGCCGAGGGATCGATCACGTCGCGCAGCGGCTCGCCCCCGCCCTCGTGGAAGAGCACCATTCGCGTGCCGGGCGGCGCATCCTCCAGCACGCGCTGCAAGGGCACGGGGCGCTCCACCGGAGGGACGTCGGCCCGGCCGCTCTGCCGCGCCGCCTCCGAAGCGATGCGCCCCCAGCGCAGCACCCGCTCGTCCGCGCGCGCGCCCTCGAGCCGGAGGACGGAGCGGACCGCCGCGAACGGCTGGAGCCGCGACACGCCGAGCTCGGTGGCCTTCTGCACCACGAGATCGCAGCGCTCGCCGCGCGCGAGGGCGAAGGCGAGGTGGATGCGCGCCCCGGGGGGTGGGGCCTCCCGGCGCTCGCCCAGCAGGAGGGCCGCGCCGTCGGAGGAGAGCCGCCCCTCGTGCCAGCCTCCCTCGCCGTCGAAGACCTCCACCGCGCCGCCCGGCCCGAGGCGCAGCACGTCGCGCAGATAGTGCAGGTCGGAGGCGGAGAGCTCCGCGCGATCGCCCGCGATGCGCTCGCGCGGGACGAAGAGCCGGCGCCCGCTCACGGCCGGTCCGGGGCGCGCAACCCGACCAGCCTCCACTCGCGATCGGAGGCGTCGAGCGCGGGGTCGGGCCGCAGGCCGCGCGCCGCGTACGCTCCGCGCACCTCGTCCTCCTGGCCCGCCAGCAGGCCGCTGAGGAGGAGCGCTCCTCCTGGCGCCACGCGGGCGGCCAGCTCCGGCGCGAGCTCCAGCAGCGTGTTCGCGAGGATGTTGGCCACGGCGATGCCGAAGTGTCCCTCCACCTCGCCTGGCGGAGCGAGGAGGAGCTCCAGCTCCACCCCGTTGCGCTCCGCGTTCTCCTCCGCCACGCGCAGCGCCACCGGGTCGATGTCGGTGCCGACCACCCTCCGCGCGCCGAGCTTGGCCGCGGCGATGGCGAGCAGCCCCGAGCCGGTGCCCACGTCGAGCACCTCCGCTCCGGGCGCGGCCGCGAGCAGGGTCTGCAGGGCTGCGAGGCAGAGGGAGGTGGTGGGGTGTGTGCCGGTTCCGAAGGCCATGCCTGGATCGAGCACCACCTCCACCGCGCCGGCCGGCACCGCCCCCTCGGTCCAGGTGGGGCGGATATGCACCCTCCCCACGGTGAAGGGCGCGAGGCCCGCCTTCCAGCGCTCGCCCCAGTCCTCGTCGGCGACCTCTCGCACCTCCCCGTCGATGTCCAGGGCGAGCGCGGCCTCCTTCGCGGCTGCGCGTTCGCCGAACCAGGCGACCACCCGCGCGCGACCGGGGGCCAGCGGGGCCGCGCCGGGCATGGGCGCGACCTCGCCGCCCTGCACCTCCGCCCCTCCCGCGCCGCGCTCCACCAGCAGCGCCGCGAGCTCGTCGGCGCTCTCCTCGGAGACCTCGGCAGTGAGGGAGAAGCTCGGCACGGGGCGGAAGTAATCCGCGGCGGCGCCTCGCGCTTCGGATGGGCCGTTGACCGGACCGTGGCAGGCCGGCGGCCCTTCGCGGGCCGTGGGGCGAACCTGGCCCCGCGCCCGCGGAAAGCTCCTCGCCCGCGAGGAAGGTCTGGCACCTCGCGTGTGGGGCGGCGCCTCCGGGCAGACCACCTCCGCATCCCTGGGGCGCAGCGCTCCCACGTATCGCGGCGCGCTCGGGTCGCGCTACCGTCGCTTCAACATGGTACGCGAGCTCCTCGTCATCGAGGCCGATGTCGACCTGGCGGAGTCGGTCCGCCGAACCTTCGAGCCCGCCGGGTTCGAGGTGACCACGGTGGAGGGGGGGGAACGCGGCGTAGAGCGCTGCCGCACCTCCCGCCCCGACCTCGTGCTGCTCGCCGCCGAGCTGCCCGACATGAGCGGGTTCTCGGTGTGCAACCGGCTGAAGCGGGCGCTGCCTTCGCTGCCGCTCGTGCTCTACACCGCCGACGCCTCCGAGGCCGCCATCGAGGCGCACCGGCAGACGCGCACCCACGCGGACGAGTATCTGAGGAAGCCGTTCGACCTCTCGGCGCTGCTGGCCCAGGCCGCTGCCCTGATGGGCGAAGGGAGCGTCGAGCTCGCCTCCGAGCCGGAAGCCGGCTCCCCCTCCGCGGCCGCCGCGCCCCCGCCGCTTCCTCCCCGCCTCGTCGCGCCCGAAGCGCCCGCGCAGCGTGGCGCCGAGCCGGTGCGACGGACGGACCTCCTCGCCGACTGGCCTCGCGATCCTCCGATGCCGAAGGGCACGCCGGAGGAGAAGCTCGAGTTCTTCCGGGAGAGGCTGCGCGCCCGCGACACGTTCCTGGGCCGCGTGAAGGAGGCGCTCTCCGAGGACCGCCGCCAGGCCGAGGAGCTGGAGTCGGCCGCCACCGCGCTCCGGCGCGAGCTCGCGCGCGCGGAGGAGCTGCGCAGCGGGCTCGAGGAGAGGCTCGCCGCCGAGCGTGCCGCCGCCCTGCGCGCCGGCGAGGACGCCACCTCGGCCCGGGAAGTTCTGGAGACGCGCCTGGCGGAGTCGGACGATACGCGCCAGTCCCTGTCGGACGTGCTCTCCGAGACGATGCAGGCGTCCGAAACCGCGGAGGCGAGCTGGTCCGAGCGGCTGGCGGTGGCCGAGGAGCTGCGCTCCCGGCTGGAGGAGTCCTCGGCCGAGGAGCGCGCGGGGGCCGCCGCCGCCCTGGAGGCGGAGCGCACCTCCGCGCTCGCAGCCAGCCTGGCCGCCCAGGCCCGGCTCGATGAGGCACAGGAAGCCTTCGAGACGGAGCGCCGCGCGGCGCGTGAGGAGGCGCTCGCGGACCTCCAGCGGCTCGCGGAGGAACGGGGCCTCGAGCGCGCGGAGTCGGAGGAGAGGATCGCCGCGCTGTGCGCCGAGCTGGAGGCGGCCCGGGCCGAGGTGGGGCGGCTGGGCGAGGAGCTCGCACGCGCGGTCGCCGGGGCGGAGGAGGCACGCGCCGCATCCGAGCGTGAGCTCGCCGGAGAACGGGAGGCCGCCGCGACGGCGCTCGCGGAGGCGCGCGAGGCCGGGGCCACGGATCTCGCCGCCGCCCAGGCGGAAGGGGCGACGGCCCTCGCCTCGGCGCAGGCGGAGGCGGCTTCTGCGCTCGAAGCGGAGCGCGCCGCGGCGGAAGAGGCCCTGGCCAGCCTGAGGCGGAGCGCCGAGGAGCAGCTCGCCAGCGAGCAGGCCGAGGCCGCTCGCGCGAAGCAGGACGCGGCAGCCCTCGCCGAGGCGGAGCTCGCCGAGGCTCACCAGCTGGCGGAGAGCGAGCGCGCCTCGCTGCGCGAGGGACTCGAGGCAAAGCTCACGGAGCAAGCCTCCTCCTCCGAGCTGGCGCTCGCGGCCCGCGGCGCCGAGCTGGAGGCGGAGCGCGCCCGCGCGGCGACGCTCGAGACGGAGCTCTCGGAGGCGCGAGGCCGCGCCGGCGCTCTCGACCTGGAGGTTGCGGCGGAGCGCGGCGCTCGCGAGGGTGTCGAGGAGAGCCTGCGGGAGGCGCGCGCCGAGGCGCTCGCGCACGCCGAGCGCGCCACCGCCCTGGACGGCTCGCTGCGGGTGACGGAGGTCGTGCTGGCGGACGAGCGGGCGACCAGCGCCAGCCTGGAAGCGTCGCTCGCGAGCGCCCGCGGAGCGCTGGAGGAGGGCGCCGCGCGGCTGGAGGAGGAACGGCTGGCGCTGGAGGCGGAGACGCGCGCCCTCGCGGAGGAGCGCGCGCGGGGAGAGGCGCTGGAGCGCGACTCGGAGCGGCTCGCGGGCGAGCTGGCGGACGCCGCGGCGCGCGAGGCACGGCTCGAGGCGGAGCGCGACGAGCTCGGCCGATCGCTCCGGTCCGAGCGGGATGCGCTGGGGCACGCACTGGAGGACGAGCGCCGCGCACACGCGGCGGTCCGGTCGAAGCTGGAGGCGGCGAGCGCCGAGCTGCAGCGCCTCGCACCGGTCGAGCGGCAGGCGGCGGAGGTGCCGCGCCTGCGCACCGAGCTCGCGCGCGCGCAGGACCTCGTGAAGCAGCGCACCCAGCAGGCGGAGGCCTCGGCGCGGCTCGCTCACCAGGCGACCGCCGAGCGGGAGCGGCTGAAGGAGCAGTCCGCGGTGGAGCTGGGGGCACGCTCCACCGAGACGGGGCGGCTCGGCTCCGACGTCCAGCGGCTGAAGGCTGCGCTGGTGAACCTGGAGGCCAGGCTGGAGGCGAGCGGGATCGCCGAGGCGCAGTCGCGCCGCCGGCTGGCCGAGCTGGAGAAGACGGGCGGAGCGGACGCCGGCGAGCGGCTCGCCGCGGCGGAGGCGCAGCTCGCTCGCGCGCGGGAGGAACTGGAGGAGGCTCGCGGGGAGAACGAGTTCCTGAGCGGCGAGGTCGCGCGCGCGCACCAGCGCCACAAGGAGGCGGCCGGCAAGCGGGCCTGACCTGATAGCGGAGACCACTTGATATGATCCCTGCTGCGGCGCACGCTGCCTGCCTGCGCCGGGCAGACTACGCTGCTCGACGTACCTTCCAGGTACGCCTCCGCTGCTCCCTCCTCGTGTGCCCGGCTCGTCGACGGCATCGTGTGCCTCGCGACGGGCTCACACCAAGTGGGCTCCGCTGTGAGAGGGAGGGCCGCCGCGAGCGCCCTCCGCATCTCGCGGCTACACCTCGAGCGCATGCGCTTCGCGGTGTACGTTCACTTTCCGTACTGTGCCGCTCGCTGCCCCTATTGCGACTTCGCGGTAGCGGTGGAGCGGGAGATCCCCCAGGCGCGGGTGACGCGCGCGCTCCTCGTTGAGCTCGCGCTGCGCGCCCCCGCCTTCGAGGGCCTCGCCTGCGCCTCGGTATATCTGGGTGGAGGCACGCCCTCGCTCTGGGATCCCGACCGCGTGGCGGAGGTGCTGGAGGCGGTCCGCGCTCGCTTCTCGCCGCCCCCGGGCGCCGAGATCACGCTGGAGGTGAACCCCGAGGGCGCCGAGCTGGCGCGCCTTCGCGCCTATGCCGCGGCCGGCGTGAACCGCTTCTCGGTCGGCGTGCAGTCGTTCGACCCGGCCGTGCTGGCGAAGCTGGGGCGCCGCCACGGCCCGGTGGCCTCCGAGCGCGCCATCCGGGCCGCCGCCGACTGCGTCGAGAACGTCGCGGTCGATCTCATCCAGGGCGGCCGCCGCTCGACCGTGGCGAGCGCGCGGGGGGACGCGGAGCGGATCGCCTCGCTTCCCGTGACGCACGTCTCGGCCTACGCGCTCACCGTGGACGCGGAGAGCCTGGGGGAGGAGACGCCCTTCGCCCGCATGCGCGGCGCCGGCCGGCTGCCGCTCCCGCCGGACGAGGAGGTGGTGGATCAGGCGCGGGCAGCGAGAGCGGTGCTGCGGCGGGCAGGGTTCCGGCGGTACGAGATCTCGAACTTCGCGCGCCCGGGCTTCGCGTCGGTGCACAACCGGCTCTACTGGGCCTCCGAGAGCTACCTGGGGATCGGGGTGGGGGCTTTCGGGTGCCTGCACCAGGGCCCCGGGCAGGCCGTGCGACAGGGCAACCACCGCACGCCCGCCGCCTGGTTCGCGGCGCTCGACGCGGGGGGGTTGCCCGTCGCGGAGGAGGACCTGCTCGGGCCGCCGGAGCTCGCGCGGGAGCGGCTCTTGCTCGGCCTGCGGACGCGAGAGGGGCTCTCGCTCTCGGCGGTGTCACCCGAGCGCCAGGGCGAGGTGAGAGCGCTCGTGAAGGCCCGGCTCGCCGCGGTGGCGGGCGAGCGGCTGGTGCTCACCTCCCGGGGGATGGACCTGCACAGCGCGGTCGTAGAGCGCCTCCTGCCCTGACGGGCAGAAGTGCGCCCCGCGCCCAGCGCCCACACCCTCCGGGTTCACCCCCCGCGCCGCAGTCTAGCGGCGGCGGTTCGGACGAACGGCGACGGGTACAGGGACAGGAACGAGGACGGGCTCGGGCCGCAGCGCGCGGCCGACACGACGAAGCGTTTCGATGATGGAGGCAACGAGGCGCACATCATGTTCCCTAGCATCGGGGATGCCGGTGCGCACGATCGGTGATCGCGCGGGCTTGCGCGCCGCAGGCCGGGGGTCGTCGGCTACCCAGGGTCAGCCAGGCGGAACTCCATCGCTCGCTCCTGCGCTGCATCGACCGCAGCGGCGAAGCGGGCGAACTCGCCGTAGGTCGCGGGCTCCACCCTGCAGCGCAGAAGCTCCAGCGCGTCCTCCCGCAGGAGGCGCCCCGGCTCGGCGCGCTCCACGCGCCGGTAGCTTCCATGAGGCCCCGCAACGGGAGCGACGTCCGCCGGCAGGGCCGACCAGCCAGGGGGCAGCGACACGGCGAGAGTCAAGGCGGCGCGCTCGTCGCCCGGCACGAGGAGCGGCAGCTCCCGCACCGCGCGCCCGGCATGGCGGGCGCGCAGCCGCGCCGGGAAGAGCGGGACCTCCACCACGGCGCGGGAGCCTTCCACCCTCGCCCAGCGCTCGACGCGGGCCCGCCAGCGCAGGACGAGCGGCGCGTCCCCCGTGACGTCGCCTTCCCCCTCCACCGACAGCGCGAGCAGCCGTGGCCCCCGGAACGAGCGCGCCAGGACGCTCTCCAGCGCCTGGCGCCGGGCGGGCTCGTCGAGCCGTTCCAGGGAGGCGCGCAGGGCCGCGCCGTCGTACCCGGCGTACCGTTCCTCCCCGTCCACGGTGGCCGCACCGGAGGGCTCCAGCGCGACCCGAAGGAGGGTGCGGCGCCGCTCGTCGGGCGCACCGTCGGGCGTGCGCGCCTGGATCACCTGCTCGCCGGGGGCCGGAAGCACCCACGCCTCCGCGCCGCGCAGAGCCGGCGGCAGGACGCCGAAGGGGGTGCCGCGGATGGTGGGGTCGAGCCAGAGCTCCCCCTGCCCGGTCTCCACCCGCACCACCGCTGCCGAGAAGAGCTCCGGGCGCGGAAAGCGGTAGGGCGCAGGGTCGCTGCCGAATGGGCGCACCAGCGCCACCCGCGAGCGCACCCCGAGCGCGCCGAGCAGGGATTGCAGGAGCACGGTCCGGCTGCCGCGCCCGCGCGAGAGGATGGCTCCGGCGGGCTCGCCGAAGGAGCCGCCCTGCCCCAGCACGAGCTCGTTCACCTTGCGGTAGACGGCCCGCGCCAGCCTCTCCGGGCTGCGTTCCCGCGCCGGAAGCGAGGCGGCGAGCTCGCCCGCCAGCGCGCGGATCTCGAGGCTTGCCCGGAAGGCGTCGAGCATCCCGTCGGCGAGGCCGCGGGCGAGCGCGTCCCAGCCTGCCCCGGCGCCCGCCTGCACGAACGGCAAGAGCTCCGGCTCGGAGGGCGCCCCGGGCTCGGCCAGGAGCGCCGGCACGTCCTGGCGCAGGACGCGCAGCACGTCCCGATCGCCCTCTCGGCGCACGGGCGGGGAGGCCATGTGGTGGGCGTCCACCTCCAGCCGCGTCCCGGGCGACGCGCGCACCGCATAGGTGGATCTCCACAGCGGCGTGTCGGCCCGGAAGAAGAACGGGTCGGTGGCCCAGCCCGGCAGCGCCGGGCCGCGGGAGGGGACGCCCCGCAGCCATTCCCACTCCGCCAGGTCGCCCGGCTCCAGGCCCGGCAGCGAGAGCGTGCGCTTCTCGCCCACCGGCGACTCCGGCTCCAGCACCTGCCCGTCGGGCTTGAGCGTGCGCGCGGAGAGCAGCACGGCCCCCTCCGGCACCGCCACCTCGCCCACGCGATCGACCGCTGCCTGATCCCGCGCCTCGACGATGACGTGGATGCGCTCGGTCTGGGTGCCTCCCGGGTGCAGCTCCACCGCGCCGAAATCGAGGACGGTCGTGCTGGAGGTCCGATGCCCGGGCCGGGCGGCGCGGTAGGCGGCGATCGCGCTCGGGCCGTCCTCGGCCAGGTCGTCGAGGGGCTCGCGCCCGTCCTCCAGCGCGAGCGCTCGCCGGAGGGGAAGGTCGGCGCCATCGAGGAGGAGCGCGTGCTCCCGCGCGGCGCGGGCCGCCTTCGCCTCCCCTGCGGCCTCGAGGAGCTCCGCCCGCCGCTTCTCGATCCGCGGCTCCTGCGGCCAGAGTCTCGCCAGCGCGGAGAGGTCGCGGGCGGCGCCGCCGGGGTCGCCCGCGGCCGCGCGGAGGGAGGCGGCGGCGAGCCGCGGCGCGATCCGCGCGGGTGAGGCGTCGGCCAGGTCGGTCGCCAGCGCGAGCGCGCCGGCCAGGTCACCGCGCCGCCGCCTGTGCTCGACCAGCCGGCTCCTCCCGCCAGGGCAGCGGACGAGCGCGCTGGCGAGCTCCTCCTCCCGCGCCACCGCGTCCCTCCGCCGCGCCAGCTCACCCAGCAGCTCCAGCGCGGCGCACGTCCCGCCCGCGCGCCGGGCGTCCTCCGCGAGCCGCTCCGCGGCGGGCAGGAGCCCGCGCGCCTGCGCAACCCGCGCCCGCGCCACGAGCGCCCGTGGTTGCGCCGCGGCCGCCGGGGAGAGTCGCTCCAGGACCGCAGCCGCGTCGTCGAGCCGCTCCGAGCCGCGCGCCAGCTCGGCGCGGGCGAGCAGCGTCGCGGCGTCGGCGGGGTCGGCGGCGAGCGCGCGGTCGAGGTCGGCCTCGGCGCTCGCGCGCGCCATCCGCTCCGCGAGCGTGGGGTCGTCGTGGCGGGCCTCGGCCCGGAGCGCGAGGAGCGGCGCGGAGAGGGGCGCCCGCGCGAGCGCCTCGGCCAGCAGCTCCTTCGCAGCCTCGCGGTCGAGGTCGAGCGCATCCCGGGCGGCGACGAACCGCGCCACCACGGGCCCGAGCTCCCTCTCCAGCGCGGCGGCCAGCGCCCGCGCGCTGGACGCGGTCCCGGGAAGCGAACCGGGCCTCACCGGGACGCCGGCGCCGCCGGGGGGAGGCGTGGAGAACGCCGCGTCGGAGGGGGCGCCGTCGGCGCGGGCGAACGCCACCGAGAGTCCTCCGCTCGCCTCGCCACGGCCGAGCTTCACGAGCAGCCGGTGCACGCCCGCCGCGAGGCGCGCAGGCACAGTCTGCAGCGCGGGCGGAAAGCCGGTGGCGGCGCGGCGCTCGGCGAGGGGAGCCCCGTCGAGCCAGGCCCGGAGCGAGGTGGAGCCTCCCACCGCGACCAGGTAGTCGCCGCCCGAGGCCAGCGTGACGTCAGCGCCGGCATAGTAGATGTCGCCCACGGCCGGCTCCCCCTCCAGGACGAGCGCGCCATCGGGAAAGGGCAGCGCGCGCGTAGGCACCTCCGGCAGCCCTCCCGGGCCGGGCCCCGCGCGCGGCCAGTCCCCAC
>JBBQEB010000092.1:0-15136 GCA_038320275.1 Myxococcales bacterium | reverse complement strand
CTCGGCCGCGATGAAGATCCAGCCCCAGCCGTCCTCGACGGTCTGGACGCGCATGCCGTCCGTGCCCCACATGACGTTCGGGGCGGCGGTGATGATCGTCCCGTCGTGAGCCTTGCCGCTGCCCTGGCGGCTCCGACGCGGTGAGAGGAGTTTGTTCTCGCGCATCAGGCGCAGGACGCGCTTGGCCGAGACGCGCACGTTCTTCAGCACCCGCAGCGCGCCCAGACCTTCCGGTAGTCCTCCCCGTGGAAGGGCGAGGACTCGAGGTCGGCCTCGATGTGCTCCAAGAGCTCGTCATCGGAGACCATCGGCTTGGGACCGCGCCTCTCGGGCGGCGGCCTCGAGATCGGGACCGGCTTCAGGTGGGCGTAGTAGGTCGAGCGCGCTGTCTCGAAGACTCGGCAGACACGCTCGACGCCGTAGGGCTCGCCGCTCGTCGGGGAGGCCGAGGCGCTCATTTCCCGGACCTCCTCGAGACCAAAGGGCTCACGCCGCTCCTCCTGCAGCGTTCCAGCAGCAGTTCGTGATCCATCATCAGCTCGCCGAGACGCTTCATCGCCGAATCCAGTTCCACCCGCTCCGAGGTCGCCTCCCGCTCACGCAGCGAGGCGTCGATCCCGCTGAACGCGCGCTGCTTCCACTCCTCCAGCCGATAGACCTCGACACCCAGCTCCCGCGAGAGCGCGTCCACCGGCTCGCCCCGCAACAGGCGCAGCACCACCTCCCGCTTGCGCATCACGCTCCAGCGCTGGCCCGGCGCCAGGGGCCCAACGCCCGTGCCGGTGGGTGAATCTCCGGTCGCCCTACCGGCTCCCTCCGCTTCACCCACCGTGTCCTTATCCATCCGCTTCCCGTTCTTCATCATGGTCTCCTTGGACACTACAGCACCGTGTCCAGAAAACCGGGTGCGGCTCACTACGTCATCCGACCGCGAGTCCAGGCGCAATAACGATTGACTCGTCCCTTCGCGGCCCCTTCGCCTTCTCATTGGGGCGGTGTCCAGCTTCGTGCCCGGCTTGAGACGTTCCCAGTACTGCTTGCCCTCGATGATGAGGTCGTAAGGCACTGGAGGGGAGCGGTCGATGGCGCCCTGAGCGCGGATGGGGACGGCGAAGGTGGCGAGCCACTCCTCGGGGCCGCGGCATGCCCACGACCTCCCGAGCTCTCGCCGATCTTCCCTGTCGCGCCGCTTTTCGCGCCGCCGCACCGTCAGACCCGCGTGTGAGGATGTTCACTGTGCGCAACTCGCCCGCCCAAGACGCTGCCGCGGCCCGGCGGCCCGCCTCCGCGGGGGCGGTCCTCGACCTGGAGCCGTTCACCTCGGCGGAGCTGGACGCGCTCTTTCGCGGTGGCGAGGCGGAGGCAGACTTCTGCGAGGAGATCCTGGCCCGGGCGGCGCGCGGGCGCGGGGCGGTGGACGTCGCGCTGGCGGAGGGGCTGCACGCGCTCCGGCAGGGCGATCGGCTGCCCCGGCTCGGCTGCCACCTCGACGACTACGCGCGCGAGGTGCTCGACCTGGGCCGCCGCGCGGCGGAGGAGCTGGCGCGCCTGGGCCGCGAGCTGGGGGGCCGGCCGCTGCTGCGCGAGGCGCTCCGGTCGGGCCGGGTCCGCCTGCGGGCGGCGCAGACGGTGCTTGGGGTGGCAAAGGGCGACGAGGAGCGGGTCTGGGTGGAGCGGGCGGCGCGGCTCACGGTGCGCGAGCTGGAGGAGCGGGTGCGCCGGGCGGGCGCGCTCCCGGACGAGGACGAGGAAGCCTGGCTGACCCTGCGCGCCACGCTCGACGACGAGGAGCGCGCGGTGGTGGACGAGGCGCTGGAGCTCGCTGGCGAGCTGATGCCGGGCTCGAGCCGGATGGAGCAGGTGGAGGCCATGGCCCAGGAGCTCGCGAGCGTCCTGCCGGCGCACCCCGACGTTCCCGACGCCGACCACCTACGAGAGATGGGTGGGGCTCTCCGTTCGGTGGGGGCAGGAACGCAGGCGCGGGTGCATCAGCGGGCGGCCGAGCTGGAGGCCGAAACGGAGCGGTGGTCGCTTTTGTCCGCGCTCCCCAAGGTGCCCGTGCCGGGGGCGACCTTCGAGGCCGGCGCCACCGCCCAGGAGCTGGACGCCGCTCTCCGGGAGCTGGCCCGGCTGCGAGCGCAGTGGGACGACCTCGTCGGCTACTGCGGCCTCGCCGTGAAGAAGAGCCGGATGTACCAGCTCCTCGGCTTCGCCAGCTTCCGTCAGTACTGCGAGGAGCGGCTGGGGCTCTCCGCCCGCTCCGTCGAGCAGCGCGCAGCGCTGGAGGAGCGGCGCTGGCGCTCGCCCGAGCTGCGGGAAGCAAAGCGGCAGGGGCTACCCTTCGAGAAGCTGCGGCTCCTGGCGCGCCTCCCGGACGGGGAGCTGGCAGGGTGGACGCCCCGAGCCCACGCCTTTACCTGTGTCGCGCTCCGGCGCGCGCTCGACCTCGAGGCAGAGCGGCAGCTGCGTGCGCGGCGGACCATCCGGGTGCCTCTGCCCCTCCGCATCGCGTCCCTGCTCGCCTCGGCGGTCCATGCCCTCCGGCAGCACCTCAGGACGCCGCTCTCGATCGGAACCTGCCTCGGGCTGCTCGCCCAGCACTTCGTGGACACCTGGGGCCGCACCGTGAAGGTGGCCCGCACCCGTTCCAGGAAAGCGCGCGACCGCGACGGCGGTGAGTGTCAGGTACCTGGCTGCAGCCACCGGGCGGCGCACGCACACCACGTCCTCTTCCGCTCCCAAGGCGGCGGCGACGAGCCGGAGAACCTCGCCGCGATCTGCGCCTACCATCACCTGCGCTGCCTCCACGGCGGCTTCCTCGGCGTCACCGGCCGCGCGCCCGACCTGCGCTGGTCTCTCCTCGGCGAGCCTTGGGACGGGCCGCGGCCGTGATACCGCGCCGGACACCGCGCCGGCCGGGAGCTGTTCCCTCGAGGCCCGGCGTTGCGTGAGCTCCCGAAGTCCGGATATTGCCCTGCCCGGCGCGGCCCGGCATGGTGCGGCGATGCGTCTCCTTGCCCGCGTCGCCGCCGCCCTGGTGATGCTCCTCGCGCTCATCCTCGGAGGGGCTGCCATCGCCATGCGGGCGGGGCTGGGGCGGACGACCCCGACCGTCATCATCGAGCCCGGGCTGGTGGGGGAAGTGGCGAGCGGCGTCTGGCTGTACGCGGCCAGCGCCGGAGACGAGGTTCTCCTGTTCGACGCCGGCCTCGACCCGCGCGGCCGGCCCATCGAGGCCGCGCTCCGCGCCCTCGACCCCGCGCACCACCCCAGGGTGGCCGACGTCTTTCTCACGCATGGCCATACGGACCACACCGGTGGCGCCGGGTCGCTGCCGGGGGCCCGGGTGCACGCGGGCAGGGACGACGTGGAGCTGGCCGCGGGGCGCGAAAAGGCACCGGGTGCGCTGGGGGTCGTCGCGGGCCTCCTCATGCCCCGGGCACCGGCGGTGGTCACCGACCCGCTCCGCGGCGACGCGCGGGTGGCGCTGGGCGGCCGCCGCGGCGAGGTGCTGGCCCTCCCGATTCCCGGACACACCCGCGGCTCCACCGCCTTCCTCTGGAAAGGCGTGCTCTTCCTGGGCGACGCGGCCACGCTGAAGGACGGCGAGCTCGCGCCAGGGCCGCGCTTCTTCAGCGCCGATTCGGACGCCAACGACCGCTCGGTGGCGGGGCTGGCGGGCCGGCTCGCGGGAATGCAGGTGCGCCGCATCTGCACCGGCCACGGTGGCTGCTCGGCGGACGGGCCCGCGCGCGGGCTCCTCGAACGCTTCGCCGCGGGGGCGCGATGACGCGCGCTCCGCCGGCGCTCCGCCGCGCCCGCTTTCCCGCGCCCGTGATCGCGGTCCTGCGAAGGCTCCTGGAGGCAGGACATCGGTCGTGGATCGTCGGCGGTGCGGTCCGTGACCACCTCCGCGGCCGCGCGCGGGGCGCCGGCGACCACGACCTCGCCACCCCGGCCCGGCCGGAGGAGGTGATGAAGCTCTTCCGGCGCGTCCTGCCCACCGGCATCGAGCACGGCACGGTCACGGTGCTGGAGGGGGGCACCGCCCTCGAGGTGACCACCTTCCGCGGGGAAGGCGCCTACGCGGACGGCCGCCGGCCCTCCTCGGTGACCTTCCACGGCGACCTCACGGCGGACCTCGCCCGGCGCGATTTCACCGTGACCGCGCTCGCCTTCGATCCCCTGAGCGGTGCCTTCGAGGACCCGTTCGACGGGAGGTCCGACCTGCGCCGCGGGATCCTGCGCGCGGTGGGTGACCCAGCGGCCCGCTTCCGGGAGGACGGGCTGCGCCCGCTGCGGGCGGCCCGCTTCGCATCCCAGCTCGGCTTCGCGCTGGAGGCGCGCACGGTCGCTGCCATCCCGGGGGCGCTGGACGTCGCGCGGCGCGTGTCGGCCGAGCGCGTCGCCCAGGAGCTGTCGAAGCTGCTCCTCGGGCGCCACGTCCGCCACGGCCTGGACGTGCTCGAGGCGACCGGGCTCCTTCAGGTCGCGCTGCCGGAGGTGGCGGAGCTGGACGCGGCGCCGCGCGCTCACGCCCTCGCCGCGGCAGCATGGGCCGATGGCCCGCTGGCGGTGCGGCTGGCCGCGCTCCTGCATCCGGCGGGCGGGGGGAATGCCGCGGCCGCTGCCCGTCGCGCGGGCGGTGCGCTCGACCGGCTTCGATTCTCGGGGGCGATTCGCGAGACGGTGTCGTTCCTGGTGTCGGCACACGACTGCCCGCTCGACCCTGGCGCGCGCCTCCCTGTGGCTGCGGCCGCGGCGAGGCGCTGGCTCGCGAGGTCGGGGCGGACCCGCGCGCCGCTCCTCGTCGCACTGTGGAGAGCCGACGCCCTCGCCGTGCGGCCGCTCGCGTCCTCGAGGACGTTGCGGCGGAGGCTGCGCCGCTTCCAGGCCCTGCTCGCGAGCGTGGATCGCGACCGCCCGCCCATCGCCACCTCCGACCTCGCCATCGACGGCGCTGCGGTGATGGCGCGACTCGGCGTGCGGGGGGGGCCTGTGGTGGGCGAGGCGCTGCGGCACCTGCTCGACCTCGTGCTGGAAGAACCGGCCCACAACCACCCGGAGCGACTTCTGGCGGAGCTCGACGGGTGGGCGAGCCGCCTGCAGCGGCGCTAGATCCCACCGGTCAGCCATGCTGCGGATCCTGTGCATCGGGGAAGAGGAGGGCCGCGCTCGCGCGTGCGCGGCGCTGGCGCGAGCGGGGGCCGCGCTCGCCGCAGCGGTGCCCGCCGCGGGTGAGGCGCCGCTCGACCTCGCGCTGGTGATCGCCGCCGGTGACCCACAGGCGTGGATCGGCGCGGTCCTGTCCCTTCAGGGCGAAAGGGCCACCCAGCGGCTCCCCGTGATCGTCGCCGGCGAGCCCGCCTCGCGCCCGCTCGCCCTCGCGCTGGGCTGCGCCGGCTGGGTGGACGTCGCGGGGTCAGAGGACGAGCTCGCGCGCGAGGTGCTCGGCTTCGCGGCCGGCCGCCGCGATGCCCTCGAACCGACAGAGGAGGCTGAGGCCCGCCGGGAGCTGGTGTCGCGGCTCGGCAGCGCGCTCTCCGCGGCGGGCGAGGCGCGCACGCGAATGCAGGATCTCGATCGGCGCCGGGTCGTGTTCCTGCAGGACCTCGTGCACGAGCTCTCGACGCCCCTCACGCCGCTCTCCGGCTATGCAAAGATCCTGCTCTCGGACAAGCTGGGCACCCTCGACGAGCGGCAGCACAAGGTGGTGGAGGGGATGTCGGCTGCGGTGGGCCGGCTGGCGCGCATCATCGAGAACCTCTCCGACTTCGCCAGCCTGCAGTCGGGGAAGGCGGTGCTCGCCTCGGCGCCGGTGAGCCCTGACATCATGGCCGAGGAGGTCGTCGCCGAGCTGCGCCCGCTCGCGCGGGACGCGCGGCTCCACCTGGAGGTGCTCCCTTCCGGGAGCGCGCCCGTGCTCGCGGACCCACGCAAGCTGCGTCAAGCCCTCGCCAACGTCGTGTCCAATGCGGTGAAGTTCTCGCCGCACGGGGGCGAGGTGCTGGTCGAGGTGAGCCGTGAGCCGGAGCGGCTGAGGTTCGCGGTGTACGACCAGGGGCCCGGCGTGCACGCCCCCGAGGTGGAGCGCATCTTCGAGCCCTTTCCGCACGCCGACCGCGCCGACGAGGCGCGCCGCCCGGGCTCGGGGCTGGGATTGCCGGTCGCGAGGCGCATCGCCGAGGCGCACGGCGGGACGCTGGTCGTCGAGAGCCCCCCGCACACCCAGCCCAGCGTCGGCGCGCACCACTTCAACGGGTCGAGGTTCATCCTCGAGATCCCGGCTCGCCGCGAGGCGGCTTCCGTCGCGACCCCTGCGCGCGTTTCTGGGTAGGCCAGCGTGCGTGTGCTGGTCGCCATGTCCGGCGGGGTCGACTCGTCGGTCGCCGCCGCCCTCCTGACCGAGGCCGGCCACGAGGTGGTGGGCGTCTCGATGCGGGTGCACGACGCCTCCGACCCGGCCCGCGGGCGCTCCTGCTGCGGCGCCGACGACCTCGAGGACGCCCGCGCCGCCGCCCGGGTGCTCGGGATCCCCTTTTACGTGGCCGACCTCGAGGAGCACTTCGCCCGGGCCGTGATCGGCCCGTTCGTGGAGGACTACGCTGCCGGGCGAACCCCCAATCCCTGCATCGCCTGCAACCACGACGTGAAGTTTGGCTGGCTCCTGCGGCGCGCGCGGGCGCTGGGCGCGAAGCTCGCGACGGGCCACTATGCGCGCGTCGAGCGGCGCGGGGGCAGGTTCGCGCTACTCGCCTCGCCCCACCCGAAGGACCAGAGCTACTTCCTGTACGGGCTCGGCCAGGAGGCGCTCTGCGACGTCCTCTTCCCGGTGGGAGGGCTCGACAAGGCGGAGGTCCGCGCGATCGCGAGGCGCTTCGGGCTGCCCGTGGCCGAGAAGCCCGAGTCGCAGGAGATCTGCTTCGTCACTCGCGGAGACGCGGGCGATTTCGTCGCCTTGCGCGCGCCGGAGCGGCTCCGCCCGGGAGAGGTCGTCTCCACCTCGGGCGAGGTGCTGGCCCGCCACGGCGGCGTGCATCGGTTCACGGTGGGTCAACGTCGCGGGCTGGGGCTGGGCGGCGGCGCCACGCGCTACGTGGTGCGGCTGGAGGCCGAGGGGGGGCGGGTGGTGGTGGGCTCCCCGGCGGAAGCTTCGCGCGATCGCTTCGCGGTGGAGGAGGTGCGCTGGGTCGCGGGCGTCCCGCCTGCCGGCCCGGTGGCGGCGCGGGTGCGGGTGCGCCACCGGCACGCAGGGGCGCCCGGCGAGGTGCGCGCCCTGGGGAGCGCCGCGGAGGTGGTCCTCTCGGCCGCGGTCCGCGGCGTGGCGCCTGGGCAGGCGGCGGTGTTCTACGCGGGCGACGAGGTGCTCGGGGGTGGGCGGATTCGCGCCCCGGACGCACCGTAGCCCCTGTGCGCCAGCCGTTTTCTTTCGGCCGGGCTCGCGCGCGACCGTCTCCTGGCGCATGATCCGCGGGGCATGCGATGCGACCTCCTCGTGGTGGGCGCGGGACCCGCCGGCTGCGCAGCCGCCGTGGCGGCGCACGCCCAGGACCCGAAGCTCGCGGTGACGGTCATCGACGCGGCTCGCTTCCCGCGCGAGAAGCTCTGCGGCGGCGCCATCACCGGAGGCGGGCTGCGCGAGCTGGAGCTCTCCGGGCTCGTGCTGCGGGTCCGCCACGCGGTGACCGGCCATGCCTTGCTCCGCCTGGGCGGTGCCATCTCTCGCGTCGATCTTCCACATGCGGCGGTGGTGGTGCGAAGGCTGGAGCTGGATGCCGATCTGGTGGCGCAGGCGCGTGAAGCCGGTGCCCAGGTGCGCGAGGGGACTGCGCTCCAGGCGGTCCACGGCGACATCGCGCACACCTCGCAAGGGCCCATTCGCTTCGGCGCGATGATCGCCGCGGACGGCGTCTCCGGCGCGACCCGCCGCTGCCTCGGACTGCCCCAGGGGCGGCGGGTGCCACTCTGCGAGGCGCAGCTCCCGGCCGCGGAGCAGTGGGACCTCGTCTTCGACCTCGATGCCGGTGTGGCGGGCTACGCCTGGCGCTTCCCGTGCGTGGGACCGGGCGCGCCCGCCGAGAGCTGCGGCGTCTATTCCAGCAAGCGAGCGCCCGACCTCGCCGCAGCGCTGGCGCGCTTCGCGGCTCGTGAGGGGCTCTCCGCGGGCGGTGCGGACCGCAGCGCCATCCGGCTCTACCAGCCGGGTGGCCCCTACGGCAGCGGGCGAGCGCTCCTGGCGGGCGAGGCGCTGGGGGTCGATCCCCTGGCGGGAGAGGGCATCCGCTACGCGCTCTGGTCCGGGCGCATCGCCGGAAAGCACGCCGCGCGGGCGCTGTCCCGGGGAGCCGCGCCCTCGGTCGGCGCGTACCGGAGGGCGCTGCACGCGTCCCGCTCGGGCGTCACGCTCGCGCTCTGCGCGCGTCTGGCGGGGCGGCTCTACGGCCCGGACCCTCGCTGGCGCCGCGCCGCCGCGGACCGCGGGGTGGCGGAGGCGCTCGCCGCCCTGGTGTCCGGCGAGTGGCCAGCGCTGCCGCTGCTAGGGCTGGTCCGGCGGTGGCCGGCCCTCCTGCGCGCCACCTGACCCGCGGCTATCTCACCGGCCATGCAGCTCTCCGACGGCCGGACGGTTCCAGACCTCCGCCTCGACGGCGCGGAGGTCGGGCGCTGCCGGGAGCTCGCCGACGGGATCGCCGCGGACGTCCTGCGCTCCGTGCGGCGCCACACCACCGTCTCCATCGAGCGCACCGTGCTGCGCCTGCTGGGCTTCCACGGCGCCGGGCCGCGCGGCGTGCCCTGGGTCAACCTCATGGTGGACGCGCTGCACGCGCGGGGGCTGGCCGGGCGGGGCGCGGCCTACTGGCTCGGCTACGCCTACCGGGCCGGTGCGCGCGATCCGGCGGCGGTGGTGGAGCGCTTCGCCGCCCTGCCAGGCGCGCCCGCACGGCTCGCCCCCGCCGAGGAGGCGCAGCTCCTCGCCGCGATGCGCGCCGAAGCGCGCTCGGCCGCGAACGAGCTGCGGCGGCGCGTCGAGGAGCGGGACGCCCTGCGCAGCGAGCTGGGGGTGGGGCGGAGGCCGCACAAGTACCTCATCGTCGCGACCGGCAACATCGACGACGATGTGGAGCAGGCGCGCGCCGCAGCGCAGGCGGGGGCGGACGTCATCGCCGTCATCCGCTCCACCGCCCAGTCGCTCCTCGACTACGTGCCGGACGGCGCCACCACCGAGGGCTACGGCGGCACCTACGCCACCCAGGAGAACTTCCGCATCATGCGAGAGGCGCTCGATGCGGAGTCGCGCCGCCTGCGCCGGTACGTGCACCTCACCAACTACTCGTCCGGCCTCTGCATGAGCGAGATCGCCTTCGCGGCGGCGTGGGAGCGGCTCGACATGCTCCTCAACGACGCCATGTACGGCATCCTGTTCCGCGACATCAACATGAAGCGGACGCTCTGCGACGGCGACTTCTCCCGGCGGGTCTGCGCGTTCGCCGGCATCGTCATCAACACCGGGGAGGACAACTACATCACCACCGCCGACGCCGACGAGGCGGCCCACACCGTCATCGCCTCCCAGCTCGTAAACGAGAGCTTTGCCCACCGGGCCGGGCTGCCGGACGAGCTCATCGGGTTCGGCCACGCCTTCGAGATCGACCCCGCGCGCGAGGACACGGTGGCCCGGGAGCTCGCCCAGGCGCTCCTGGTGCGAACGCTCTTTCCCCGCGCGCCGACGAAGTACATGCCGCCCACGAAGCACAAGCAGGGCGACATCTTCTTCAGCCACGCCTACGACGTCATGGCGGATGTGGTGGGCCAGCTCACCGGCCAGTCCATCCAGCTCCTGGGGATGATGACGGAGGCGATGCACAATCCCCTGCTCATGGACCGCTACGTCGCCCTGAAGAGCGCCGACTACGTCCATCGCGCGTGGCGGAGCATGGGGGCGGAGCTGCAGCTCGCTCCCGGCGGCATGGTGGAGCGGCGCGCCCGCGAGACGCTCTCGAAGGCGCGGGAGCTCCTCGAGGAGGTGGCACAGGACGGGCTCATGAAGTCCATCGGCAAGGCCCGCTTCGGTGACGTCGCCCGCGCCGAGGACGGCGGCAAGGGGCTCGCCGGCGTCATCGTACGCGACGTAACGTATTTCAATCCCTTCCTCGAGATCCTGGAGGCCACGTGACCCGCAGAGCCGTTCTCGCCGCCGCGCTGCTGTGCTCAGGCTGCACCGTGGTCCACCAGCAGGCGCAGCCCACCACCCCTTCCTCGCGCCCCGCAGGCGACGGGGGCCAGCTCCTCTACACCGTGGGTCGCCTCACCTTCGAGGCTCCCGCCGGCTGGGCGGCGAGCGGCGACGCGCGCCACGTCCTCCTCGAATCCGGCGCGCGAGACGCGCGCATCGACGCGGAGGTGGTGACCCGCGGGAGCGGCGACAAGCTTTATCCTGACGACGCCACGTGCCTGCAGGCGGCGGACGCGGTGCTGGCGCGCGGGGCCGCCAAGTACACCGCGGTCCGGCGGCACAGCACCACGTTCGCGGGGCGCAAGGCGGTGGTCCAGGAGGCGGACCAGGGCCCGTGGCACGGGTGGGCCTGGGCCGTGTGCGATCGCGGCGAGCAGTACCGCATCTTCTTCACCGGCAGGTCCCCGCTGCGGGACGAGGCGCTGCGTGCCATGCGCCGCCTCCCGGCGAGCGCGGCGCTCACCGCGGGGCCGGGCGCATGACCCCCGCCGGCGATCCTTCGCCGAGGCCCGCTGGGCTGGTGCGGCCTTACGGGGACCGGCGCGACGACGGCAGGCTGCAGCTCTCGTTCGTGCTGCCGGTGCCCGCGGGCGAGCTGGCGCGGGAGGCGGCCTCGGAGCTCGCCCGCAAGATGGGTCTCACCGGGGTGCACGTGGCGGCCATGGAGCGCGCGGCGGACGGCTACACCTTCTTCGTCGTGTACGCGCACACCCCGCAGGCGGTGGACCTCTCGGCGCTGAAGGTGCCGGAGGTGGTCTCGCGCAAGCGCACCTTCGAGGAGCTCGACGAGCTCGTCCGCCGCGAGGTGGGCCGCCGCATCGTCGTGCTCGGCGCCTGCACCGGTTCGGACGCGCACGCGGTGGGCATCGACGCCATCATGAACATGAAGGGGTACGCCGGAGACTACGGGCTCGAGCGCTACCCCATGCTCGACGCCCGCAACCTGGGCGCGCAGGTGGAGAACGAGCGGCTGGCGCGCCTGGTGAAGGAGGAGCGCGCCGACGCGGTGCTGGTGTCACAGGTGGTCACCCAGCGCGACGTTCACAAGGAGAACGCGCGCGCCCTCCTCGACGAGCTCGAGCGGCTGGGCGTGCGGCGGCAGGTGATCGCCATCCTGGGCGGCCCCCGGCTCGACCACCGCACCGCCGTCGAGCTGGGGTACGACGCGGGGTTCGGGCCGGGGACGAAGCCGTCCGACGTGGCCAACTACCTCGTATCTGAAGTGCTGCGCAGGATGGGGAAGGAGGGGAGATGAGCGGGGAGGCGACGACGAAGGTGGTGCTCCGGCTGCGCATGTCGCAGGCCGACGCGCACTACGGCGGCGGGCTGGTGGACGGGGCGCGCTTGCTGGCGCTCTTCGGCGACGTGGCGACGGAGCTCCTGGTGCGTCACGACGGCGACGAGGGGCTCTTCCGCGCGTACGACGCGGTGGAGTTCCTGGCGCCGGTGTACGCCGGCGACTTCGTGGAGGCCGAGGGAGAGATCACCCGCGCCGGCGCCACCTCGCGCGCGATGCGCTTCGAGGCCCGCAAGGTCATCGCGCCGAGGCGCGACCTCTCCGACAGCGCCGCCGACCTCCTCGACGCGCCGGTGGTGGTCTGCCGCGCCACCGGGACCTGCGTCGTGCCGCGCGGGAAGCAGCGCCGCCCGTGAGCGAGCCCGTCGTCATCACCGCCGCGGTGGTGGGGGCCGAGGTCACCCGGGCGCAGAGCCCGCACGTGCCCTACCTGCCGCAGGAGATCGCCGCCGCGGCGGTCGCGGCCTGGCGGGCCGGGGCGGCCGCGATCCACCTGCACGCGCGCTGGCCGGACGGGCGGGCGTCGCAGGAGGGCGTGCACTTTCGCGAGATCATCGACCGCATCCGGGCCGCAGGCTGCGACGCCGTGATCCAGTGCTCCACCGGAGGAGCGGTGGGCATGCCGGTGGACGAGCGCCTGGGCTCGCTGGTGGCCGGCGCCGAGGTGGCGACCCTCAACCTCGGCACCATGAACTTCGGGGACGGGGTCTTCGTGAACACCCGGCCGGACATCGTCCGCATCGCGGCGGCGCTCCGCGAGCGCGGCCTGGCGGCGGAGTGCGAGGTGTACGACGCCGGGATGCTCGACACCCTCGCATGGCTCCTCGCCGGCGATCGCCTGGCGCGGCCGTACCACGTTCAGTTCGTGCTGGGGGTTCCCGGAGGCATGGGCGCCAGCGAGCGCAACCTGAGCTTCCTGGTCCAGGGCCTTCCGGAGCCGGTCCGCTGGTCGGCCGCCGGCGTGGGGCGCCATCAGCTGCCGGTGGCCTCGCTGGCGCTGCGGATGGGAGGTCACCTGCGGGTGGGGCTGGAGGACAACCTCTTCCTCGCGAAGGGCGTGCTCTCCGAAGGCTCGGGACCTCTGGTCGCGGCGGCGGTGCGCCTCGCCCGCGAGGCCGGGCGAGCTCCCGCCTCGTCCGGGGAGGCGCGGCGCCTGCTGGGCCTCGGGGGGGTGTGAGGAAACGCGCTCCCCCCAGGGCGGAGCGGCGGCATCGCGCGCCTTGACCGCTCTTCGGCCGGGCGCTAGGTTCGCGCGCTCCATTCGACGGCGCCGTTCCGCGCGAGAGAAGACCCCGACATGACGAAGGCCGACCTCATCGGGAAAGTCCAGACGGTCCGGGCGGATCTCTCCAAGCGGCAGGTCTCGGACATCGTCGATGCGGTCTTCGAGCAGCTGGCGCGCGCCATCCGCAAGGACAAGCGCTTCTCCATGCCTGGGTTCGGCACCTTCGTCGTGAAGCGGCGCGCCGGGCGGGTGGGGCGCAACCCGCAGACCGGCGCGGAGATCAAGATCGCTCCCACGAAGACGGTGGGCTTCAAGCCGGCGCCGGAGCTGAAGAAGGCGCTGTAGAG
The DNA here is from genome assembly GCA_038320275.1 of Myxococcales bacterium. GTDB lineage: Bacteria > Myxococcota > Myxococcia > Myxococcales > Anaeromyxobacteraceae > Anaeromyxobacter_A. The sequence continues at coordinate 2,033 of JBBQEB010000092.1, read as the reverse complement.
GCGCGCGGCGCGCGTCGTTCGAGGGAGCTGCATGGGCCTCACCGAGTGGATGAAGCGGTTCCGCGAGCTGCACGCCAGGTCGAAGGACGGAGAGCTCTCCCCGGGGGAGCGCGCCGAGTACCACGCCAGCCGCGACGAGCTCGCGCGAACGGTGCTCGCCGCCCAGCACCTCACGGTGCGCCCGGGGCAGGGCGTGCGCTCGGCGGTGCGGGTGGCGCGAGCGCTCCAGGCGGACGTCGAGCTCGCAGCCGGGCGCGTGCGGGCCATCACCCTCGACGTCTCGACGGGCGGCTTTTCCGCCCTGCTCGAGAAGCCGCCCACGGTGGGCGAGGAAGGCAAGGTCACGCTGCGCATCCCGGGCGGAGCCCCGCTCTCCTGCGCCACCCGCGCCGTCGAGGTGCGCGCCGGGGCCGGCCACGCGCGGGTCGGCTTCCAGCTCGTCGGCGTGGCACCTGCCGACGCGGCGCGGCTGGAGACCTTCGTGTTCGACACCATCCTGTCGCAGCTGTAGAAGCCGCGTTCACCTGAAATCCTCCGACCTCAGGCCGTGTCGCTTGAGGAGCCGGTGCAGGCTCTCGCGCTCCATGCCAGCGCGGGCAGCGGCCTGCGTGACGTTGCCCTGCAGCTCGCGAAGAAGCGCGGCGAGGTACGCGCGCGAGGCGTGATCGCGGGCCGCGTCCACCGCCTCACGATAGGGCAGGGCGGTGAGGTCGGCGCCGTCGCCCGCCGCCGGCCGCTCGGAGCCGGCAGCGGCCGCCACTCCGGGGGGAAGGTCCTCCGCGACGATGAGCGGCCCTCGAGTCACCGCCACCGCCCGCTCGAGCGCGTTCTCCAGCTCGCGGACGTTGCCGGGCCAGCCGTACGAGGTGAGCGCCCGCAAGGCCCCCGGGTCGAGGCCGGTGGTGGGGCGTCCGAAGGCGCGTGAGTGCTTCTCGCGAAAGTGCTCGGCGAGCAGCGGCAGGTCCTCGGGCCGCTCGCGCAGCGAAGGCATCCGGACCGGGAAGACGTGCAGCCGGTAGAAGAGGTCCTCGCGAAAGCGACCGGCTGCGATCTCCGCCTCGAGGTCGCGATGCGTCGCAGCCAGGATCCGGACGTCCACCGCGATGGCGGTGGTCTCGCCGACGCGGCGGATCTCCTTCTCCTGGAGCGCTCGGTTGAGCTTCACCTGGGCCGCCAGCGGCAGCTCGCCCACCTCGTCCAGGAACAGCGTGCCACCCTCCGCAGCCTCGAACAGGCCCGCCTTGGCGGGCCCCGCGCCGGTGAACGCCCCGCGCGCGTGTCCGAAGAGCTCGCTCTCCACCAGCTCAGGCGGAAGCGCGCCGCAGTTCACCGCGACGAAGCGGCGATCGCGGCGGCCGGAGTGGTAGTGGATGGCGCGGGCGGCGAGCTCCTTGCCGGTGCCGGTCGCGCCCAGGAGCAGCACGGTGATGTCGAGCCCGGCCGCCGACTCGAGCAGGCGGTACACCTCCCGCATTCGGCTGCTGCGGCCGATGAGGTTGTGGAAGCCGTAGGCGCTGACCAGCTCGCGCCGGAGGCTCGCCGCCTCGTCGCGCAGCCGCTTGCGCTCGGCGGCCCGCGCCACCACCAGGCCCGCCGCGTCGGGATCGAACGGCTTCTCCAGATAGTCGTAGGCGCCGAGCTTGATGGCCTTCACCGCGTCCGACACCGCCGCGTAGCCGGTCATGACCACCACCTCGGTGGACGGGCTCCTCGACTTCACGGCGCTCAGCACGTCGAAGCCGCCCGCCCCCGGCATGCGCAGGTCGGTCACCACCACGTCGAAGGGCTCGCTCGCCACGAGCGCGAGGGCGGCGGTGCCGTCGGAGGCGGTGGTGAGCCGGTAGCCGTCGGCCAGGATCTTGGCGAACAGCTTCAGCATGTTCTCCTTGTCGTCCACCACCAGGACGCGGGTCGGCGTCACGTCTCGCCCCCGGTGGTGGCCTGGGTAGAAGCCCCCGCGGCGGGCGTGGGTCCCTGCACGACTGGAAGGCGCAGGGTGAACCGCGCGCCCCGCCCCGCTGGGCTCTCGGCCT
>JBBQEB010000091.1:0-15321 GCA_038320275.1 Myxococcales bacterium | reverse complement strand
TGTCGGGGGGCGGTGGGCGTGGCCGCCCCCCACACGCGCCGCGGCCGCCTGGCCCCCCGCTCCCGCGGGGGGGGGGTCGTGGCCCCCCCGGCCCGCGACCCCCGCGACCGCTTCCTCCACCTGGCCTTGCGCGAGGAGAGCTCTCGCCCAGAGCACATGACCCTGCACCGAGGTGGGATGGTGGCGGAGACCATTGCGACAGACCTCCGCCGCTCGGGGGGCGTCGCCGCCCTCCAGCAGCGCCCGCGCAAGCTCGACGAAGACCCGCGAACGAGGGTCGGCCTGAAGAATGCGCTCGTATCTCTCGGCGGCGGAGGGGGGCATCGCGAACGAGCCCGGATCGTACCACGGCTACAGCGTGTGGGAGCGATCCCGGCCGCCGTTCTGCGACCGGCCGTCGGCCCGAAGCTCGGCGCGAGCGGTGGCCGGGGTGAACCACGAACCCCCTTCGAACCTGGCTTTGGCCGTGACGCTCAGGTCCGCGGGTGGAGCGATCCGCGACGGCGACGATCGCTCCACCCGCAGACGGAAGGCTAGAACGGAATGTCGTCCGGCCCACCTCCGGAGCCACCCGGCGCTTCGTCGAAGCCTGGAGGCGGCCCGCTGGCGCCACCCTCGTCCGTGCCACCCGCGCCGGCTGGGCGGGCGCGTCCAGCACCGGCTCCGGCGCCGCCACCGCCCAGGAAGCGCACGGCGTCGGCCACCACCTTCACGCGGTACCGATCCTGGCCGCTCTGCTTGTCCTGCCACTTGTCGGTCTTGAGGCGCCCCTCGACGTACACCTGCCGCCCCTTGGCGAGGTACTCCCCGCACTGCTCGGCCTGCTTCCCCCACACCTCGACGTCGTGCCACTCCGTCTCCTCCTTGCGCTGCCCCGACGCCTTGTCGGTCCAGCTGCGGGAGGTGGCGATGCGCAGGGTTGCGACGGCCTGACCACCGGCCGTGTATCGCACCTCGGGGTCCTTCCCGAGGTTTCCCACGAGGATGCACTTGTTCACCATGGCGAGGCTCCTTTCGTTCGAACGCCAGGTTCTCGGCGAGGGAGGAACCTACCGGGCGGATCTGACAGCCGGCCGGCGCAGGCAAGCGACCCGAAAGCGACCCGCTCGAAGCTGCGCATGACCTGCGGCCGTCCGGGATGGACGGAGGCGGGGAGTTTGCAAGTGCGTGTACACGAGCCAGGTGACCGGAACCGAGCGCACAGCGATGTGCTCCCGCAGCGCGGCTGCGTTGGATGGACGCCCGGGCGAGAGTCGTGCTGCTCGGCTGCACCGAAGGAGGCAAGAGCCGGTCTCCCGTGCCTCACCGTGGCGCGGGCCCCACCGTGGGTGGCCCGCCCGCCTCGCGGGCGGATCGCGCGGCAACGAGGCGGGCCTCCAGTCCCTGGGCGTAGGCGGCCACCTCGCCGTCCGGATCGGAGCTGGCTCGGTGGACGGCAGGGAGGAAGGGGTGCTCACCCTGGCGATCCCGCGCGAGGCCCTGCGCGAGCGCCGCCACCGCGGCCTCCGATGCCACGGCCGGTGCGATGCGCAGCGCGCGCACGGTCTCGTCGGGCGCCTGCCGGGCCACGTCGTTCCACAGGTCCGACAACGCGTCGCGCAGCGCGGGATCGGCTGCGGCGAGCGGTGACAGGTCGATGAGCCGCGCCAGCGCGTCGACGCCGCCCTCCGAGGCGAGGTCCGCCACCGAGGGCAGGAGAGGCAGCGGCGCGGAAGGCACCTTCGCGAGGAGCGCGCGCAGCCGGGGAAAGCTCGCGCCGTCGGCCGCCACCGCGTCGAGCAGCAGCCGCCGGGCGGCGTCGGAATCCGGATCGGAGCGATAGAGCGCCTCCGCCGCGGCGAGGCGAAGCACCGGGTCGCTCTCCGTCGCGAGCGAGCTGCGCAGGAAGGGGACGTTCCCGCGCTCGGCGGCGCGGCCGAGCTGGACGTAGCTCGCGAGGTGGGCCGCGAGGTCGGCCTCCGCCTCCTTGCCGGCGCCGAGCCCGGGCGGCGCCGCGGAGGCCACCGCCGCGCCCAGCGCCGCAGGAGCTCCGCCCGCCGCGGCCAGCGCGTTTCCGATCGCATCGACGGCCCGCACCACCGGGTGCGCGCGGCCTGCAAAGTCGTTCACCAGGACCGAGAAGGCGAGCCGCTCGTACCCGGCCGTCTCGGCGTACCCGGAGAGGCAGACGGCCGTCTCCAGCGTGCCCGTCTTCGCCCGCACCCGGCCCTCGGCGGCGCCCATGCGGTAGCGCGTGGTGCCGTCCTTGCCCGCCGCGGGAAGCGCCGCGAGGAAGTCGGGGAGGAGGGAAAAGCGGGACCACATGGCGCGCAGCAGGGTCACCGTCTGGCGCGGGGTGAAGCGATTGGTGTCGTTGAGCCCGGACCCATTCTTGAGCACGTAGCCGCCGCGCGGGATGCCCACCTCGGCGAGGAAGTCCTCCACCGCTTCCACCCCCTTGGGCCAGGTGCCGGGGGTGCCCTTCCGTTCCGCGCCCAGCGTCTTGAGGAGCTGCTCCGCCATGAAGTTGTTGGAGCTCTTGTCGAGCATGCGCACGATCTCTCCCAGCTCCACCGACTCGACCTGCAGGAGCGGGCGCGCGCCCACCGGGACCGCGCCGCGCCTCACCGCGCCCGTCACGCGCACGCCACGCAGGTCGAGGAGGCGCTTCAGCGTCGCGCCGAAGTAGATCGGAGGGTCGCCGACGCGGCGATAGAGCACCGTCTCCTGGCTGCCAAGGGGGATGCGCCCTTCCACCGCGACGCGCCAGCGGCCGTTCCCGAGCCGCATCGACGAGGGCTGCACCCGGCGCCGGCCACTCGCCTTCACGGTCGTGAGCCGGCTCTCCACCTCCAGATAATCGCTGGGAGGCTCGACCTCGACGCGCGCCCGCTCTCCCACGCGCAGCCCCGGCACGACGTGGATGGCGACGCTGTTGAAGTTGAGCGAGAGCGCGCCCACCGGCGCGAGGTAGGAGCGGTCGCCGCGCTCCTGGTCGTAGCCGGGCCCTTCGCGCGCCTCGTCGAAGAAGGTGTCGTCCACCACCAGGTCGCCCCGGACCACCTTCACCCCGTGGTGCGCGATCTCGGCTGCCAGGAGCCACATGCGCTCGGTGACGAAGGTGGGGTCTCCGCGGCCCCTCACGTAGAGCGCGCCCACCGAGCCGCCGGAGGGGGCCACGTCGGTCGAGAGCTCCGTCCGGAAGCGGTACTCGGGGCCGAGCCGCGCCAGGACGGCGGCGCTGGTGAAGAGCTTCACGTTGGACGCCGGGTTGAGGAGGGCGTCGGGGTTGCGGGCGTAGAGCACCGCGCCGGTGTCGAGCGACGTCACCAGGATGCCGGTGCGCGCGGCGTGGAGCGGCGTTCGCGCGACGATCTCGTCCAGCGCGATGGCGAGCGCGCTGGGCCGGCTGGGGGTCGAGGTCCGGGCCTCGACGCGGTCCTCGGCCGCGCGTCCGCCCCCCGCCAGCGCGGCGAGGACGAGGGCTGCTGCGGTGAGGAGCGGCCGGCGGCTCATCCGTGGACGAGGGTCCGGTCGCGCCGCGGGCCCGCGGCGGCCGAGGCGGCGATGGCCGAGCGCACCTTCGTGCCCCGGGCGATGCGGCGCAGGACGAGCTCGAGGAGCTCGGCCCTCCTCTGGTGAACCGCCGGAGGTCCGAGCCCGAGCGCCTCGCCCACTGCGAGGTCGAGCGCGAGCTGCGCAGGCCGTTTCAGCATGGCCTCCAGATCCGTCGTCACCGGGTCGCGCGCCAGCCCCGCCCACGCCTCCGCGATCGCGGGCCGCACCTCGGCCAGCCGCTCCAGCGCGGGGAAAGGGGCCGAGGCGAGCACGTGGCAATCCACGTCGGCGATGGCCTGCTTTCCGGTGAGCTGGCGGGCACCGGCGTCCACCGCCAGCCGGACGGGGGTGGCGAGGAGTACCGCCGCCACGAGCCAGGGCGCGACCTCCTCGCCCGGGAAGAGCGCGTGCCACTTCTTGTCCTCCCACAGTCCCGCCTCGTTGAGCACCGCGAAGGCGCGCGCGCCCACCTTGGCCGGATAGAGGACCGGCGCCGGAGCCCGCCCGTGCGCGACGCTCCACCATGGTCTGCGCTGCCGGCAGGTGGGCCGGCGGTGCACCCCCAGGGCCTCTCCGCGGGCGGCGTAGGCGAGGGCGTCGGGGCCCGGGGCGAGCGGCCGGAACAGCAGGGAGCGGGGCGCCACCAGGCACGGGGCCGACGCCTCCTTGAGAGAGGTGAGCACCGGCGGAGCGTCCTTTGGCCGAAGGGCGACCTCGCCGGCGAGGCGGCTCACGAACCTCCCGGCCCCCAGTGGCTGGAGGTGGAAGAAGCCGTTGCAGCCCGTCTTCACGCCGAAGCGGACCGCGCACACGTCCCGGAGGCGCAGCGAGCCGGGCGCGAGGGAGGGGCCGGGGCCGCCGCGCAGGAAATGAAGGCGCGTGCTCCCCTTGCCGTCGGCGAGGCCGGCGAGCTCCGCGGGCGAGAGCTCCGGGAGCGGCACGTCGGCCTCGGCGGTGGGGCGTTCGGGGGCGCCCAGCGACCAAACGGCGAGCGCAGTCTCGACGGACGCCGCGAAGCTGCCGGACGCGCGAGAGCGGAGCCGAAAGCTGAACCCGCCGCGCGCGCGCGCCTCGGTGCGGAGCGCTGCCGCCGAGCGCGAGCCGTCGAGGGCGCGGGGCCACACGAGCGCGACGTCGGGTGCGTGGCAGAGCGCCAGCAGCGCGAGGTGCGCGGAGAGATCCGCCCGCGCAGGCAGTCCGGTCCGGGCCACCGCCCGCGCCTTCTCGGCGGGCGCGAGCGCCTCGTGCCGGAGGAAGGGCGGGTTTGCGAGGACGAGATCGCAGGGAGGCCACTCCTCGAGGAGGGCGTCCGCCCAAGCGATCTCCGCGTCTGCGCCGAGGAGCGTGAGGCGGGCGCGCGTCGCCTCCGCGGCGAGCGGCGCCACGTCGAGCCCGCGCAGCACCGGCTCGGCCCCGCAGCGGCGCACCAGCGCGAGCGCCGCGGCGAGGAGCGCCCCGCCTCCACAGGCAGGGTCGAGGACGGCGATGGCGCGCAGGCTCGCCGACACGCGGGCGGTCGCGGGCTCGAGGCCGAGCAGGGCCCGCAGCGCCTCGCCCTCCTCCGCTCCCCGCCGGACCGCCGCGCGCGCGAGCCCGAGCGCAGCCAGGATCCGCGCCTCCGCGGGCGGAGTGAACACCGCGCCGCGCGCACCGCCGAGGCCGCGGACGGCGAGCGTCTCCAGCAAGCTTCCGTCGAGCCGGTCCGCGCCGGGAACGAGCTCGCTGCCGACCTCGAAGGTCTCGAGCGGGCCGGCGCGCTTCCCCGAGAGCCGCGCCTGCGCGGCGCAAAGTTGCTCCTCGGGAGGGAGACCATCGAGGGCCGAGAGGGCCCGCTCGGCTGCGTTCACGCCGCCATCTTCGCCGGAGCGCGCTCGGGCGCGAGCTTCCCGCCGGGCACCAGGCTCAGCCCCAGGGTGGCCGCGCCCACCGCGGCGTCGTTGGCGCCGGCGAGCCCGTGGGTGAAGCCCAGCAGTTCGCCAGAGAGGAGCGCCACCGCCGGGAGCACGAGCCCAAAGCGGGCCAGCGGCCACTCCATGGAGGCGAGCGCGACCACGCAGAGGAGGAGCCCCAGCGCCACGTCGTGCAGCACGGCGACGATGCTCGCGTGGCCGAGCACGAGGGGCGCGTGGAGGAGCCACATCCCCACCGCAAAGCTGGCCCAGCGCGCGCGCATGGGTGAAAACGTGTGCCCCTGAACCTGCACCGTCAAGAGGTGAGTGGCGGCCATCCCACCCGGATGGCAGCCGCCGGCTCCACGGGAGAGACCCGTTCCCGTCGTAAACTGGCCTCGGACGGGAGCTTCGCTAGCATGGCCCCGTTCGAAATCCAGCCGCGCTACGGCGACGGAGCCAGATGGCCATCGCAGACGAGCGGGTTGCGGTCGAGACCGGTCGAGCCCTCATGGCGCTCTACCGGGCCGGCATGCAGGTGCGCGTGTGGCCCGACCACGCGTCCGGCCGCGCCAGCGCCCGCATCATGGCCGGGCCGGGCGCGCGCCGGAACGCCCCGCGGTCGGCGAGCGGCTTCGGCGACTCGCCCCTTTCGGCGCTCTACGCGGCGGTAGAGCGCCTGAACCAGCGGGCGGGGACGATCGTGGTGCAACTCGATTGAGAGGCGTATCCAGGAAGGAGGTCGCGCTTCCAGGTCTTTACGAGCGTTTGCTCAATCGACGGAGCAGCATCGACGCAGCTACCTTTGGTATGGTCTTTAGGGACCTAGCGAGAGACATGCGTCGCGGATCCGCTAGGTCCAAGTACCGCAGCGGGTGCACGAAAGGAAGGGGGGCTCCAGGGCGCGCGGCTTCGTATAGCTCCCGCAACCTGGTGGCGCCTCGATTCAAACGGTCGCGCTTTACATAAAGCAAGGTGTTCTGACTATACCAGTACTCCACTTTCTCGTCGCACCAGAATTGCTGCCTGATGCAGTCGACCGATACATACTCGTGCCTCGTGAAAAGTTCCGCCCAGTACGCAGGCCACTGCTCATTGATGTGACCTTCCCCTTCCTGGAAAGGGACCGCCGCAGAAAACAGCACCACGGGGGCGAGGCGCACGAGGTCGGCAACGAAAGATTCAGCCCGACTCGTCGGGAGGTGTTCGGCCACCTCCAACGAAACTGCAAGGTCAAAGGTCTGGCCCACGTCGATGCTGGCGGCAAGATCGGTTGCGCAAAACAGGTGAGGCGGAATCAGAAGCTGTTCCGGTCTCACATGCGTGCCGTCGATGCCCAGGAATTTGGTCACGCCTGAGGACTGGAAGGCCGTGAGCCACGTTCCTACACCACAGCCTACATCGACTACTGAGCGCGGCTGCACGATATCGACAACGAACGGCACGATCCGCTGCGCCGACGCGAGCGAGGTTCCTCGCCACTTAGCATAAAAGGCCGGCGTGTAAGGAGTAGTCATTTTTAGCGGACTCGGCCCTACCTGAAGTCGGGCGCATAGTATACACCAGGAAAGCGAGGATCTGCGTCAACCCAATAGTGCACGCCGGGCTCAAGCACGTCAGAGGCAAACGCGCGGGCGCTGCAGTTTGGGCCCGCTGGAGACCCGCCGTACACACATGCCCCGTCACGTTGCGCATAATACACGCCCGGCCAACGCGGATCACTGTCCACCCAATAGGTCACTCCTTGGACGACATCGCCGGGATTGAAGCTAACCACTTGGCAATTCGGTCCCGACGGGCTGCCGCCATTCACGCACTGGCGATCCAGCTCGACACACGGACTGGAGTACACAAGTCCCCCAACTGTTGTTGGGACATTGCAGGTTAGTGCCGTTGCGCTAGACAGCACGCATCCGACCCCTTCTTGAAAGACTCCGCCGCACGGACACAAATCGGTCTGCGCGTCGCAACTGGCATAGGACTTGACGTAGTCGATCAGAAGCGTCTGCGGTTGAAACGAGGACCAGCCGGCCGGCGGGACATAGGCGCTATGATTTAAAATGTAGAACATGGGGCTAGTCGGGAAATTGACGATCCCTAACGATGCGATTGATTGAGGCGCGGCTTGCCCCGACATATCCATGCGCAGCGCAGTCGCAGCGGAGCCAGGAGCGACAGTGCCGACGTGCCTTGAGTTTAGGTAGTACTCGAGCGTGTTGCCCTTCCACTGAACCGCGAATACGTGGTCACGCTGCCAAAACTCATTGGCGCTTGCTGCTGATGTCTGGAACTCTTTGGAAAGACTTGCCGAGATCCCCCCGGGAGTATTGAGGCAATCACCCCGACTCAACACTGGCGGCGAAGCGACCGACAAGTCGATCACGCCGGCGCTTTCCTGCAGGTAACATTTACCATGATGGTAGGTCTGAAAGACGGCGTCGGCAGCATCCCGAGCCTCCATAAGGTCAATCTCTCCGCCCTCGAACGGCCAACCTCCGCTCTGGGGCATCAGCCATGCCGCAGGAAAGGAACCGGGACCCTTTGGAATACGGGCCTTCACCTCGAAGCGGCCCCTGAGCTGGACGTTGCCGCGAGTTGCGCCAGGCGCGCTCAGCGCTTGAAGGATTTTGCTGCTGAGGCCGCCATTCAGGATGGGACACGTGAGGTCTAAGCTGCCTCTGTCCACGGCGCATCTGTATGTAGTGTTCCTGTAGAAGATTGCATTATAATTGGCGTCAACCCAGTAGTGCATTGCGGGATCCAAAAAACCGGGCGCGAACGTCTGAACGCAGCAATTGGGGCCTCTCGGAAAGCCGCCATGGGTGCAAGCACCATCAACCTGCGCGTAATAAACTCCCTGGTACTCCGTGCTGGCGTCGACCCAGTATCCGACCCCCGGCGCGAGTAAGTCGGGTGCGAAGCTGAACAAGCCGCAGTTCGGTCCAGCCACGTTGCCGCCATAGGGGCAATCGTAGTCTACCGGAGCCTTGACAGCGGAAAGCGCGAGGTACCCCTTTCCGGTTGGGTCAACACGTACTTGCGTGGGGTCAAAGCGCGATGAGTAGTTACCGTGATAATCGGTTGCCCAGATGTTGGTAAGCTGGTAGGCGCTCCAGGTGCACTTGTCCAAGAACTGCATATTATGGGACACAATCTGGCTATAGCGAGCCCTAACTGTCTCGCTATCGAGCAGTTCCCAAGGTCGACTTGAATCTAGCGTCTTGACGGCGGCCGCCATATTCGCGGGCATGGCCCTGTATGTGAACTGCGACGGCGCATTCGCCTGGTCGCAGTCGATGGTCTGGTTGTCACCTTCGGCGATACATTGTGGCCTGACCTGATTAAAGCAGAAGTCATCGGTTGGTTTGCCTGTAGGTCCACGGAAGTCGTCCAAGAATGACATCCGCCAAAACCTGTCCCCGAGTGGGTTGTTAATCACAACTGCAGGCGAACCGCTAAGCCCCATAGTTCCGAGATACGCGCCGGAGCTATCGTAGTCTTCGGCGGCAACGGTTACGCTATACACGCCTTGAACTGGTGCAAGATAGGTAATGTCAAACCCATGAGCCCCGACGTCAGATCGTGGGATTGCGGCTACTGAGGAAAAGACGTACGGATTGCCTGAGCCGTCTGTAAGCGGCAGTCCTGAGCTGTTTGTAAGCTGGACCGTGACCGTAATCGGCGTATCTGGTCGGTCGGGATCGGAGGCCCACCCAGCGACGCGGTTCGTTGTCGCAAGGTCAACCCATCCCTGAACAGGAGCGTTTGTCGGCGGCGGATAGCAACTACCGGCAGATACTACGCTCGTAATTGCTGAGGCTAACACCACATGGCTCCAGTGAAATGAGATCATGTCCGTGGTGCTCCTTCAGGCGATGCAGTGTGCGCGATCTTTGCTTGCGGTGTGTGCCAACGTCACCCGGTCAGTGCCAGTACGCAAGGGTAAAGATGGGTAAGTTCTCGGCGGAGGGACCAGAGGGGCAGACGAGTCTCGTCTGGACCAGTACTCGCCTGCGGCATAGGCCAGCAGCGGGTGCCCGGCCATCAGGGTCATGCTCTCGCGAAAGACTTTCCGGACCCGGACGAGAAGGCGGCCGCGGTGAAGAGCCTTGTCGGCCAGCTGGAGAACCTGAAGGACCGGCTCGGCGCGGATCTCGCGCAGCAGCTGAAGAAGCCCCGTGAGCGGCATCCTCCGATTCAGGCGGTTGTCGCCGACGCGCATCACTAAGGGCCCGCGAAGGGACGAGTCACTCGTCGTTGCGCACGGACTCGCGGTCGGATGACGTGGTTCCGACGAGAGGGCGCGTGATCGCCGCCGCGATCGACATGGCCGACGTGGACGCCGAGAACATGTCGAGTACCAGCGCCGTCGGGCGCGGCTGCGCGCCGCCTTGGTCCCGCTAGTGACTGGGAGATGTCGGAGCCCGCCTGCTGCCGGATGCCGGGGGGGCGCCGCCCGGCACAGGGGGAGGGGTAGGGTGACCCCCGGCGGACGCGCGTGTGGCGAACACACGCGGTGAGGAGCGAGTGGCCGAGGGGCCGATCGGCTTGATACCCACATGGGTTATTCTAAACTTTCAGGACGAAAAGTTTCGTCCTGAAGGTGGAAACTAAACTCGGGTTTCGTTCCGGGGGTGAGGCGTGAATCCCAAGGATTTCAAGGAGTACGTTCCGGGGAAGCTCGTTCGCTCCCCTGAAGGAGCGTGGGCGTTCGTGCCTGCTCCACTTCCGCCCGACTTGAAACCGAGCTGGGAACTCACCACCGCGCTGTCGGGAGCTGATCGCGCGCTTGCTGAACTCAGCGGTGTCGCAGGGCAGCTCCCGAACCCGCACCTCCTCATCATGCCGTTCATGCGGCGTGAAGCCGTGCTGTCGAGCCGCATCGAAGGAACGCAGTCATCGTACAAGGACTTGCTTGCGTTCGAGGCCTCCGGCACCGTACCGCCTGCAGGAACCGCCGACGTCCAGGAGGTCGCGAACTACGTTCGCGCGATCGAGCACGGGCTTGACCTCCTCAACCGGCTACCCGTGTCGAAGCGGCTGATGCGTGAAGTCCACGCAGTCCTGCTGCGCGGCGTGCGCGGCGAGGAGAAGGCGCCGGGTGAGTTTCGCCAGCAATCGAACTGGATCGGCGCGGACATCCACACAGCGCGCTTCGTCCCCCCCCCGTATCTGCAGATGAAGGAGGCGCTTGACGCGCTGGAACTCTACCTTCACGACAACAGTCGACCGCTCCCTGCTCTAATCAGGCTTGCACTGATCCATTATCAGTTCGAGACGATTCACCCGTTCCTGGATGGTAACGGCCGCCTCGGACGTCTCCTGATCACGTTATTGCTGTGCTCGGAGCGGTTGCTACCGCTGCCCCTGCTGTACCTGTCGGCGTACTTAGATCGCGACAAGGCGACGTATACGGACCTGTTGTTGAAGGTCAGCCAGGAAGCCGCTTGGGACGCGTGGATAATGTTCTTCCTGCGAGGCGTCGCTGAGCAGGCGAACGACGGTGTGGCTCGCTCCCGGCGGCTGCTCGGCATGAGGGAAGCGTATCGCAAGAAGCTGCAGGCGGCGGGTGCGAGCGGCAACACGTTCGCGCTTCTTGATGAGCTCATGTCGTCGCCGACGACCACGGCTCCGACCGCGGCGCGGAAGATCGGCATCACCGTTCCGGGGGTGCAGAATATCCTCGACCGCTTGGAAGCCGAGGGGGTTATCGTCGAGGTGCCGAGATCGAGGCCCCGCCTCTACGTCGCGAAGGAAGTCATTGACATCATCGACGAATAGACGGCTGAGCGGCGGAACGGCACCTTGTTCTACCCCGGTGTGGTGAGCCGCGCGGGCCTTGGTGGCCCAGTTCTCCCCAGCGGAAGGCGGACCTGGCTGCGTGAGCTGGGCGGATCACGCGAACAGGCCGTCGAGCCGCTTCTCGATCGACTCCGTCACGGTCTTCTTGACCGAGCCGGGGATGAGCATGGGGAAGTGCAGGTCGATGGCGACCTCGCCCTCCTTCGCCACGTAGCTGCCCGTCACGCCCATCTTCGAGACCTTGCCGGTCTTGGCGCCGGCGTCCTTCTGGTACTTGAGGCCGTGCTTCTGGGCGAAGTGCTCCATCATCTTGTCGACTTCGACGAAGATCTCCTGGGACGTCTTGCCGGGGTACTTCCGGTTGTAGGCGGGCATGCTTTGCTGTCCTCCGGCTTCGGGGTTGGAGATGCGTAAAGGGTGGGATCGGGGATCTTGGCCTCGGCGAAGCCTCTCCGGCGCAGCTCGCAGGCGTCGCAGCTCCCGCAGGCGCGGCCCCGGACCGGATCGTAGCAGGAGAGGGTGAGCCGGTAGGGGACGCCGAGGGCGGTCCCGAGCTCGATGATCCGCCGCTTGGAGAGCCGCTGCAGGGGCGCCTGGATCCGCAGGGGCCGGCCCTCCACGCCGGCCTTGGTGGCCACGCGGGCCAGCCGCTCGAACGCGCGGATGAAAGCCGGGCGGCAATCGGGATAGCCGGAGTAATCGACCGCGTTCACGCCCACGAAGACGTCCTCGGCGGAGAGCGTCTCCGCGCGGGCGAGCGCGAGCGCGAGGAGCACCGTGTTGCGGGCCGGGACGTAGGTGACCGGGATCTCCGCGGCCATGGCGGGAGCGGAGCGGCCCTTGGGCACGGCGATTCCGCTGTCGGTGAGCGCAGAGCCGCCGAAGGCCGCCAGATCGACCCGGACCACCGCGTGCGAGGCGGCGCCCAGCGCCCGCGCGACGTCCCGCGCCCGGGCGAGCTCGGTGCGGTGGCGCTGCCCGTAGTCCACTGAAAGTGCGTGAGCCTCGAAGCCATCGCGGCGGGCCACCGCGAGGCAGGTGGCGGAGTCGAGCCCTCCGGAGAGGAGGACGACGGCGCGCGGCGGGCTCTTCGAGGGCACCGGCCGCTTCTTAACTCGAAGTTCCCGAACGAGCCATGCAGGTCGCGCGCGCCCGGGGCGCCGCGCAGCTCCCCGACCCGGTTTCCGAGATCACGGGATTCATCACCGCACCTCGCTCATCTCGGTCGAGGCTCGCCCAGCGTCGCCAGGAGCTCGGCAGCGCTGACCACCAGGACGCCCGCGAAGGCGCCGACCGCGAGCACCGCCGCATCGCCGCTGACGATGGTTCGGGCGCCGCCGGCGAGCGCCGTTGCGAAGAGCACGTCGTCATCGGGGTCCTCCTCGACGACGCGCACCTGGCCGAGCAGCTCGGCCGGGATCATGGTGGCGAGGGTCGCGAGCCTGGCGAGCACCTGGCGAGCCTGCGCCTCGCGCCCCTCGAGCCGCTTCTGGATGCGAGGAAGATCGAGGATGCGGCGACACTCGATGGCGATGGCCGGCGTCCAGACCAGCTCGTAGCGAAGTCCGCCCCCCCTGAGAACGGCGGCCGGGATTCCACCCCGGTTCAGGATGCCGCTCACCACCACGTTCGTGTCGATGACGGCGCGGGTCACCGGCGGCGGCTCCGCACCTCGCGCTTCGCCTCGGCGGCGAGCTCGGTGGCCTCTTCGTCGGTCATGTCGGCGTCGGCCTTGCCCGCGTCGAGCAGCCGCGCCAGCTCGACGACGGCCCGGCGCTTGCGGGCCTCGGCGAGCGCCAGCTCGCGCAGCCAGGCGGACACCGACCCGCCTGGCGCCATGTGCTTCAGGAGGGCCCGGTCGGCCCTGGTGACACGGACGGGGATGATGACGTCCTTGGTAGCCATGAAACAGTTATACAACGTATGTCGGCCCTCGCTCCACGCGCTGCCGGGCCTATGGTCCGCGGGTCTCGTGCCGCCCTCCCCATTTTCAGCGCGCGGCCGGAGAGCTCCCGTCGCTGGACGCGGCGGTCACCGGGTGCCGGTGAGCGCCCACCGCGACAAGCAGGGCAGGGCGCACGGCCCGCCGCCCGCTCCGCCGTCCGCGGCGCAGGACCCGCCCGTGGAGGCCGCCGCGAGCGCGTTTCGAAGCTCGCCCTGGAAGCCCACCATGCCCGCGTCGCTGCCGTCGCCCTCGCCGCCGGCGACGAGGTCGCCCTCCACAGTCTCGGTCACCTGCACCGGACAGGAGCAGCCGGAGAGCCCTCCGGGCGCGGCGACGGGCGGCCCCACCACGCTCAAGGCCTGCCCCACCAGCGATCCCCGGAGCGGGCTGGCCTCCGGCCGCTGCACGCACAGGAGGGCGCCCCCGCCCGACTCCGTCGAGAGCGTCGCGGTGAAGCTGATCGGGTCGCTCGCGCCCGCCGGGCAGTCGCCTGCGACGGCCGGGGCGAGCGGAACCGCGAGGAAGCGGAACGTCGCGAGCGGCGTTCCGGGGCAGCTCGCGGGAGCCCGGGTCTGGCAGGCGAGGGAGAGGAGCGCAGCCGCGAGCGCGGCCGGCCGGGCGAAGCTCACCGCGCAGCCTCGCAAGCCGCACGCAGCTCGGCGGCGGCGTCCGAGAGGGCCCACCCTGCGAGGTCGCGCAGGTCCGGGCTGCGCAGCGCCTCCTCCCGGGAGGCGTCCTGCAGCCGCCGGTCGCCGAGCACCAGTCCGGAGAGCGAAGCGCAGGCGTCTCCGACGTGGAGGAAGGCGAGGCGAGCGGCGGTCTGGCGCGCCGAGACCGCCAGGGCACCCGGCGACAGTCCCGGCAACTCGTCCAGGGCGGCGGGGCCGAGCTCGTGGGCGCGGGCCTGCACGGCGGCCGGAACGGAGGTGGCGAGGGCGGTCAGCCTCTCGCGCTGTCCCGGCGGGTCGAGCCGGCCAGCGCGGGCGGCCTGCGCCTCGCCGGCCGCGAAGCGCACCGCGAGGGCGCACAGGGAAGCGAGCTCTGGCGCGGTGAGCCGCGCCACCAGCGCCCAGCCGCTGTCCGCCAGGGCGACGGCGCGCGCCAGGAGGAAGCGTCGCTCGGCGGGCGCGATGGGCCCGGAGAGTCCCCCGCCCAGCACGAGGGTGGGGGGCGTGGTGCACTCGACCGCGACGTCGCAGCCGGACCCGTCGGAGAGGAAGGCCACCGAGGGTCGCGAGCCGATCGCCTTGCGGGCGTCCTCCAGGACTTCGTGGAGGTCGGGCGCGCGCAGCGGGCCGATACGATCGCCCGGCGCCAGCTTGCGAGCCGCCGTCGCTGCCGGGAAGAGCGGCTCCAGCCAGGGGCCGAGCAGCGCCAGGGTGCGAGCGACGGAGGTGCGCGCGAGCGGCCCCGCGGCGGCCTCGCGGGCACCTGGGACGAGCCGCACAGCGGCGTGAACGGCAGGGTCCCCGGAGCGCGCTCCGCCGGCGAAGGCCGCGATCCCGAGCGCGGTGCGCGCGAGGACGCGCAGGTGCTCGGCGCGGGCGCCCGGCATCGAGGCGGCAGCGGAGGAGGCGGCGCCTGCCATGGCGCGGAGCGCGGAGCCGTTCCAGGGCTCGGCGCGCGCGTGCAGCAGCCGGTCGGCGAGCGAGGGGTCGTCGCGCGCACCGTCGTCCTCGGCCACGCCCGCCCGCTGGAACCCGGCACGCTGGCGGCTCAACGCGAGCCGGCGAGCCGGGTCGCGGTCGCCCAGCGCCTCTTCGTGGCGGGCGGCGAGGGTGAGCCAGGTGCCGTCGTCACCGCGCGCGGCGGCGAGCCCCGCCAGGCGATCGAACGCCTCCGCATCGGTGGGGTCGGCCTCGAACCGGTCGCGCCACGCCCGGGCGGCGTCGCGAGCGCCCTCGGCCGCGAGCGCGCGAGGGCTGAGCCGGGGGTCGGTCTCGGCGGGTGTGGCGTGGCTCGTCCTCCGGCTCCGGAGATCGTTTGGGGTCGAGGTCGGGGTCGAGGTCGGCGTCGAGGTCGGGGTCGAGGTCGGGGTCGGGGTCGCGTTCGAGGTCGCGTTCGAGGTCGGGGTCGGGGTCGCGTTCGAGGTCGGGGACGGGTTCGCGCTCGCGGTCGCGCTCTGCGTCGGGGTCGGGGTCGGGCTAG
>JBBQEB010000090.1:0-15359 GCA_038320275.1 Myxococcales bacterium | reverse complement strand
TGCCGGGGAGCCATCAATGAGAACGCCTCTCGTGGGGCTCGCCGCGGCCGTCGCCGCGGTCGCGCTCACCATCGGCAGCGCGCGCGGCGATCGCCAGGGCGGCGCGCCGCCAGAGCCCGGGCTCGCGGCCTTGGCGCCGCTCCCAGCTCCCGCTCCGCCCCGGATCGTGCCGGAACCGTTGCCCGGCGCCGGGGGTGGGCTGGCGGTGGTGGTGGCGCGCCCGACGGGTGTCGCCACCGGGAACTTTCGTCCCGCGATCACCTTCTCCCTGCCGGTGGTCGCGCTGGGCGGGGTGACCGAGGAGGCGCAGCCCCCGCCCGCCCGCATCGATCCGCCCTTCCCGGGAACCTGGAAGTGGCTCGGCTCGGCGACGGTGGAATTCGTCCCGGAGGGCGCCCTGCGCCTGTCCACCCGCTACACCGTCACCGTGCCGGCAGGGCTCCGGGCGGTGGACGGCAGCACGCTTCGGGAGCCCTACACCTTCAGCTTCGAGACCCCCCGGCCGCAGGTGCAGGCGGTGAAGCCCGTGCCGGGCTCGCGCTGGCTCACGCCGAGACAGACCTTCGCGCTGACGATGGACCAACCGGTGGCGGACCTGGCGCTGCGGGTGAAGCTCACGGTGGGGGGTGAGGCGTGGCCGCTCGCGCTGACGAAAGAGACGAGCCTCGCCGCCGAACGTGCGGAGGCGGAGGCGGCTCGAGCCCGGGCAGAGGGGCGGAGCCCTCCCGCCGCGCAGCCGGGCGCCGCCCCCTCGCAGGATCGGCGCGTCCGTTACGAGCTGACCCCAGGCCGGCCGCTGCCCGCCGATCGCGAGGTGGGGCTCGAGCTCGTCGCGGGACTGCGCAGTGCGGAGGGACCGCTCGAGGCGGAGCCCGCGAGCTGGTCTTTTCGCACCTACGGCCGCCTGCGGGCGGAGGGCTTCAGCGGATGCTCCCCGGGCGACCGCTGCTCCTATGGACCGCTCCTCATCAGCACCAGCAACCCGGTGGACGTGGACTCGCTCCGGGAGACGCTCTCGATCGTCCCTCCTGTCGAGGTGGAGTGGGAGCGCGTGCAGTCGCAGGCCGGCACCGCCGCGCGCTCGCCGCGCCTCATCGTCCCCGGAAAGTTCCGGCCCGGCACCCGCTACCAGGTGCGGCTGGGGCCCGGGTGGAAGGATGTTCACGGACAGTTTGGCCCGGAGTCTCGAGGCGAGCTCACCACCTCCGACCTGGAGCCCCGCTTCGACCTCGGTGACGGGGTCGCCCTGCTGGAGGCGGAGGGCGACGGGGCGCTGCCCGTGGAGACGACGAACCTCACCCGCCTCACCGGACGGGTGTGGAGCCTCGACCCCTCCGGCGTGGCACGCCTGGGCGTGCCCTCCCCCGGCGCGGCACGAGCCGAGCCGCCCGGCGTCCCTCAGGACTTCACGCTCGACGTGCGCGCGAGGCGGAACGCGCTCCGCACCCAGCCGCTCGCGCTACGGCCCTTCCTCGGCGGAAAGCGCACAGGGCTCTTCCTGGTCGAGGTGGAGGCGCCGCCCGAGCTTCCCGAGGGCTGGCGGAGGCCGCAGCGGGTGCTGGGGCAGCTCACCGATCTCGCCGTGCACGCCAAGCTGGGCGCGACGAGCGGCGTCGCCTGGGTCACCCGGCTCTCGACCGGCAAGCCAGTGGAGGGGGCGGCCCTCGCGCTCCACGACGAGAAGGGTGCGGTGCGGTGGCGCGGCAGCACCAGCCGCGATGGCCTCGCCGAGGTGCCCGGCCTCGCCACGCTGGGGCTCCGGGTACTGAGGAGCTGGGATCCAGCCCCCTTCGCCCTCCTCGCCGCGACCCTGGGCGAGGACACGGGCGTGACGCTCTCCACCTGGTCCGCCGACGCGGGCGCGCACGCCTACGACCTGCCCACCGACTGGGACGGGACCGCGCCCAGGAGCCTGGGCGCCGTCTTCGCCGAGCGCGGCGTGTACCGGCCCGGAGACACCGTTCACCTGAAGGGAATCGTGCGCTACCGCCGGCTGGGCAGGATCCTCGCCCCTCCGGCGAAAACGGCCCTGACCCTCACCGTCACCAGTTCCGCCGGGAAGAAGCTCCTGGAGCGGCCCGTCGCCACCACCGCCTACGGCACCTTCAGCGCCGACGTGGAGCTTCCTCCCGACGCGCCGCTCGGCACCTTCACCGTCGCGTCCCGCGGAAAGGTGGCTTCGGGGCCGGTGGAGCACGACGGCTCGTTTCGCGTGGAGGAGTACCGCTCGCCCCGGTTCCGCGTGGACGTGGAGCTTCCCACGAAGGATCTCGTCGCGCTGGAGCCGCTGCGCGGCCGCGTGCTGGCGCGCTACCTGTTCGGCGGCGCCATGTCTGGCGCGGCGGTGCGCTGGACGGTGCACCGCTCGACCGTGGCCTTCGAGCCGCCAGGAAACGCCGGCTTCAGCTTCGGGGTGGGAAGCTGGGGGTGGGACGACGAGGCGCCCGCGCCCTCCGCTGGCGTGTTCGCGAGTGGCAGCGGGGAGGCCGACGCAACGGGCGGCGCAGCCATCGAGGCGGGGGTCGCCGAGGCGCCCGCTGGCCGCACGTGGGAGTACACCCTGGAGGCGGAGGTGGCGGACGTCGATCGGCAACGCATCTCCAACCGGGCCACGGTGACGGTCCATCCCGCTGCGCTCTACGCCGGCGTGCGGCGGCGGTCGGCGAGCTTCGCCGAAGCCGGCAAGGAGGTGGTGCTGGAGGCCGTGGCAGCCACGCCCGGCGGAGCGCGCGAGGCCGGCGTCCCGCTCGCGCTCCAGGTGAAGCGCCGGGAATGGCGCTCGATCCGGAAGAAGGGCGTGGGCGACCGCTGGAGCACCCTCACCGAGCCCTTCGAGAAGCTCGTCTGGAGCAGCGAGCTCGTCTCCGCACCGGGACCCGTGGCCTGCGCCTTCCGGCCGGACCGCCCCGGACTGTACGTGGTGGAGGTGGGACTGCGGGACGGGCGCGGACGCGCCCAGACCACGCGCATGCCCTTCTACGTGGTGGGCGGCGGCTGGGTCTCCTGGCAGCGGAACGACACCGACCGGCTCGATCTGGTCTCCGACAAGCAGCGCTACGCCGTGGGCGAGACGGCCCGCATCCTGGTGAAAAGCCCGTACCCCGAGGCCGAGGCGCTCCTCACGGTGGAGCGGGAGGGCGTCCTCTCGGCGCGCAGGGTGCACCTCTCCGGCGCGGCGACGTCTCTCGAGGTGCCGCTCGGCGCGAGGGCCATCCCCAACGTCTTCGTGAGCGTGGTCCTCGTGCGGGGGCGCGTGCCGGGGGAGGGCTCGCCGGGCGTGCGGAACGATCCCGGCCGGCCGGCGGTCCGCATCGGCTACGCGCAGATCCACGTGGAAGAGCGGAGGAAGCGGCTCGAGGTGGCGATCGCGCCGGAGCGAGCCGTGGCTCGCCCGGGCGAGAAGGTCCGCGTGCGGGTGCAGGTGAAGGACTGGCGTGGGCACGGGACGAAGGCGGAGTTGGCGGTCTGGGCGGTGGACGAGGGCGTGCTGCGCCTCACCGGCTACCAGGTGCCCGACCCGGTCGCGATGATCCACCCGCCGCGCGGCCTCTCGGTGCGGACGGGCGAGCCGCTCGCGCACCTCGTGCTGCGGCGCTTGTACGGCGAGAAGGGCTTCCCCGAAGGCGGCAGCGGCGGTGCCGATGCGGCCGGCGCCGGCTTCCGCTCGCGGTTCCAGACGACCGCGCTCTACCTGCCGGAGGTGGTGACCGACGCCTCGGGCCGCGCCGAGGTGGAGCTCCACCTGCCCGACAACCTCACCACCTACCGCCTGATGGCGGTGGCCCTGACGAAGGGTGATCGCTCGGGCAGCGGCGGCTCCGCGATCACCGTCTCGAAGCCGCTCCTCGCGCTCCCCGCGCTCCCCCGGGTGGCGCGGGTGGGCGACGTCTTCGAGGCAGGGGTGGTGGTGCACGCTCCATCCGGCTCCCCGCGCCAGGTGTCGGTGACGGCGCAGGCGAGCGGGCTCGCCCTCGAGAGCCCCGCCACGCAGGCGGTGACGCTCGACGGCGGCAAGGCGCGCGAGGTGCGCTTCCGGTTCCGCGCGGACGCTCCCGGCGAGGCGGTGCTGCGCTTCCAGGTGGCGGGGGGCGGCGAGCGAGACGGGGTCGAGGCGAGGCTCCCGGTGAAGCTCCCGGTGGGCATGGAGGCGGTGGCGGTGTACGGAGACACTCGCGGGGCCCGCCGCGAGGCGCTCGTGCCACCGGGCGGCGTGCGGCGCGACGTGGGCGGGCTGGAGGTGACGATGGCCTCCACCGCGCTCGGCGGGCTCGCCGAAGGCATGCGCCAGCTCGTCGACTACCCGTACGGTTGCCTGGAGCAGCTCTCGTCGCGACTGGTGCCGTTCATCGCGCTCCGGGAGCTGAGAGGCACCTTCGGCGTCTCCCTGCCGGCGCCCGGCGCCGAGGCGACGCACGAAGGCGACCCGCTCGCGGAGCTCCTGGGCGGCGGGGGTCCCCAGCCCATCTCGAAGGCCCGCCAGCCCGACGAGGTGGTTCGCCGCACCGTGCGAGCCATCGAGGCCCTCCAGAACGGGGACGGGGGCTACCGCTACTGGGACGGCTCCCGCTGCTCCAGCGAGCTCGGCTCGGCCTACGCCGTGCTCGCGCTCGGGCGCGCCGCCGAGGTGGGCTATCCTGTCGACCGGGCGGCGCTCGCGCGCGGCCAGGCCTTCCTGGGCAACGTCGTCGCGGCTGGCGTGTGCACCCGCTGCGGCTTCGGCTGCGCGCCGCCCGATGACGCCACCCGCGCCTTCGCCCTCGACGCGCTCGCCCGCACCGGCGCCCCGCGCGCCTCCTCCTACGGCGAGCTCTTCGCGCGGCGCGGCGCGATGCCGCTCTTCGGGCAGGCGCTGCTCGCGGACGCCATGTTCGCGGGCGGGGGCGATCGCGGCCAGGCGCGCCAGCTCCTCGCCGAGCTGCTCGCCCACGCGGTGGAGTCGCCCTCGGAGGTCCACTTCCAGGAGGCTGACGCCCGGACCTATGCCGCTGCCTGGTCCTCCGACGCGCGCACCAGCGCGATGGTCCTGCAGCTCCTCGCCACCGTGTCCCCGGACCACCCGTACGTCCCGAAGCTCGCCGCCTGGCTGGTGCGGGCGCGCAGGCCGGACGGAAGCTTCCGCAACACGCAGGAGTCTGCCTGGGCATTGATGGCGCTGACCCAGGTGGTGCGCACCCGCGAGCGAGAGACGCCGGATTTCGTGGGCCGCGTCTCCCTCGGTGGGAAGGAGATCGCCCAGGCGCCGTTCCGGGGGCGCTCGCTGGCGGTGGTCCGGCGCGAGCTGCCCATGGCCCAGCTGCCGACCGGCGGCAAGCTGCCGCTCGACATCCTGCGCGACGGGAGCGCGGGGATCCTCTCCTACGGCGTCCTCCTCCGCTATGCCCCCTCCGTTCCACCCCAGGAGCCGCTCGAGCGCGGCCTCACGGTGCAGCGGTGGCTCGAGCCGTACGCCGGCGGCGGCCAGGTGCGGGCCGTCCGGGCCGGCGAGCTCCTGCGGGTGCGGGTGCGGGTGGCGAGCCACATGGCGCGTAACTTCGTCGCCGTGGAGGTGCCGCTCCCGAGCGGGCTGGAGGCGGTGGACACCTCGCTCGCGAGCACCGCCACCCTGAGCGGTGGCCCCGAGGAGGCGGGCGGGCCCGGATACGCCTACGAATCCGCGGGCGACCTCTCCAAGCCCGAGGACGCTTCCCCCTGGGAGGCGTCGTTCTGGAGCCCGTTCGACCGGACCGAGATCCGCGACGACCGGGTGCTCCTCTTCGCCGACGCGCTGCCGCCCGGCGTGCACGTGGCGAGCTTCGTCGCGCGCGCCACCACCCCCGGGACCTTCCTCCTCGTCCCGGCGCGCGCCGAGGAGATGTACGCGCCGGAGGTCTTCGGCCGCTCCAGCGGCGGGAGCTTCGCCGTGCTGGACGCGGTCCCGGTGTCGGCGCGGTGAGCGCGTGCGGCCCATGATGGCGGCCAGGCTCCGCCGCGCCGGCCGCGCGGCCGCCCTCGCCTCGGGGCTCGCGCTCGCCGCCGCGCTCGGCTTCGCCCTGCTTCCGCTCCCTCGGGGACTGCTCGACGGGAGGCCAGCGGCGTCGATCCGGTTCGTCGACCGCGACGGAGGTCTCCTGCGCGAGGTGCTCTCGCGCGGCGACGGCCGCAGCCTGGGGCTCCCCGCCCACGAGCCGGTGCCACCGCTGGTGCGAGCCGCCTTCCTCGCGGCGGAGGACCGGCGCTTCGGGCTCCATCCGGGCGTCGACCCGCTTGCCGTCGCCCGCGCCGCGCTGCAGAACCTCCGCGCCCGCCGGATCGTGAGCGGCGCGTCGACCCTCACCGCCCAGCTCGCGCGGCAGCTCGTCCCTCGGCGGCGGTCGCTGGCCGGCAAGCTCCAGGAGGCGCTCTGGGCGGTGCGACTGACCGTGAATCTACCGCGCGAGGCGATCCTCCGCGGCTATCTCGACCGGGTGGCGCTCGGGCGAGATCTGTACGGCGTCGAGGCGGCGGCCCAGCGCTACTTCGGGAGGCCCGCCCGGTCGCTCTCGGCCGGTCAAGCCGCCCTCCTCGCCAGCATGGCGCGTTCGCCCGCCCGGCTCGATCCCGCGCGGCATCCCGACGCGGCGCGCGCCGGGGCGGCGCAGGTCCTGCGGCGGATGGTCGCCGCCGGCTTCCTGGGAGCGGTGGAGGCCCGGGTGGCCGCGGAGGCGCCCTTCGATCTCGCCCCACCCTCCGGAGCCTTCGGTGCGCCGCACCTCGTGGAGGCGCTGCTCCACGACCTGCCGCGCCTCGGGCTTCAGGGCGCCGCCACGGTGGAGACGAGCATCGACGCCGGGCTGCAGGCGGACGCCGAGGGGCTGCTCCGGCGGGAGCTGGCCCGCGGGCGCGTGGAGCAGGCGGCCGCCGTCGTGGTGGACAACGCGACGGGCGAGGTGCTCGCGTACGTGGGCTCCGCCGACTTCCTCGACGCCGAACGCCTGGGGCAGAACGACGGCGTGCGCGGGCTGCGCCAGCCGGGCAGCGCGCTCAAGCCCTTCGCCTACGGGCTCGCCCTCGCCCGCGGGCGCACCCCGGCGACGCTCCTCTCCGACCTCGAGGTCCACCTCGCCACGCCGGCCGGCGACTACGTGCCGCGCAACTACGACCGGCGGGTGCACGGCCCGGTTCGGCTCCGCGCCGCCCTCGCCAACAGCTACAACGTGCCGGCGGTGGCGCTCGCCGACGCGCTCGGGCCCGGCGAGGTGCTCCGCACGCTGCGCGCGGCGGGCTTCGCGTCGCTCGACCGCGACGCCTCGCACTACGGGGTGGGCATCGTGCTCGGGAACGGCGACGTGTCCCTGCGCGAGCTCGCCCGCGCTTATCGCGGGCTCGCGCGCGGGGGCGTCGTGGAGGGGCTGGTGGAGATCCGCGGCGCGCGCGACGCCGCGGGGCGGCCGCTGCCCGTCCCCGCGGAGCTCGCGCCGCGCCGCTTCCTGCCAGCGCCCGCCGTCGAGCTCCTCACCGACATCCTCTCCGACGAGGTCGCTCGCGCTCCGGCGTTCGGCTCCGACAACGCCCTGCGGCTCCCTTTCCCCGTCGCGGCCAAGACCGGCACCAGTCGCGCCTCGGTGGACATCTGGACGGTGGGCTTCACCGCCGAGCGCACGGTCGCGGTCTGGGCGGGAAACTTCGACGGCCGGCCCATGCACGGCCTCTCGGGCATCGCCGGCGCGGCGCCCATCTTCGGGCGGCTCATGTCGCGCGCCATGCGCGGGATCACCCCCAGGCCGCTCGTCCTTCCCGGCCACTTCGAGCGCGCGGGGGTGTGCGCCGTCTCGGGTCGGCTCGCGGGCCCGTCCTGTCCCTCCGCGGTGCAGGAGCGCTTCCTGCCCGGCACGGCGCCCACGGAGAGCTGCCCCATGCACCGCAGGCTCGCGAGCGGGGGGCAGGGTCACCCGTCCGGCGGAGCGGCTGGCGCGCCGGTGCTCGACGTGGGTCCCGCCTTCTATGCCTGGGCGCGCGCGGAAGGGCTGGAGGCCGGGCCTTGGTTCGAGGATGCCGCCCAGCGGGCCGAGCCGCGCGGCGACCCCGGCCAGGAGGCGCGCATCCTCCTCCCGGGCGATGGAGACGCGTACCTCCTCGAGGCGGGGATCCCCGGCGAGGCGCAGGCCATCCCGCTGCGCGTGCGCGCGCCCGCGGGGACGCGCCGGCTGGAGGCCCGCACCGACGATGGGCTCGTCCTCCCGCTCGAGCCGCCCTTCGTGGAGCGGCTACCGGCCCGTCCCGGCGCGCACCGGGTGGAGCTCTGGGAACCGGCGGGAGCGGCGCCGCTCGCGAGCGCACGCTTCACGGTGCGGGGGAGCGCAGAGCCGTGATACCGGAGACCGCTCGATGGGATCCCTGCTGCGGCGCACGCTGCCTGCCGATGCCGACGGCATCGTGTGCCTGGCGACGGGCTCAGACCAAGCGGGCTCCGCTGTGAGCTCGCCGGGCCCGCCCCGGCCGAGGCCTCCGGCGTGGGGCTCGCCAGCTCGACCTGACGAGCGAATCGGCGCCTTCCTGGAAGGCCGCCTCGGGACGAACGCCTGGGGAGGTACTATGATGCTGAAGAGAGGTTCGCCGTGACGACCCACACTTCCGCACTTCGTAGCGCAGCCCTGCCGCTCCTCACCGTCCTCGCCCTGGCGCCCCCGTTCGCGCGCGCCCAAGCCAACGCGCCCACCCTACCGGACGAAGCGGGCATGGGGAGCACCCCTGCGACGCCCTTCGCAGCAGGAGAGGCCGAGCCGGAGCGGGCGACACCGCCCATCACCTCCCCGCCGCCGCAGGCTCGAGCGCCGTCTGCTGGCGTCGACTCGCGGGCTCCGGCGGCGTCACCCGGTGGGCAGTGGGTGTACACGGACCAGTACGGCTGGATCTGGATGCCGTACGGCGAGTCCTACGCGTCCTTCCCCGCCGGCACCATCGGCGAGCCGTACATGTACGTGTATGGCCCCGCGCTGGGCTGGAGCTGGGTGGTCGCGCCCTGGCTGTGGGGCTACGGACCGCAACCGTATTTCGGCTCCTACGGCTACGCCCGCTTCGGCTGGTACGGCGGCGGCTGGGGCACTCGCTGGGCGGGGTGGGGCGGACCCTACCGCGGCGGGTACGGCGGCTACCGGAACTGGTACGGCGGCGGCTACCGCGGCGGGTATGGCGGCGGATACCGAGGCGGCTACGGACCCCGTTACGCTCCAGCGCCGGGCGCGCGCGGCGGCGGGTACCGAGGCGGCGGCGGACATGCCTCCGCGCCTACGCCGCACCACCGCTGATCGGAGGAGGGCCGCGCCCGTAACCTGCCGAGGGAAGCTCGTCACGAGCCACCTCCGGCGCGTTCACGCTCTGCCGTTCAGGCGCGGTTCACTTGGCACGTCGAACGGTGCGTGCGCAGGGCCGGGGCGAAGCCTTTCCGGAAGGGCGGTCGCGCCGCGTGGTCCGGGGTAGGTTTCGCGCGTGGGCTCACCGCTCTGCCTCGCGCTCTCCCCGTCTGGTCACCTCCTGCTGCGGCCTGCCGGGGCTGGCGAGCCTGCGCTGGAAGGCGAGGCGGCCCCGGGCATCGCCGCCGCCTTCGAGCGCGGCGCGGGCCAGGGCCTGCTCCACCTCGGCACCGCCGAGGCGCACGCCGCGCTGACGCCGGCCTTGGCCTTCTGGCGCGAGCTGGGGCGCGAGGTGATGTCGGCGGTATGCGCCGTGCCTGACCTCGAGAGCCTGCGGGAACGCGCCGAGGTTCGAGCGCCCTCCGCCGCGCTCGCGCAGTTGCTCCTCGCCGCCCCTCCCCTGCCCGGCGCCGAGTACCTCTCGCTCGACGTGCTGACGGCGCTCTTCTCGGAGGCGCTCGCGGCCTGGCGGGCGGAGATGGCGGCCTTCGAGGGCACGGTCGAGGCATGGCTCGGTCAGCACGGCGCCGCCTGGAACCTGGTCGGCCGCGTCCACCTTCACCTCGCGGAGAACAGGCGCGACCCGGAACGGCCATTCGCCTTCCTTGCCACCTACACCACCGGGCTCGGCGCCAACGGTACGCCGCAGCATCGGCCGCTGGGCGACGCCGTCCGGGCCGCCGCGACCGCCGCCGACCGCAAGCGCCTCCTGGCGCTGCTCACGCCCGTGGAGCGCGCCTCACGACAGAGCGCCCTGGTGAAGTCCCTCGCCGACGCGGGGGCCCTCTTCGCGCCGCAAGCGTGGACGGCGGACGAGGCGCTCCGGTTCCTGCGGGAGCTGCCGAGGCTGGAAGAGAGCGGCGTGGTGGTGCGCGTGCCCGGCTGGTGGAGCCGCGGCCGCGCGCCGCGCCCACGGGTGACGGTGAAGCTCGGCTCGGGGAAGCCCGCAGGTCTCGGCGCGGACGCCCTGCTCGACTTCACGGTTGGGCTCACGCTGGAGGGCGAGCCGGTCAGCGCCGAGGAGCTGCGCGCGCTGCGCGAGGGCGGCGACGGCTTGCGGCTCCTGAAGGGCAAATGGGTAGAGGTGGATCGGGAGAAGCTCGACCTGCTCCTCCAGCTTTGGCAGGAGGCGGAGCGCTCCGCGTCGGACGGGATCCCATTCGCGGAGGCGATGCGGCTCGCGGCCGGCGCCCGGCTCCCCGGTGACGACGGTCTTCCCGGCGTCGAGGACGAGCGCGCCTGGCTCGGGGTCGAGCCTGGGCCGTGGCTCGCCGATGCGCTCGCCGCGCTGCGAGGGCCCCGGGGCGACGCGGAGTCCGAGCCCGGAACGCTCCTCCGCGCCACGCTGCGGCCGTACCAGAGGGATGGCGTGCGCTGGCTCCTCACCCTGGCGCGGCTCGGGCTGGGCGGCTGCCTCGCCGACGACATGGGGCTCGGCAAGACCGTGCAGGTCCTCGCGCTCCTCTTGCTCCTGAAGCGGAGCGGAGCGCTCCCCGGCCCGCACCTCCTGGTGGTCCCCGCGTCGCTCCTCGCCAACTGGAAGGCCGAGGCGGAGCGCTTCGCGCCGTCGCTGCGGCTGCTCGTCGCGCACCCTTCGGCGACAACGCGTCAGGAGCTCGCCGGGCTGAGCGCCGACGCGCTCGCAGGGTACGACCTCGTCGCCGTCACCTACGGCTCGGTGGCCCGCTTCCCCTGGCTGGCGGCGGTCCGCTTCGGGCTGGCGGTGGTGGACGAGGCGCAGGCGCTCAAGAATCCAGGCGCGCGGCAGACGCGCGCCGTGAAGGCGCTCCGGGCGCGGGTGCGGGTCGCGCTCACCGGCACTCCGGTGGAGAACCGGGTCGGTGACCTCTGGTCCATCTTCGACTTCCTCAGCCCGGGCCTGCTCGGCAGCGCGAAGGCCTTTGGCCTCTTCGTGAAGGGGGCGGAGCGCGCCGCCGAGGAGGCCGACGGCCACGGGCCGGCGAGCGGTGGCCCCGCACCCTACGCGGCGCTGCGGGAGCTGGTGCGGCCGTACATCCTGCGGCGGCTCAAGACCGACCGGTCCGTCATCGACGATCTCCCCGGCAAGACGGAGGTGAAGGCGTACTGCTCCCTCACCAAGCGGCAGGCGGCGCTGTACCAGGAGGCGGTGGAGGGGCTCGCGAGCGAGCTCCAGGCCCCTGGGGGCCAGGCCGGGATGAAGCGGCGCGGGGTCGTGCTGTCGTACCTCCTGCGATTCAAGCAGCTCTGCAACCACCCCTCCCAGTGGACCGGCGATGGAGCCTATGCGCCCGCCGAGAGCGGCAAGTTCGCGCGCCTGGCGGAGATCGCCGACGTGGTCGCCTCTCGCGGCGAGAAGGCGCTCGTCTTCACCCAGTTCCGGGAGCTGACGGAGCCGCTGGCGCGTTACCTGGGCGGCCTCTTCGGCCGGCCGGGGCTGGTCCTGTCCGGCGCCACCGCGGTGAAGGCGCGGCAGATTTTGGTCCGCCGCTTCCAGGAGGACGAGGCGGTGCCCTTCTTCGTGCTGTCGCTCAAGGCCGGTGGCACCGGGCTCAACCTCACCGCGGCCTCGCACGTGATCCACTTCGACCGTTGGTGGAACCCGGCCGTCGAGAACCAGGCCACCGACCGCGCCTTTCGCATCGGACAGCGGCGGCCGGTGCTGGTGCACAAGCTCGTCTGCCGCGGGACGGTGGAGGAGCGCATCGACGCGCTGCTGGAGAGCAAGGCGACGCTCGCGCGCGATCTGGTAGAAGGTGGCGGCGAGGTGCGGCTCACCGAGCTCGGCGAGAAGGAGCTCCTGAAGCTCGTCTCGCTGGACCTCGCGAGCGCCACCGCGGACGCGTGACGGAGGAGAGCAGCGTGCGTTACGGATACGATGGCGGCTATCCCCCTTACGTCTCCGCCGCCCAGCGGCACGCAAAGGCGAAGCAGAAGCTCGCGCAGCTCCGCAAGAAAGGCGGCGCGCCCGCCCCGGTGGTGCTCGCGCCGCGCGCCCCCATCGCGACGACCGTCTGGGGCAAGGCGTGGTGCGAGCACCTCGAATCGTTCGCGGACTATGCGACGCGCCTGCCGCGCGGCCGCAGCTACGTGCGCGGCGGCTCGGTCATCGATCTCCAGATCGCGCGGGGCGAGGTGCGGGCGCTCGTCTGCGGGAGCGAGGTCTACGAGGTGATGGTGGCCGTCGTGCCGCTCGCCGTCTCCCGGTGGAAGGCCGTCCGGAAGGAATGCGCTGGCCAGGTCGGCACGGTGGTCGAGCTCCTCTCCGGAAAGCTGTCGGATGCCGTGATGGCGAAGCTCTGCCATCGCGAGCGCGGGCTCTTCCCGGCCACGCGCGAGATCCACCTGGAGTGCTCGTGCCCGGACGGCGCCCGGCTGTGCAAGCACCTCGCGGCCGTGCTCTACGGGGTGGGTGCCCGGCTCGACGAGGCCCCCGAGCTCCTCTTCACCCTGCGCGGCGTCGACGGCGCGGAGCTGGCCGCGGCGGCCCTCGACGGGGCGGCGCTGACGGCGGTGGGCGCGCCAGCCTGCTCCGCCAGCGGAGCGCTCGGGAACGGCGAGCTGGCGGACCTCTTCGGCATCGAGCTCGCCGGTGGTGATGCCCCGGTGGCGGTGCGCGCGGGCCGGGCTTCAAGCCCGCCTGGCAGAGCCACCGGCACTCGACGGAAGGGACCCGCTCCCGAGCCGCCCCGCCGCCGGCCGGGGGCGGCGCGGAAGAAGACCCGGGCTCGTTCCGGCCACGAGAAAGAGTGAGATCGCCTGCGCCAGACTGTTGATCAGGGCCAGGACAGGGCCACGCTGCCCGCCAGGCTCGCGTTAGCTACCTCGCGATGCAGCGAGGCTCGTGGCAGTCACCCCGCAATACTGCGTTGCCCGCGGGGCTCACGTCGGCCCCGCCGGGATGCCGCGTTGTCCGCGACGCTCACGTCAGCCGCCCCGAGCAGGCGGCGCGGCGATGCTCACGTCAGCCGCCCGTCACTTCGCCTTCGCGCCGGCCTCCTTGGCAGCGTCGGCGCTTTCCTTTGCGGTCCGGAGCGTCGCGTCACGCGCGGTCTTGGCGTCCGTCTTCGACTTCACGTCCGCCGCCGCCGCGGTGCGCGCTTCGGCCTGCGCCGGAGTGTCGACGTGCTTCTCGGGGTTCTTCTTGAAGGTGTCGCTGAAGCTCATGGGGTCCGCCTCGTGTGGTGAACCACTCGTGTAGGGCGGCGCGCGGAGGAAGACACGGGCATGATGGGCCTGCGCCCCACGTCGCGCGCGATCGACTGCGACGATTTGCAGCGCCGACCTCGACAGCTTGGTGGCCCGACGACGACCGTGACGTGCTGAAGGAGGGCAAGGGGGCCGCTCCGGCCCTGGGCACGGGAAGAGGTCATGCATGGAATCGGAGCAAGCGACCGGTCTGCCGGTGGTGAAGCAGAGGGCGAGGAACGATCTCGGGGTCCGGCTCATCGTCGCCTACAAGGCGGTGAAGACCGTGGTCGAGCTCGGCCTCGCGCTCGGCCTCGTCATCCTCGCCGCCACCGGCGAGCTCGCCACCCTGCGCGAGCTGGCCCATCAGCTCCGGGAGAACGTCCTCAGCCGCTGGAGCATCGTCGCGGGGCGCGCCCTGGCGGCGCTGGTGAGCGAGCGCGCCGTCCACGTGCTGCGCATCGGCCTCACGCTCGACGCCGCGCTGTCGGCGGTGGAGGGCTGGAGCCTCTGGCGCGGCTATCGCTGGGGCCCGTGGCTGGTGGTCGCAGCCACCTCCCTGCCGCTGCCGCTCGAGGTGAGGGAGATCGCGAGGCGAGGCTCCGCCTGGCGCGTGGCGGTGGCCGCGCTGAACGTCGCGATCGTGCTGTACCTCCTCCGGGAGATCGCGGTGGAGGCCCGGCGGAGAGCCGCGGAGCGCCCTTGACAGGCAGCGCCGAGCGCCCCTATAAACGCGCCCTTCGAGCGATTTTGCGGGAATAGCTCAGCGGTAGAGCATCGCCTTGCCAAGGCGAGGGTCGAGGGTTCAAATCCCTTTTCCCGCTCCATCTAACCCCCGGTTTCGACCGGGGGTTTTTTCTTTACTTACCCACCGATGAGGGACGGTCCCTTTCCCCCCAAGGGAGGAACGCGGCGAAGTTGCCGAGACTGGGAACAGCTCGGGGAAGAGGGCGTCTCGTCAGCCAGGAATCAGGTGCTGATGAAGCTGCTGGAGGACGTCGCGGTCCCGGGCGAGCGATTTGCCGTCTGTGAGAACCGCGGCTCCGGCATCGGCGCCATGGTGGCGGCGCTGCGGCAGGCAGGCATGACGCCCCCGGTGTTCGAGGATCGCGTCGCGACGTTCCGCGTGACGTTCCCGAACCAGACGCTCCTCGACGACGCGACGATCGGGTGGCTGAACGGGGTCACTGGCGACCTCACCGACAGCCAGCGACGAATGACGACGGGCCTCCGGATCACTCTGCCCCTCCTCGCCGGTCTTCCCGGTCTGCGACGGGCGGCATGCGAGGCGCTCGTCGCTCTCCAGCCATCCACGGTCGCCGAGGCGCTCGCCATCAGCGACGTCGGGCGAAGGACCACGAAGCACCTTCTCGGAGCGGGGCTCATCTCCGATCCTAACGGCCTTCAGCTCGGCTCGCTGGCGAACCGGGCTCGGTCCCGGCGCTGCCGATCAGCTCCTGGATCCTCCTCCTGAGCTCCAGGGCCTGATACTCGTCGCCAGCGTTGGCCACGCCCTTGACCCGGATGAGCGCGCGGAGATCTTTCGCGGGCAAGACTGCGGTGATGAACGCATCGAACTTGCCCCAGGCCTTGAAGCGCTTGGCGCGCATGCCGAGCCAGAACTCCTGGGTGAGCCTGAGTTTATCAGGCTGGATGTAGAGGACGATCACGGTGCCGCGCCGCGCGTGAGCGTACCGCAGCGCGGTCAGTGGACAGTCCGTGAAATCGGTCCCGTAGAGCCGCTGCCGCGGCGGCGAGACGACCTTGTCGGGCCGGTAGCGTTCCTTCAGCCCTCGGTAGAGGCGCATTTGGCCCCTCGCTCTG
>JBBQEB010000089.1:0-15510 GCA_038320275.1 Myxococcales bacterium | reverse complement strand
GCCAAGGCGTCCCTCGGGTCGTCCAAGTCGCTGGTAGACCTCTCTGGCGAAGGGAACGAGGTCTTCAAGTTCATGACGCACATGAACCAGGTCGGCCAGACCGGGGCGACGCCGCGCCATCCCAAGGGGCTCGCCACCTGCGGCCACGGCGAGGAACCGCACGTGGTCGGCTGGCGATTCATCAATGAACGGCGGGCGATCAACATGGACGCGAACTGCGGCTGGGCGCGTGGAAAAGCCGACGTGGTCTACATCGGCGACGCCTTCGAGATCATGGGCAAGGTGAACGCGCTGCTGGCGGCCAAGCAGGGGTGAGCTGAGCTCACGGGCTGGCCCGGGCGCCGCTTCCCCGAGCCAGCTCCGCCACAGCCTTCTGAAGCTCGTTCACGACGCCCTGCACGTCCGTCAGGGCGTCCGTCTGGCTGCGCGCCAGCGCGGACGAGCGTTTCATCGCGCCCTCGAGGCGGCCGACGGCGGCCTCCACCTCGCCCAGCGTAGTCTGGATGCCGTTCGCCGCGCCTCGCGCGTCCTGCGCCAGCGCCAGCATCTCGCGGGCAACGACCGCGAAGGCGCGCCCGAGCTCGCCCGCGCGCGACGCCTCCACCGAGCCGTTGATGCTGAGGATGCGGCTCTTCTGCGCGATGTCGCCCACCGAGCGGACGATCTGATGGCTGCGCTCGATCTTGGTGCGCGCCTCGGAGGTCGCGGCCACCATGAGGCCTTCCACCTCGGCTGCTTCCCCGGAGACGCTGGCCACCCGGGCGGAGACGTGCTTCACGCCCTCCAGCACCCGCGAAGCTGCCGCCGACAGCGCCTCTTGCCGCCGCCGCTCGTCCACCCACGACACAAGCATGGCGGCCGAGATGCGCGTCACCGGCTGGGCCACCTCGAGCGGACCGGCGAGCCCGAAGGTGCCCACCCGCTTGCCTTCGATGGTGATGGGGACGTTGCAACCTTCCTTCATCGTGGGGTCGCGCGCCGCATCTTCCGCCGTGACGAACACCTCGCTCGCCTCGCCGCGAAGGATGCGCTGCGCCCCCGCGTGCTCCACCCCGATGCGCGACCTGTCGACCGCACAGACGATCCTCCCACCTTCGTCGCACACGATCATGGGCAGTCGCGTGGCCTTGTAGACGAAGTCGAGGAAGCGTGCGGCGAGCTGGCGGACGTCGGGATCCATGCGCCGACGAGCGTACCGCGGGACACGCGGCGGGTCGAGGAGCCCTCGCTGTCAGAGGAGGCGAATAAGAGACCGCCTCATGACCCTCGACCGCACGGTGGACGTTGGCGAAAGGTTGCCCCTCCTCACGTCCATCCCGCTGAGCCTCCAGCACCTCTTCGCGATGTTCGGGGCGACGGTGCTCGTGCCGTACCTCGTCGGCCTCGACACGAGCGTGACGCTCTTCTCGAGCGGGGTCGGCACCCTCCTCTACATCCTCGTCACCAAGGGAAAGGTGCCGGCCTATCTCGGCTCGTCCTTCGCCTTCATCGCTGCCATGGCCTCCATCATCGGCGCGACCCCGGGGCAGGTGGGAAGCGCCGAGAAGATCGGGCTCGCCATGGGCGGCTGCGTCGTGGTTGGGCTGATCTACCTCGTGGTGGCGGGGATCATCGCCCGCTTCGGCTCGGGCTGGATCGACTTCATCCTGCCACCCGTGGTGATCGGGTCGGTGGTGATGGTGATCGGGCTCGGGCTCGCCGGCGTCGCGGTGGGCATGGCGACGAAGGGCGCCACCTCCGCCTACCACCCGGAGTTCTTCGGGGTCGCCATGGCCTCGCTCGCCATCGCCATCCTGGCGGCGGTCTTCTTCCGCGGCTTCCTGGGCGTCATCCCCATTCTCATCGGGATCCTGGGCGGCTATCTCGTCGCCTTCGCCTTCGGGCAGGTGGACTTCTCCGGCGTGCGCCACGCCGCTCCGTTCGCGGTCCCGCCCTTCGTGTTCCCGCGCTTCAGCGCCTCCGCCATCCTCATGATGGCGCCCATCTCGCTGGTCGTGATCACGGAGCACATCGGCCACCTCATCGTGACGAACAACGTGGTCGGGCGAGACTTCCTGAAGGACCCCGGGCTACACCGCTCGCTGGCGGGCGACGGGGTCGCCACCGCCTTCGCCGGGTTCATCGGAGGCCCCCCCAACACCACTTACGGCGAGAACATCGGCGTGATGGCCATCACGCGCGTCTTCAGCGTCTGGGTCATCGGCGGCGCGGCCGTCATTGCCATCGTGATGTCGTTCCTTCCCCAGGTGGGCGCGCTCATCCGCTCCATCCCGGTGCAGGTCATGGGCGGCATCGCCATCCTGCTCTTCGGGATCATCGCTTCGGCTGGCATCCGGATGCTGGTGGAAGCGGGTATCGACTTCTCGCAGAAGCGAAATCTCATCATCGCCTCGGTCATCCTCGTCATCGGGATCGGCGGCGCGAAGATCCACGTGGGCCCGGTGGAGCTCTCCGAGATGCCCCTCGCCACCTACGTGGGCATCCTCCTCAACCTCGTGCTCCCGCGCACCAAGGAACTGCAGGGCGGGGTTGCCGAGGTCGTGAGCGCGCCCGACGTCTGAAGGTGCTTCGAGAAGACTTCCGTCACCTCGCCCTCCCAGGCACCCGGGTCCACCGCGCCCCCGGGTAAGAGTAAACCCGCATCTTCCCCCTGCAAGAGGGCGCGACGTGCGTTTCGCGCGCGGATGAAAAGCACAGCCCCCTGGCGTGATTCTCCCCTTCGTATTCGCCCTTCCGTGAAACGCCCGCAGGGTCCACGGTGGGCACGAAGCGCGCATAGTTGCTCGCGGTCACCAGGACCGGCGGCGCCGGAAGGGGAGCACATGCTGAGCAGGATGAAGCTGGGCGGGAAGATCTTCGCGGCGTTCGCGGTTGCGCTCGCCCTCTCGCTGGTCCAGGGCGCAATGTCGTACCGGGGCGTGACCCAGGTCTCGACGCACCTCGACCGGATCGCCAATCAGAAGGTCCCGAGCATCGAGGCGCTGGGCGCGATCACGGCCGAGATGAACCAGGTGATGAGGAGGGTGAACGCGCTCTTCGTGTTCAAGGCCACCGGTGGGTTTGCAGCGGAGCAGCGGTCCATTCTCCAGGCGTCCTGGAGGGCGCTCGAGGACGCAGGCAGGAAATGGAAGGGCGTCCCCCACAGTAACAAGGCGCTCTCCATGTACGCGACCTGGCAGAGCGTGGTCGCCCGCTGGCGCGCGGAGGTGGATCGCATCGGGGAGCTGTCGGAGGAGCGCGATCGCCTGGTGGCCGCGCGTGGCGCCTCGTCACCGGAGGTCCTTGCCGTCGAGGCGAAGATGTTCGGCGCCTGGGATTCCGCGCGCAAGCTCGTCATCGAGGCCCAGAAGCCCATCGACGGCATCCAGGAGCTCACGAATTCGCATGCGGTCGAGGAGCGGAAGGCCGCCGAGGACGCGGTGGCGTCGGCGGTGCTGCTGCAGGCCGTTCTCGTCGCCCTCATCGCCGCGCTTCTCGTCGGGGTGGCGCTCGTCCTGTCCCGCTTCACGGCTGGCATCGTAAGCGTCCTCACGCGCGAAGCCGCCCGGCTGACGACGGCGGTGCAAGCGGGAAACCTCTCGGTGAGAGGCGACGCCGCAGCCGTGAACTTCGAGTTCCGGGGCATCGTCGAGGGGATGAACGCCACCATGGAGGCGTTCAAGAAGCCCATCGAGACCACCGCCAGCTACGTGGACCGGATCTCGAAGGGCGACCTCCCCCCGAAGATCACCGAGGCGTACCTGGGCGACTTCAACGCCATCAAGGAAAACCTCAACACCTGTATCGGAGCCCTCCAGTCGCTCCTCGACGACGCGCGGATGCTGGCGAACGCCGCCGCGGAAGGACGGCTCTCGGAGCGGGCGGACGTGACGCGTCACCAGGGCGACTACCGGCGGGTGCTGGAGGGCGTGCACGGCATGCTGGACGCCAACGTGGCCCCGATGAAGGAGACCGTGAGCGTGCTCTCGGGCGTGGCTGCGCGTGACCTCTCCCTGCGCATGACGGGCTCCTACCTGGGCGCGTTCGACCAGATGAAGGTCACCGTCAACGCGGCGGCCGACGCGCTCCATGGCGCGCTGTCCCAGGTCTCCCAGGCGGTGGGCGAGGTCTCCTCGGCCGCGGGGCAGATCGCCTCCGCCAGCCAGTCGGTCGCGAGCGGCGCCTCCGAGCAGGCGAGCTCGCTCGAGGAGACGAGCTCCCAGCTGGAGTCCCTGGCGGCCGCGACGAAGGGCGCGGCTGCCAACGCCGCGCAGGCCAACGCGCTCACCCACACGGCGCACAAGGCCGCGGAGGCCGGCGGCGCCTCCATGGAGCGGATGAGCGGCGCCATGTCGAAGGTGAAGGCAGCCGCCGAGAGCACCTCGGCCATCATCAAGGACATCAACGAGATCGCCTTCCAGACGAACCTCCTCGCGCTGAATGCCGCGGTGGAGGCCGCCCGGGCGGGCGAGGCCGGCCGCGGGTTCGCGGTGGTGGCGGAAGAGGTGCGCTCGCTCGCGCTGCGCGCCAAGGAGGCGGCCACCAAGACCGAGGAGCTCATCCGTGAGTCGGTGAGGCAGGCCGGAGAAGGGGAGGCGACCGCCCTCGAGGTGGGGACGAAGCTCTCCGAGATCACCTCCGCCATCTCCGGCGTGGCCGGCATCGTCGAGGAGATCAGCGCGTCCTCGAAGGAGCAGGCCGGCGGGCTGGCACAGATCACCACCGCCGTCGGGCAGATGGACCAGGTGACCCAGCAGAACGCAGCCTCCTCCGAGGAGGCCTCGTCGGCCGCGGCCGAGCTGGCAGGTCAATCCGAGGCTTTGGCCGCGATGGTCCGCACCTTCCGGCTGGAGGAGGGACCGAGGCTCGGGGCCGCTCCTTCGCCCCAGAGCCCGGGGATGAGCTCGAAGCCTCCCATGGCGCACCTGTCCTCCCGGCGACGCGCTCCGCAGGCGCGAGCCTGATAGCGCTCGCGGCCGGCTCGAGCTCGAAGGAGAGGGCTCGAGTCGGCGCGCCCGGGGAGACTCTTCCTTCGGGTGGCGGGCGCACCGCGCGCGCGCGCAGCAGTGCGCTCGCGACCGGAGTCGGAGCGCTGCCCCCGCGTTCAGCTCTCAGCCGGCGCGCCTGGTACGCAGGCGCCCGGCCGGCTCCGCCAGATAGGTCGCCAGAAGCCGGTCGCTCGTGCTCAGGTGATCCACCAGCCAGGCTCGCAAGAAGCTGAGCAGGACGCCGCGGACGACGACGGAGTCCCCTTCCGAGTCCCACAGCGGCACGAGGAGCTGGAGGCGCTGGGAGAACTCGCGGTGCTCGCGGACCTGGCTCGCGAGGCCCGGGTAGCGGACGTCCCGCATGAGCCGCTCCTCGGCCGCGAAGTGCAACGCCACGTACTCGTGAAGATGGGCGAACGTCTCCTCGACCCGCCCACCCTCCAACCCGGTTCGCATCGCCTCCTCGCACCCCTCTACCGCCTCGAAGATGGCGCGGTGCTGCGCATCGACGGTGGGGATCCCCGTCTCGAGCTCTGGGTCCCAGGCGAACATGTCAGCGCACCTCCCCGCCCACCGACCTGCAGGCGACCAGGTAGGCTGCGAGCTGTTTGTCGGTGGAGTCGATGTGCTTCACCAGCCAGGAGAGGACGAGCTCGTTGAGGCGCATCGCGAGCCCCTCGGTCTTGCCGAGCGCGAGGTCGCGCGAGAGCGAGCGCAGCGCCAGGGTGAACCAGGCATGCTCGGCCGCGTGCTCCGCCTGGCGAGGAAAGCCGGCGCGCGCCATGAGGCGCCGCTCCATGTCGAAGTGGGTGGCGCAGTAGTCCGCGAGGTAGCCCAGCAGCTCCGTCGTCTCGGCACCGAAGCGGCCGTCACCCAGCGCCGCGTCGGCGGCGTGCGCCCGCCGGAAGAGCTCCTGGTGCTGGGCATCGATGTCCGGCACTCCCGTCGCGAGCTTCGAGCTCCAGGCCAGCATGGCAGCTCCCATCAGAAAGGGTCAGCTCGCGCCTCGGCGCGAGGGATGAGGTCTTTGCAAGCCCCGCACCGCCGCCGACGCCCTCCGCGGCTCATGAACAGAGCACGTTGCTGAAGGCCCCGTCGCCGCGCGCCGACCCCGGGGCGCGAAAGACCGGGGCTCAGCCTCGCGACCGCCCGGTAGCGTTACGGTTTAGCGCGCCTCTTCGTCGCAGACCCGACGCAACCTGGCCGGAATGATAGTCCTATTCGCTACATACCGCGCATGCTATGTTCGCCTGTGCTCGATCTTCGGCTCTACGCAACGAGCGCCGGCCGGTCTCAGCCTGCTGACTTCCTTGCCGATATGCCCGAGCGGGAGCGCGCGCTCGTAGCCGGGGACATCGAAGCGCTCCGCGCGCATGGCGTCCACGCGCCGATTTCGATGAAGGCCATCAAGGGGGCCAACAACCACGGGCTGTACGAGATCCGCACGCGAGGCTTCCGCACCTTTTACTGCGTGCGAAGCGGCGTCATCTGGGTGCTGCACATCTGTAAGAAGGAGCACCAGAGCAGGGGCATCGGAGCTGCCAGGGCGAGGATGGAGGCGCTGTGAGTGAGGGCGGGAAGGAGATCACCATGAAGCGAGGAGCGGCCAAGGCGAGACGTGGGGAGCGAGCCGGGGCGGGGATTCCGTGGTCCTCTGTCGTGGGTGAACATCTGAAGCAGCCGGGATTCCGCGCGGCCTACGCGGAGCGACTCATGGTTCATCAGGTCGCGGTGGCGGTCCGCGCGATGCGCGAGCGTGCTGGACTCACGCAGGCCCAGTTGGCTGAGAAAATCGGATCCTCTCAGCCGTCCGTGGCTCGGCTCGAGAGGGGCAGTGGGCCCCAGGCTCCGCAGTTCGAGACGCTACAGCGCATCGCCCGCGCGCTGGGCAAGCGGATCCGGCTCGTGTTCGCAGAGGATGACGACGCGCAAGGCCCCACGGTCGAGGTCGAGGGCTTCCCGGCGGCAGGAGTAGACTGACCGGAGGCGCGTGATTCGGAAGCGCCCGGAATCGGCGCCGGAGGCGCGAAGCAGGGACAGCCCCGCGGAGCGGCTGATCCGGGGCCGCGCACGCGCCCTGCCGTGGAGCCGCGACCGTCACCGGGCCGCCATGGCGTAAGCGCCTGAATTCATGGCGGTAGAGCACGAGAATCGAACTCGCCTGCAGCGCCGTTTAGCACCACACATCGGTTTTGAAGACCGAGCCGGTCACCAGATCCGGATGCTCTACCGCCGTCCGGTGTAGGGCCGTGACGAGGCGCGGTCAAGACCCGCCTTCCGCCGGGCCCGAGGGCGCCTTACATCAACGAGAGGAGGGTCCTCTCCCGGTGCAGGTCCGCAACGCCATCGCCTTCGCCATCCCCTTCTTCTTGCTCTTCATGGCGCTGGAGCTCTTCGTCGGGCGGGCCCGGGGCCGGCGTGGGCTCTACCGGCTGCCCGACGTGCTGGCGGATCTCGGCTGCGGAGTGGGCCAGCAGATCACGATGGTGTTCGCCGGGGGAGCCATCCTGGCCGGCTACACGCTCCTCTACGACCGCTTCCGGCTGGTCACCTTTTCGCCGTCCAGCCTCGTGCCCTGGATCATCGCCTTCTTCGCGGTGGATCTCCTCTACTACGCCTGGCACCGGCTCTCCCACGAGGTGAACGTCCTGTGGGCCGCGCACGGGGTTCACCATCAGTCGGAGGACTACAACCTCGCCGTCGCGCTCCGGCAGTCCATCGTGACGAGCTTCACGGCGCTGCCTTTCTACTACCCCATGGCCTTCCTGGGGGTGCCCCCCATCGCCTACGCCGCCACGGTGGGCTTCTCCACCCTGTACCAGTTCTGGATCCACACCGAGCTCGTCGGGAGGCTGGGCCCGCTGGAGCGCGTGCTCAACACGCCCTCCCACCACCGGGTGCACCACGCAGTGAATCCTCAGTACCTCGACAAGAACTACGGCGCGGTGCTCATCGTCTGGGACCGGCTCTTCGGCACTTATGCTCCGGAGGAGGCGAGTCCGGTGTACGGAACGACGAAGCCGCTCGCGAGCTTCGACCCGGTCTGGGCTCAGGTGCAGCTCTACGCTGCGCTGGCCTCGCGGTCGCGCCGGCTGCGCGGCTGGGACCGCCTGCGCGTCTGGTGGGCCTCGCCGGCCTGGGATCCCGGGGGCGAGACGCCGCCCTCCGAGGCCGAGCTCCTCGCCCGTCCCAAGCACGACCCGCCGCTCGCGGCGTGGGTGCGGCCCTACGCTGCGGCGCAGTTTGCGCCGCTCGTGGCCGCGACGTTCCTCATGATCCTCCTGCAGATGACCGCGCCACGAAGCTCCCTGGCGGTGGCGGCGGCCCTCGCGCTCGCCACCCTCCTCGCCGTGGGCGCGCTCCTCGATGGGCGGCGGTGGGCGGTGCCGTTGGAGCTCTCGCGCCTGTGCCTGGTGGCGGTAGCGGTGGCGGTGGTGCGCCCGCCGGGCGCGACCGGTGCGCTGCTCGCGGCATGCGCTGCGCTCCTGGCCGCGCTGTCCGGTGGCTGGGTCGTCGTCACGGCTCGCGGAGCCGCTCGCAGGGCGCGCGCCGCGCCCGGCACCGCGCCCAGCACCCCGCGTTCCCAGGCTGCTCGGGCAGCAGGATGACCCAGGCGCCCCGACTGCCGCTCACCCCGGTGGTGCCGCCTCCTCGCCCAAGGTCGCGCTCGCCTTGGACGGTCGGGCGGCCGCCGAGGCCTGTTCGTGCTCGGCGCCATAGGGGGCCATGCGCACCATCAGCCGCTCGTGGGGCATCGCTGCGCGCAGCGCCCTGAGATACTGCATCGGGGAGTAGAAGACGAAGTTCGAGGCCCGGCTGGTGTAGATGCAGGCGTAGTCCTCGATCTGCTCGCCGAAGCGAGAGTTCTCGTTGCCTTCCTTGAAGGTGAGCCCCCAGTAGCGGTTGAAGCCGAGCTCGACCGAGCGCTCCAGCTCCGCCACCCGGCCCTCCGCGTCGCGCCGGGCGCGGCGCAGCCTCTCCAGCTCGTGCTTCAGCTCGCGCCGCTCCTCCTCCAGCCCATCGCGGCCAGGGGCGGCGGGCGGCGCGCGGTCGAGCCGGCGGTCGAGGCCGTTGAGCCCGCTCTTGCGCACCGCGATCTCGTCCTCGAGGCGGGCGCGAAGTTCCTCGAGCCGCGACATCTCCTCCAGCGAGGCGGCGTTCTTCTCCAGCCAGGCCAGCTCCGGCTCGACCTCCTGCACCACGAGGCAGGTGCGCCACAGCGAGCTCTTCTTCGACCTGAGGATGTCGCCGTAGATGTGATCGCCCACGTAGAGGACGCGGTCGCCTCCGATCCCGAACAGGCGCTCGAACGCGTGCAGGCTGCCGCCCTGGTAGACGCGCCCGCGCTCGAGCGAGGTCGCCTCGCCCGTGGGCTCCCCCCGCTCGTCGAGCATGCGGATGGGCTTCTTGTCCGAGAACCAGCCCGGCTTGGCGGCGCCGGTCATGATGACGTCGAAGTAGTTCCTCCAGCTCGGGTACTCCGGGAGCACGCCGTCGAGCACGTGGCTCATGACAGCCTGGGTGTAGTCGGAGAAGGAGTTGGTGAGGAGGAACAGCTTCTTGCCGCCCGACCGCAGCTTGTGCAGCGCGGGCCCGAGCTCGGGATCCTTCACCACGAAGCGCGTGAGGTCGGCCGTGACGATCCGCTTCAGCGTGCCGTCGCGGTGCACCGTGTCGATGGACTCGCGGATGTCGTCGTACAGCTTGGCGTAGTCCACGCTCCTGCCGGCGGCCTCCTCGTGCTCGATCACCTGCGCGAAGAGGCAGCCCTCCGGCAGCGCGAAGAGGGTGTCGATCCAGGCGAAGCGGGGCATCGAGAGGTGCACTTTCTCGTCCCGGTAGAGTCGCTTCACCTCGTCGTAGGAGAGCGGGCGCAGGCCGTGATAGGCGCGCCCACAATGGTTGTGCCGGTCCATCTTGAAGATGTTGCCCGCCTGCCTGTCCACCACGAGCCCGCGCACCACAAACTCCGGGTCATAGGCGAGGCCGGACAGCTCGCGCGGATAGCCGAGCCCATCCACCAGCCGCGCCATGGTGAGCCCGAATGCGAGCTCCTCGATCTGGCGCAGGTGGTAGATGGCGAGGGTGTAGTCCATGTCGAAGCCGACCAGATCGATCTTGTCGAGGCGCAAATTGCGGTTGACGAAGATCTGGCGGGCGAATGGCACCTCCCGGAGCGGAACGCGCGGCCGCTCCAGCATGGAGACGACGTCGGCGTCGGCATACGCCTTCCCCGGCGGATTGGTCGTGCCGCTCGCCTGCGGGGTACTTCTGGGAGGGCGCATGGTCGGGCGAGATATCACGCGATATGCCCTCTCACAATCCGACGGACGAGTTGACGAAGCCCGGGCGCGCGGGCACGCTCCTCCGCCGATGGCCCCACGGATCGTACTCCCACGCGATGTCGCGCTGCGGCTGGCCGCGCTCGAGGACCGGGTGAGCCGGCTGGAGAGCGGGAGGCCTCCGCCCGGCGACGGCCGTACCACCCACCTGGCGGCCAGGGCCGAGGTGGCGCGCTGCGCCGGCTGCGGCCTCCCGCTGCGCCGGCGGCTCGGCCGGTGCGCGGAGTGCGAGCGACCGCTCGACGCCATCCGCAGGGCGAGCCCGCGCCCTCGGCAGAGGGCGGGGCGCCGGGCGCGAGTCTGATAGGTCAGCTCTCGCAGAGCTTGCTGGTGGGGACCCCGAGCGCTCGCGCGATCGCGACGACGGTGAGGTAGGGCGAGTTGCGCCCGCCGCGCTCGATGAGGCTGACGTAGGCCACCGACAGGCTGAGGGCGTGGGCGAGCTCTTCCTGCGTCATGTTGCGCTGGTGGCGGAGGGCGCGGACCCGCTCGCCGAGCTTTTCGAGGCTGTCCCGCCCCGTCGCGCGGGAGGATTGCCTCGCCTTCGAGGTGGGTTTTCTCAGCACTGCGATCTTGGCTGCCGCCATGTGAGTCCCTGGCGACCGTTCGGGGGCTTCCGCTGCTGCGCCCTGAGGCGCTGACCAGTGGGGCCTGAGCCCGGTCCGTTGGAAAAGCGAACTAAATCTTTCGCATGGCGTGAACGTAACCCTGCGTCGGGGTCGCCGCACGGAACCGGGCAGGCGCCAGGCTGCGCCCGGCGCTATCCTTCGCCGCTCGATGCGCCACGCGCCTCCTCCCCACCCTCCCGTCCTCGATCTCGACCGCGTCGTCACGCA
Organism: Myxococcales bacterium; assembly: GCA_038320275.1. Classification (GTDB taxonomy): domain Bacteria; phylum Myxococcota; class Myxococcia; order Myxococcales; family Anaeromyxobacteraceae; genus Anaeromyxobacter_A. The sequence goes on along the minus strand of JBBQEB010000089.1, from coordinate 4,365 downwards.
TGCCCTGCCGAATGGACTGCGCGTGCGGCTCCTCGCCGACCGAAGCGCGCCCACGGTGAGCTACTACACCTTCTTCGCAGTCGGTTCGCGCAACGAGCGGCTCGGCATCACCGGCATCAGCCATCTGTTCGAGCACATGATGTTCAACGGCGCGGGGAAGTACGGCCCCAAGGAGTTCGACCGTGTGCTGGAGTCCCGCGGCGGCAGCTCCAACGCCTACACCTCGAACGACGTCACCGCCTACCACGACGACTTCGCCTCGGACGCGCTGGAGGTGGTGGTGGACCTCGAGTCGGACCGCATGCGCTCCCTGGCGCTCACCCCCGAGACGCTGGAGTCGGAGCGGCAGGTCGTGAAGGAGGAGCGGCGGCTGCGCACCGAGAACTCCATCTTCGGCCTCATGGAGGAGCAGCTCGAGTCGCTGGTCTTCCTCGCACACCCGTACCGATGGCCGGTCATCGGCTGGCCGGACGACATCGACCGGATCACGCGCGGTGACTGCATCGACTTCTTTCGCACCTTCTACGCGCCCGGGAACGCCACCATCTACGCGGTGGGCGACCTCGACCCCGAGCCCACCCTGGCGCTCATCGAGCGGGCCTATGGCGGGATCCCGGCCGGCCCGGCCCCCGCCCCGGTGCCCCAGGGCGAGCCCCCGCCACGCGGCGAGCGGCGCGCGGTCGTGCGTTACCCGTCGCAAGCCGGAGCGGTGCTGGCCGGCTTCCGCGGTCCGCCGGCCCGGAGCGAGGATTCGGCCGCGCTCGACATCCTGCAGGTCGCCCTGGCCGGCGGCGAGGCGTCGCGCCTGCGCCGGCGCCTGGTGGAGGACCTGGAGCTGGCGGTCTCGGTGCACGCCTCCTGGAGCTGGCGGCTCGATCCGGGCGTGTTCCTCCTCTTCGCCGAGCTGACTCCGGGGGCGAAGGTACAGAAGGTGGAGCGGGTGCTCTGGGAGGAGCTGGCACGCGTGGCGGCTTCGGGCATCGGCGCCTCGGAGCTGGTCCGGGCGCAGCGCCTCCTGCGAAGCTCCGTGCTCCACGAGCTCGCCACCCACGACGGCGTCGCCCACGCCCTCGGGCAGTCGGAGGCGCTGCTCGGCGACTGGCGCGAGGCGGGGCGGGCGCTCGAGCTCTACGCCGCGGTCGGGCGGCAGGACGTGAAGAGGGTGGCCTCCGCCTGGCTCGACCCTTCGCGCCGCTGCGTGGTGACGCTCGACCCCGGGGTGGCAGGGTGAGCGGGGGCTCGATGACGCTGCCTCCCCGCACGGAGGAGCGGCTGCGAAACGGCGCGGGGGTGGTCGTCGCAGGGAGGCCCGGCGTGCCGCTCGTGGCCGTGCGGCTCGTGCTCTCCGCTGGCGCAGCCCTCGACCCGGCGCGGGGCCACGGCCTCGCGAGCCTCGTCACCCAGGTTGCCCGCCGCGGGACGCGCAGGCACACCGGCCCGCAGATCGACGACAAGGTGGAGGGCCTCGGGAGCGAGCTCGGCGCCGGGGTGGACGAGGACGCGAGCTCCTTCGGGCTCTCCGCCCCTGCCGAGTTCCTGAAGGAGCTCCTCGACCTCGTGGTGGAGGTCGCCACGGCGCCCGTCTTCCCCGCGCGAGAGTGGGAGCGCGTGCGGAGGCGCGAGATCGCCGGCTTCGCTCACGTGCTCGACGAAGGTGGGGCCATCGCGGACCGGGCGATGGTGCAGGCGGTGTTTCGCGGACACCCTTACGGCCATCCGCCCGACGGAAGCGTGCGCCACCTCGAGCGGCTGAAGCGCGCCGACGCGGTCGAGTTCCACACCCGCTGGTTCGGGCCGGCCGCCGCGACGCTGGTGGTGGTGGGGGCGGTCGAGCCGGAGCGGGCGCTGGAGCTGGCGCGGCGCAAGCTCGGCGCCTGGCGCTCCGCGGCCGAGACGCCACCTCCGCTCCCCGCCGCGCCCAGGGTGGCGCGCTCGGTGCTCGTCCTCGACAAGCCGGACGCCACGCAGACGCAGGTGCGCATCGCCACCGATGCGCTCCCCCGGGCGACCGGCGCGTACTTCCCGGCCCTGGTGTCCAACGCCGTCTTCGGCGGCGGCTTCACCTCACGGCTGATGGAGGCGGTCCGGGTGAACCGCGGGCTCTCGTACGGCGTGCGAAGCCGCTTCTCCATGAGCCGCGCCGCAGGAATGTTCTACGTGAGCTCCTTCACCAAGGTGGAGAGCACCGCCGAGCTGGTGCAGGTCGTCCTCGACGAGGCGGACCGCTTCGCGGCGGAAGGCCCGGGCGAGGAGGAGCTGCTGAGGGCGCAGAACTACCTCGCGGGCCTGTACCCACTGTCCCTGGAGACGCACGACCAGGTGGCGGACAAGCTCTCGGACATGCGGCTTTACGGCATCCCGGAGGAGGAGGTCACCGGCTATCGCGAGCGGGTGAGGGCCGTCGGCGCGGAGGCTTGCCGCACCGTCGCCCGGGAGCACTTCCCGCTCGGCCGAGGGGTGATCGTGGCGGTCGGGCCGGCGCGGAAGATCGCGAAGGGGCTGGAGCGCTTCGGCCCGGTGGCGGTGAAGCCGGCCCGCTCCGTGCTGTGATCCCCATCCTCCACGCCGACGAGGCCCTCCTCGCCGTCGACAAGCCCGCCGGACGCCTGGTCATCCCCGGGCGCAACCCCTCCGCGGGCGAGCCGAGCCTGCGTGAGGAGCTGGCCTCCCTGCACGGACCTCTCTGGGTGGTGCACCGGCTCGACCGCGGGACGACCGGCGTCCTCGTCTTCGCGCGCAGCGCGGGGGCCCATCGCACCCTCTGCCTCGCCTTCGAGCACCGCGGCGTGACGAAGCGCTACCTGGCCCTCGTGCGCGGCAGCCCGCCGGACGCCGCGCGCATCGACGTTCCCATCGCGCCAGCGCGGCGCGGGCGCATGCGACCGGCGCACCTCGGCGATCCGCGCGGAAAGTCCGCGGTAACGGCGGTGCGGGTGCTGGAGCGGTTCGCGCCGCGCCCGCCGCTCCCCGCCCTGGCGCTGGTGGAGGCGCTGCCCGAGACCGGCCGCACGCATCAGCTCCGGGTGCACCTCGCCCACGGCGGAACGCCGCTGGCGGTCGATCCCGACTACGGCGAGGCGGGCCCGCTCCTCGGCCGCGACGGCGCGGTGCTGATCGCGCGCACGCCGCTCCACGCGGTGGAATTGCGTTTCGCGCACCCGCTCACCGGGAAGCCGCTCGCGCTCGCGGCGCCGCTCCCGGAGGATCTCGCCCGGACGCTCCAGGCCGCGCGGGGGACCTGATGGCGAAGACCGCTGTGCCTCAGGCCTTCCCCTGCACCAGCACCTTCACGTCGTTCCGAAAGGTGACCTCGATCTTGGTGACGTCGCGCACGGCCGACACCCAGCCCAGGCCAAAGGTGGGATGCTCGATCACCTGATCGAGCCCGAAGCTTCCGCGCGGCGAGTAGCGCTGAGCCATGGCGAGGTTCTTCCCGCGCAGCGCCTCGTCGAAGGACAGGCCGGGGCGCGCCGGGCGGGAGGCCGCGGCCTTCGTCGCGCGCGCCCGAGCGGCGGGCGTGGCGCCGGCCTTGGGCAGATCGCCGCGGTAGCGGTGGACGCCGTGGCAGGTGTTGCACTCCACCTTCACCGGCCTGCCCGCCACCATCGCGATGATGGTGTGCGCCAGGGTCATCTCGCACTTCGTGCAGAGGCTGTCCACCTCGCCGCCGACCTTGAGCATGGGCGCGCATCTATACAGGATCGCGCTCGCGTGCGCTTGATCGCCGCTGCGTTCCCTGCCACCGTCGCCCGCGATGAGCCTGCGACCGACCGAGGCCGTCGTCGATCTCGACGCGCTCACCTCCAACTACCGGCTGGCTGTCGAGGTCGGTGGACGCCCCGTCATCGGCATCGTGAAGGCCGACGCCTACGGCCACGGCGCGGTGCCGGTCGCGCAGGCTCTGGCGAAGGCCGGCGCCCCCATGCTGGGGGTCGCGCTGGTGGAGGAGGGGATCGAGCTGCGGGAAGCGGGCCTCGAGCTGCCGGTGCTCGTGCTGGGGGCCGCCTACGGAGGTCGGTACGACCTCCTCGTGCGCCACCGCCTCACCCCGCTCGTCTTCACGCGCGAGCACGTGACGGCGCTCGCCGCGGCGGCGCGAGAGGCGGGCGCGCGCGCTCCGGCACACCTCAAGCTCGACACCGGGATGGGCCGCATCGGCGCGCTCCCGGGCGAGCTGCCGGCGCTGATCCAGGATCTTCGGCGCGCGCCGGAGGTCATGCTGGAGGGGCTGTGCACGCACTTCGCGAGCGCCGATCTCGATCCCCGCGGCACCACCGACCGCCAGGTGGAGCTCTACGAGAAGGCGTCGCGGACCCTCGCAGCGGCCGGCGTCTCCCCGCCCATGCACCACCTCGCGAACAGCGC
>JBBQEB010000088.1:0-15567 GCA_038320275.1 Myxococcales bacterium | reverse complement strand
TTCTATGACGGTCGAGGATCCGCCCACTCCCACACCAGGACCCCGTCTCGAAACTGCGTCTGTAGACGCGCGATGACGGCGCCGACCTCCACCTCGCCCGGCACGTCGAGCGCCACGATCTTGGGGGGCATCGCCTCATAGGTGCAGCCCAGCCCGAGGAGCTCGTCGAGGAACTTCGCGATCTCGGGGCGCTCGAGCTCCCAATCGGCGTCGAGCGCCACCCGCAGCGTGCGGTGCCCGCCCTTGCGCTCCACCGCCTCGAGCCGCGGCATCTCCCCGGCTTCGGCGCCGAGCACGACGTCGCCGTGCGAGAGCCCGTAGGCGAAGAAGGGCGTGCTCTCCACGCGGAATCGGCACGACCCGAGCGGCTCCGCCCACAGCCACTCGTCTTCGGGCCCCTCGCCGCCGGGCTCGCGCTCCAGCGGCACCAGCAGCCGGACGTACCCCCCCGGCGTCTCCGCCTCGCTCATCCGTCCTCCGACGCTGGCGCGATCCTAGACGAGGGTCGGGCCGTTCGCCAACCCGGGGGAACCTCGATGCTTCACAGCTCCGCTCTAGGTCTCGACGGAGGCCGGCGCGCTCGGCAGGGCGACGTGGAACGCGCTCCCTCGTCCAGGCGCGCTCTCCACCCACACCCGCCCCCCGTGCGCCTCCACGATGCCCCGCACGATGGCGAGGCCCAGCCCCGAGCCTGCATAGGCCGCGCGCGAGCCGCGGTACCAGCGCTCGAAGATGTGCGGGAGCTCGTCCTCGGGGATGCCCGGTCCGGAGTCGGCCACCGTGAGCGTGGAGCTCCCCTCGGCCGCGACCACGCGAAGGGTGACCTCGCCGCCCTCGGAGGTCACGTGCAGCGCGTTCGCGAGCAGGTTGTGGAGAGCCTGCGTCAGCCGGTGAGGGTCACAGACCACCGGCACGCGAGACGGCGCGTCGAGCGCGAGCGCGACGCCGCGCTCCGTCGCCAGGCCCGCCATCGCCTCCAGCGCCTCTCGCGCGACGGCTGCCCCGTCCGCCGGGGCGAGGTTCATCGACAGCCGCCCAGCCTCCAGGCTCCCGAAGTCCACCAGGTCGTGGATGAGCCGGCCCATGCGCTCGGCGGTCCGGCGCACGGCGGCTCCCGAGCGGCGAAGCTCGTCCCCGGCGGATCCCGCTGGCGCCAGTCTCCCCACGTTCTGCGCGCCGAGGAGGAGCGCCGCCAGCGGAGTCTTGAGGTCGTGCGAGACGACCGCCATCACCTCCTCCCGCACCCGCGTCGCGTCCTGCGCTGCCTGGTAAAGGCGGGCATTCGCAAGCGCGACCGCACAGCGCCGGGCGAGCTCCGTCGCGAGGGCGAGGTCGTCGGCGCCGTAGTGGCGCCTCCCCTCCCACAGCCCGAACGCGATGGCGCCCACCACGCGGCCGCCGATCTCCAGCGGCGCGCCCAGGTACGACATGAGGCCCAGCCTGCGCAGGAGCTTACGGCGGAGCGCCGCGTCCGCCCCTTCGCCGACGAAGCTCTCCACGTCGCTCTCCCGCAACAGCTCGGCCTCTCCCGTCCGGAGGATGCGCCCCACGCCGTGCGGCGCCTCCAGGTCCACCGGGTAGTGCGCCAGGAGATCCGCTACCGCGCCCTCGCGGCTGGGGTCATCCGTCTCCGCCGCCACGCTGCGCGGCTTGCCGTCCGGGCCGAGCACCACCACCAGCGACCAGTTGCCGAGGACGGGCAGGGCGAGCCGCGCCACCCTCTTCAGCGTCACCTCCCAGTCGATGGACAGGGCGAGCTGCCGGCCGGCCTCGGCGAGAAAGCGTTCGGCGCGCTCCGCACGGACGTGCTCGGTGAAGTCCTGGAACGCCAGGACGGCGCCCACCACCCGACCGTCCTGCCAGAGCGCCGAGGCCGTGTAGGACACCGGCACCACAGTCCCGTCGCTGCGGGAGATTCCCTCCTCCTGCGAGCGCACCGGCTCACCGGTGCGGATGACGCCGAGGACCGGGCAGCGGTCGCGCCCGCGCGGGCCGTCGGGCGAGCGCGGCCCGAGCGTCGCGTTGAGTGAACGTCCCAGCAGCTCGTCCTCACTCCAACCGGACAGCGCGCGGGCGGCCGGGTTCACGAAGGTCAAGGTGCCGGACCTGTCCACTGCGCAGACGCCCTCTGCGAGGCTGGCGGTGATCCCGCGCAGCGAGGCGAGGTGATCCCGCATGCGATCCTCGGTGGCGAGGCGCAGGATGGCCGTCCCCACCACGTTGGCGGCGGTCTGGAGGAGGTTTGCGCCACTCGCCTTGAACCTGCGCCGGGAGCGGCTGTGCGCGGCGAGGACGCCGAAGGGCTGCCCTCCAGGCCCTTGGGCGAGGATGGGCGCGGCCACGGTCGAGACGATCCCGTGCTTCAGGAGCTCGCCGCCCAGCTCCGGTTCTCGCGAGAGATCGTCGGCGAGGAGCGGTTCGCGCCGGGCGAGCGTCGCGAAGGCGAGCGGCACCTCCTGACGCGTGAAACGGGCTTCGTGCAGCTCGGAGCCGAGCCCCACCGACCTGCGCAGGCGAAAGGCCTCGCCGTCGGGCGTGAGCTCGAGCAGCGTCACCGAGTCACAGCGCAGCGCCTCCTGCACCGCCTCGAGGGTCTCGGCGAGCAGCGCGTCGACGTCGCCGTCGGCCAGCGCCTTCATCCCGAGGCGGGCCGCGATGCGCTGCTCGTCCGCGGCGGCCTCCGCCCGGCGGCGGCGCAGGTGCGAATGGCGGTAGGAGGCGCGCAGCGTCGCGGCGACCCAGACGTTGAGCGCCGCGAATCCGGCGAAGAACAGGAGTTGATGCGCCTGCGTCTCACCGCTCTGCGGCGGAGCCCAGGCGGAGAGTCCCTGGGCCGCGGCGGCGCTGAGGGCGACCGCGAGGAGCCCGGGCGCCGTGCCGCCGCGCAGGGTGGCGAGCGTGACCGCGCTCAGGAAGGCGAGCACGCGGAAGGGCGCGAGCCCGTCGCGGAGGAGCCCTCCTGCGAGAGCGGCGACGGCGACGAGGAGGAGCGCCGCGCCATAGCGCTGGGCGGCTGGCGGGCGCGAGGGCCCGAGCAAGAGCTGCGCGGCCCGGCGGGTGAGCCCGCGCCTTTCGGCCATGGGGACGGCGCGCGCCTGCCTCAGGGAGCTCTCCTTCTTGGCCGCTCAGGGACGTCACCGCAGGTGCCAGGGCTGAGCATGCGCCCGTCCACCGGCCCCGTCGCTACGCAGCGCGGCGAAGGGGCGGGAAGCGTCCCCGCGATGGCCCGACGAAAGCCTGTCCGTGCGCGGGCTCCATCGCGGCCCGCTCCGGAGCCCGTCGCCGAAAAGCCGCGGATGGAGGGGACGCTCAGCCTCGGGCGACGAAGTGCGCCGCGAGCGCGTCCGCGAGCTCCGTGGCGCCGGCGCGAGCGGGAAGAACGTCCGCTTCGAGGCCGTGCGCGCGAAGCTCGGCGGCGGTCGTGAGGCCGATGGCCGCGATGACCACCTCGCCTAGCGCCACGCGGTCCTCCTCCAACGCCGCCAGTACGCCGCGGACCGCGGAGGGCGAGGCGAAGACGACGGCGTCGAGCGCGCCCGACACGACCGCCTGGCGGAGGGCGCTCAAGGACGCAGCGGGCGCCAGCGCGGTGCGGTACGCGGCGGGCGATTCCACCTGCGCCCCGGCTTCCGCAAGTCCCTGCGCGAGCTCCGGGCGTCCATCCTCGGCGCGCGGGACCAGCACGCGCTTCCCGCGGACCTGGCCCGCGAGCGCTTCCGCGAGCGCTGCCCCGCTCGCTCCATGCGGCACGACCTCCGGTGCGCGGACGAGCTGCGCGAGGCGCCTGCCGGTCGCGGCTCCCACCGCGGCCAGGCGAGCCCTGCCCAGCGCTGCCGGGGCGATCCCCAGCGCACCGGCCCGGGCAACCGTGCTCTCCACGCCGTTGGCACTGGCGAAGGCCACCCAGTCGAAGCGGTCGAGGTCGAGCAGCGCCCTGTCGAGCTCGTGCCAGGAGGAAGGCGGGCCGACGGAGATGGCGGGCGTCTCGAGGAGCTCCGCCCCGAGCGCGCGAAGGCGGGTGGCGAGGGCGTCGTCGCCGATGCGGGCGCGGGTGAGCGCGATGCGCCGGCCGGTGAGGGACGGCATCGGAGGTCAGTGAACCACGGGCGCCGAGGCACCCTCCAGCTCGCCCAGGATGGCGCCCGCTCCCCGGGAGAGCAGTTCGTCGCCGAGCGCCTCGCCCAGCGCCCGCGCGTCCTCCCCGGGCCCGGAGCGCTCGCCGCGCACCAGCCGCTGGCCGTCGAGGGACGACACGAGGGCGCGCAGGTGGACGCGGCCTCCCTCCACCGTGGCATGGGCGGCGATGGGCACCTGGCAGCCCCCCTCCAGGCGTCGCAGGAGCCCCCGCTCGGCCTCGACGCGCTGGCGGGTGGGCAGGTGCTCCAGCGGCGCCAGGCGGGCCAGGGTATGCGGATCGTCGGCGCGGGCCTCGAGCGCGAGCGCGCCCTGCGCGACGGCCGGGAGCATCTCGCCCGGATCGAAGAGGTAGCTCACGTGGGCGTCGAGGCCCAGACGCTTCAGGCCGGCGTAGGCGAGCACCACCGCGTCGAAGCCCTCGTGGACCTTGCGCAGCCGCGTCTCGACGTTGCCGCGGATGGTGTCGATGACGAGGTCGGGACGCAGCGCCCTGAGCTGTGCCGCGCGGCGCAGGCTGGAGGTGCCCACACGCGCGCCTCGGGGAAGGTCGTCGAGCGCCTTCGCCGATCGGGCGCAGAGCGCGTCCCGCGGGTCCTCGCGCTCCGGCACCGCCCCGAGCACGAGCCCGTCGGCGAGGCTCGCCGGGAGGTCCTTCATCGAGTGCACCGCGATCTCCGCCTCCCGCGAGAGGAGCGCCTCCTCGATCTCCTTCACGAAGAGCCCCTTGCCCCCCACCTGCGCCAGGGCGACGTCGAGGATCTTGTCACCCTTGGTGACGAGCTCGTGCAGGCGGACCTCCAGCCCCGGCTCGCGCCCGCGAAGGAGGCCGGCGACGTGGTGGGCCTGCCACTTGGCGAGCGGGCTCTTGCGGGTCGCGATGCGGATCATCTCTTCTCCGAGATCGCCACCACGTCGGCGGGAGGGCGGTCGGCCTCCGCCGGGGCGGCGCGGGTTTCACGATCGAGGCCGAACAGCTCGGCGGCCGCGCCCGGCAGCGCGCTGTCACCGCTCGAGGCGGCCTCCTTGAGGCGAGCAGTGGGCCCGTGCAGCAGCTTGTTGACGATGGCCTTGGCCATGGCCTCGACGCTCTGCCGGCCTCGGGCATCGAGCTTCTCGCCCATGTGCGCCAGCGTGCGCTGCGCCTCGGCGACCGCGATCTCCTCGGCGCGCCGGCGGAGCGCCGCCAGCACGGGAAGGGCGGCCCGCGTCTCCCGCTCGGCAGCGAAGGCCATGACCTCGGCCTCCACGATCGCCTCGCCCCGGACGGCCTGCTCGGCGCGCGAGGAGTGGGTGGCGTGAACCAGCCGCTGCAGGTCGTCGACGTCGTAGGCGTACACGTTCGAGAGGCCCGAGCAGCGCGGATCGACGTTGCGGGGCACGGCGAGGTCGATGAGGCAGATGGAGCGCTGGCGCCGGGTCTTCATGGTGACCTGGGCGCTCTCCAGCGTGACGACGTAGGTGGGAGCGCCGGTCGAGACGATGACCACGTCGGCCTCCACCATGAGCTTGGGGAGCTCCGCCCAGTCCCGCGCGAAGCCACCCGTCTGCGCGGCCAGCGCGGTGGCCCGCTCGGCGGAGCGGTTGGTGACGAGCACCCGGTCGGCGCCCAGCGACGCGAGCGCCTTCGCCGACAAGGCGCCCATCTTCCCCGCGCCCACCAGCAGCACGGCACGCCCCTCCAGCCGGCCGAAGATCTTGGCGACGAGCTCCACCGCCACCTGGGAGACGGAGCTCGCGCCGCGCCCGATGTCCGTCTCGGTGCGGACCCGCTTGGCGGTGGCGAAGGCCCGGTTGCAGAGGCGGGAGATGAGCGGCCCGGCCGACTGCGCCGCGCTGGCGAGCCCATACGCCTCCTTCACCTGGCCGAGGATCTGCTGCTCGCCGATCACCATGGAGTCGAGGCTCGCGGCCACCCGGAACAGGTGCCGGACCGCCTCCTCGCCCGACCGCTCGTAGAGGTGCCCGTCCGCGTCGCTCGCCCGATCGAGGAAGAAGCCCCTCGCCGGCTCCGGCCCCTCGGCATGGACGAGCACCTCCACCCGGTTGCAGGTGGAGATGACCATGGCTTCGCGAACGTCCGGGCGCGAGCGCAAGCCCGTCAGCGCCGCCTTGAGGGCCTCCCCCGAGAGCGCCACCTGCTCGCGTACAGCGATCGGCGCGGAGTGGTGCGAGAGGCCGACCAGGAACAGCTCGCTCACTGGAAGGTGCCCCCGTGCCGCGTCGCGTTCGGCACCGCGCCGAGGGCGAGCATGGAGCCCAGCACGAGCGCGAAGCCGGCCAGGGTGAGGATGGCGTACTTGCGGCCGTGCACGCCCATGTGGTGCATCTGGACCATGGCGCCGTAGAGGAGCCACACGCTCAGCGAGGAGATCTGCTGCGGGTCCCACGCCCAGAAGCTGCCCCAGGCGTTCTTGGCCACCACCGCGCCGGTGACGAGCGCGACCGAGTAGACCGCGAACCCGACTCGCACCAGGCGCTGGTTCAGGTTGTCGAGCGCGTCGAGAGACGGCAGGCGGGAGAACAGCGCCCCGAACCGCTTGCCCTTCACCTCCCGCTCCTGGAGCAGGTACATGAGCGCCACGCCGAAGGCGATGGCGAAGAGCGCCACCCCACCGGTGGCGGTGGAGATGTGGAGCTTCAGCACCGGCAAGCGAATGACGCTGGGGATGGCGCCGCGCTTGTCCGGCCCGAGGCCGAAGATCCCCGGGATGACGGCCATCACCGCGAGCGGCACCACGAAGGCGCCCACCGTCGGCATCGCGTAGACCCGCTGCAGGAGCAGGAACGCGCCCGCCCCCAGGAACCCCAGCATGCCGAACCCGCCCCGCAGGTTGAAGAACTCGGCCCCGCCCCGCTCGTTGCAGGCAAAGCCGATGGACACGCCGTGCGCGACGAAGCCGGCCGCCACGAGCGCGAATCCCAGGGACGCCGCGCGCGCGTGCCGAGGGCGGGCGAAGTAGACGATGTAGGCGACCGCCCCGGCGGCGTACAGCGCCGCGGCGAGCCTCAAGATCGCGATGCTCATGAGCGGTGGTCTCAGGGCTGGAAGAGGCGAGAAAGCGGCAGTTTAGCAGTGGGCGGCCCGGGTTGCCAGGGAGCGTCGAGCCGGTTACAGAACGAGGATGGCATCCAGCGACGTCGTGCAGCTCGAGGACAGCACCTTCGACCAGGAGGTCCTGAAGAGCGACACCCCCGTGCTCGTGGATTTCTGGGCGACGTGGTGCGGGCCCTGCAAGGCCATTGCACCGTCCGTGGACGAGCTCGCCCGCGAGTACAAGGGCAAGCTCAAGGTGGGGAAGCTCGACATCGACACGCACCAGCAGGTGCCGCAGAAGTACGGCATCCGCTCCATCCCGACCCTGCTCGTGTTCAAGGGTGGTCGCGTGGTGGACACCATCGTCGGCGCCGTGCCGAAGTCCAAGCTGGTCGATGCGGTGAAGAAGGCGCTGGGATAGCGGAAGGGTCCTGAGCGGGCTGGGAGGGCAGAGCTCTCCAGCCCTCGGTGAACACCAACGCGCGAAGCGCGCGTGGCTCTCTTGCGACCTGACGGGTGGCGAAGCCCCTCGGCCGAAGACCGCAACGCGGCACTAATTCACGAAACGCCGCATGCCGATGTTGTTGAGCAGGCCGACGCCCATCATGGTGACGAGGACGGACGAGCCGCCGTAGCTCATGAGCGGCAGGGTGACGCCCACCACCGGCAAGACGCCGGTCACCATCCCCATGTTGATGAAGGCGTGCCAGAAGAGCATGGCCGTCACGCCCACGCCCAGGAAGTGGCCGAACCGGTCGCGCGCGTTCCCCGCGATGCCGAGCGCCGACACCACGAGGGCGTAGTACAGCGCGAGGAGCAGCAGGCAGCCGACGAAGCCGTGCTCCTCCGCCCACACGGAGAAGATGAAGTCGGTGTGCTGCTCCGGAAGGAACGAGAGCAGCGTTTGCGTCCCCTGCCCCCAGCCCTTGCCGACTCCCTGCCCGGAACCGACCGCGATCATCGACTGCGTGGCGTGGTAGCCCGCGCCGAGCACGTCGCCCTCGGGATCGAGGAAGGTCTCGACGCGCTTCTTCTGGTAGGGCTTGAGGTGCGGATAGGCGAGCACCGCGCCCACGAGGACGACGCTCAAAACCGCCAGCAGCGTCTTCCAGCGCACCTTGGCGAACAGGATCATGGTCCCACCCACCGCGACCACGATGAGCGCGGTGCCGAGGTCGGGCTGCTTCAGGATGAGCGCTGCCGGCAACAGCGTGAGCGCCGCCGGGATGACGAGGCCCCACAGGCCGTAGCCGTCCTTCCGCTTGGTGCCGTCCATGTGGAACCAGCGCGCGAGCGCCAGCGCGACCGCGATCTTCGCGAGCTCGGAGGGCTGGAAGTTGACCGGGCCGAACGCGATCCAGCGGCGAGCGCCCATGACGACGCGCCCCTTGAGCAGCACGGCAACGAGGAGCACCAGCACGACGGCGTAGAAGACGTAGGCCCCGCGCATGAAGCGCCGGTACTCGACGAGCCCGATGGCCAGGGCCACCGACCCGCCCGCCGCCATCCAGGACACCTGGGAGATCCAGACCGGGGCGTGCGCGCTGCGCGAGGCGGAAGCGAGGTTCCACACGCCGATGGAGGCGATGGCGAGCACCAGGAGCGCCACGTGCCAGGGGTAGTGGGCGAAGGCGCGCCGCTGCGAGGAGGGCAGCCCGGCGCGCGGGAGGGCCATGTCACGCGCCACGCTTGTCTCCTTCGGCTCCCGGCTCGGAGGGAGACGCCGGCGCGTCCACCGCGGCGGGCTTCCCGCCGGAGGGCTCTGCCGCGGGCTCGGGCTCGTCCTCGGCGCCGGGCTCGGCGGCCGGGGCGGCGACCTCGCTCGCCGCCTTGTGCCGCGGACCCGGCGGGAGCACCGCCGACGCGGGTACGACGGCCGGGGAGAGGGCAGCCGGCCCGCCGGCGCGCTCCAGCGCATCCGCCTTCTTGAGCTCGAAGTAGTACTTCGTCAGCGCGCTCGCGGTGGGGGCGGCGTTCGAGGCGCCGAACCCGGAGTGCTCGTTCAGCACCACCACCACGATCTCGGGATCGTCCTCGGGCGCGAAGGAGGCGAACCAGGCGTGGTCGCGCTCGAAGTAGGGCATCTGCGAGGCCTTGAGCCGCTTCGCGCCGAGCTTCACCACCTGCGCGGTGCCGGTCTTGCCGGCCATCCGTACCAGCTTCCCGTCCTCCACCACATCCTTGAGTCGCGCGCCAAACCCGGTACCGAAGGGCTGGTTCACCACCGCGCCCAGCCCGTTGAGGATCGCGGCGTGCGTCTCCTTGTGGATCGGGAGCTGACCGCGAACCACGGGCGGGAACGTCTTCAGGGTCTCGCCGCTCGGGTCTTCCACGCGCTGCACCACCTGCGGCTTCCACACCTTCCCGGTGGCGAGCGCCGCGTAAAGCACGAGCTGCTGCATGGGCGTGACGTTCACGTCGCCCTGGCCGATGGCGATGTTGAGCGACATGCCGTGCTGGTAGCCGCCGGGAATGTGCTTGCGATGCCAGGCTTCGTCCGGCATGACGCCGCCGATCTCGCCGGCGAGATCGAAGCCGGTCGGCGCTCCCAGGCCGAGGAGGCGGGCCCACTTCGCGATGCGATCGGTCCCGAGCCTGTCGCCCAGCGCGTAATAGAAGACGTCGCAGGAGGCGCCGAGCGCGTGCTCGAGGTCCACCGCCCCGTGGCCGCGCTCCTTGTCGCACCTCCACCGGTGCCGGCCGACCGTGTAGTGGCCGGGGCAAAAGATCGTCCCGCCCGGCCGCAGCGCGCCCTCCTCCAGCGCGGCGATGGAGGTGACCACCTTGAACGTCGAGCCCGGGTGGTAGTGCTCCTGGATGGCGCGAAAGAGCTCCGGGCGGAGCGGGTCGCCGCGGATGGCGGCCATCTCCGCTCGCGAGATGCGGCCGGAGAGCTTGTTGGGATCGGGCGCGGGCCGGTCGACGAGCGCGAGGATGAAGCCGGTCTTCGCGTCCATGGCGAGGACCACCCCGGCCGTGGCCGGAAAGAACTTCTCCGCGTACTCCTGCAGCCGCCAGTCGATGGAGAGCACGAGGTTCTTCCCCGGCCGGGACGGCTCGAAGCGCTGCGCCTCCGGGATGAGGTCCTCGAGCTCGCCGCCCTTGGCGTTGCCCTTCGCGTCCACCACCACCCTGCGCCGGCCGTCGGTTCCGCGCAGGGTCGACTCCCAGCGGCGCTCGAGGCCCCGCCGGCCGATGTAGTCGCCGAGCTGGTAGAGGAGCTGGCTCGAGCCGGAGGCGACGATGTCCTCATTCACCTTCTTCAGCTCCTCGGCCCCGACCTCGTTCATGTAGCCGAAGAGGTGACTGCCCCAGCTGCCGTAGCGGTAGCTGCGGTGCGGCGCGGGGATCACGTCCACGCCCGAGAGCTGCCCGGGGACGCGGTTCGCCTCCACCACGTCGAGCTCCTCGCGCGCGATGTCCACCTTGACGCTGAAGGGGCGAAACCGCTCCAGCCCCCGCGCCGCGTGGAGGCGGCCGGCGGCGCGCTGCACCTCCTCGGGCGAGAGCGCGAGCAGCGCGGTGAGCCTCGCCAGGAGCTCGTCGCAACCCTTGCCGCAGAAATACGGGGTGAGCGTCACGTCGTAGGACGGGCGCGAGTCGACGAGGATCTTGCGGTTGCGATCGAGGATGAACCCGCGGTCGGCAGGAACGCGCAGCTCCTTCACGAAGTTCTCGTCCGCCCGCTCCTTGTACTCGTCGCCGCGGAGCACTTGGAGCTGGTACAGGCGGACGCCCAGGACGAGGAACGCCAGCGAAGCAACGAGCGTCATGATCGACGTCCGCGATTTCAGATCCTTCGACGTTCCGCCGCTGGGCGGTCCGGGTGTATGTGCGCCAACCACCATTCAGCAGATCCCTCCAGCAGGCGTCCCCGCCCGTGCTCCGGAGGAACAGCCGA
Source organism: Myxococcales bacterium (assembly GCA_038320275.1). Taxonomy (GTDB): domain Bacteria; phylum Myxococcota; class Myxococcia; order Myxococcales; family Anaeromyxobacteraceae; genus Anaeromyxobacter_A. The sequence goes on along the minus strand of JBBQEB010000088.1, from coordinate 4,495 downwards.
CGGCGGGGAGAGATTCGCGGGGGCGCATCATCGCAGGAGGCCGGGCTCCTCGCGGGCCATGAGCCCGTCGATACGCCGCATCGCGACGAGGACGAGCGGAGAGACGAGGCCGGTCAAGACCGACTCGACGGCCACACGCCCGAGCAGCCCGTAGCCTGGCGCGGTCTCGGCAGGCGTGACCGCGCGGGTGAGCACGATGGAGCCGAGGCCGACGAAGAAGGTGCCGAACGCGGTGAGCACGGCGAAGCCCGATTTCCCCGCGACCGCGAGCGCCGCACCGGACAGCCGGCTGAGGAGGAAGAGCGCCACGCAGAGAAACGTGAGGAGCCCCTTCGGCCCTCCCGCCATGAGGTCGAGCACGTAGCCGACGCCAGCCGACCCCAGCGCGCCCTCCACGTTTCCCGCGTGCAGCCCCAGGTAGACGACGATGGGAATGGCGAGGGCGAGCGACACCTTGCCGCCGCCGGCGTAGCGCAACACGGCCGCCTGGAACGCGGTGAGGACGAGCGCGAGCGCGAACGCCGCGACGGGCCTCACGGCTCACCTCCAGTCGACGCGGTGGCTGCGGGCTTGCGCGGCCTGGGCTTCGCGGTTGCGGAGTGACTTGCCGGAGTGGCTGCGGGATCGGTTCCCCCCTTGGAGCCCGAGGCAGCCCTGGAGATCGGGGTGGCGCTCGCGGAGGGGTGCCTGGCGGCCGCCCCGCTGGGCGCCGCGGCGGACTTCGCGCTGGCGGTCCCGGCCGCGGGCCTCGTCGCCGCCGTCGCGGTCGGGGGCTTCGCGGCCGCGGTCGAAGGCGTCGTCCCGGCCGCAGGCTTGGCGGTCGGCATCGCCGTCCTGGCGCTCGGGCTGGCCGATTTCGCGGTCGAGGGGGCCGCCGTGCCCGCGCTCGCCTTGCCGGGCGTCTTGGCGGTCCCGGCCGCCGGAGCCGCCCCCGAAGTCTTCGCGACCGCGGGCGCCTTCGGGGCCGAGGGCTTCGGTGAGGTGGGGCCCGCAGCGGCGGAAGCCTTCGCCACCACCGGAGCGAGCGGAGCTCCCGGCCCGGGCGTCCTGGCAGGCACCGCCCCCACCGGCTCGCTGCGGGCGGACGCCAGCGGCGCCTCCTCCTCCATCCTCTCCGGCGTGGTGATGACGAGCACCTCCTCCACCTTGGTGAGGTCCACTGCGGGCTTCACGTCGGCGCGCTGATACAGCCCCTGACCGCTCTTCTTCAGGCCCGCCACCTTCCCCACCGGCAGCCCCCGGGGGAACACGCCATCGGTTCCGGAGGTGGTGAGGAGGTCGCCCTCCACCATGTCGTCCGAGCGGAGCGCGTACTCCAGGCGGCACAGGTCGGGGGCGCCGGTGCCCCGGACGTTGGCCCGCGCGCGCGACCTCTCGACGCGCACTGCGATGGAGCTGTTGCGGTCGGAGAGGAGCAACACGTCGGAGGTGGAGGGCGTGACGGCGTGCACGCGGCCGACCACCCCGCTTCCCACCACCACCGGCATCATGCGGTCGAGCCCGTCGTCGGATCCCCGGTCGATGGTCACGAGCTGGAGGCCCTTGGGGTCGAGCCGCACGCCGATGACCCGCCCACCCTTCACCTTGCGCTCCGGCGCCCCTTGCGCGAACCCGAGCAGAGCGCGCATGCGCTCGTTCTCTCCGCGGACCCGCTGCAGCTCCAGCGCATCCAGCCGAAGCCCCTCGTTCTCGCGCTCCAGCGCGGCCGCCTTCTCGTGGGCGCGGCGGAGCGCGACGTAGCCGTCCCACACGCGCGCACCACCCCCGACGACCCAGCCCACGCCCTTCTCGATGGGGCCCGCGAAGGTCAGCACGGCGCGGTCGAGGCGCGAGCCCTCGGTCTGGCGCTTCGCACGGGCAAAGAAGACGCCCAGCGGCAGCACCAGGAGGAGCGCCACGAGGATGAGCTCGCGGTACCTCTTCAGCAGTCCAAACACGCGCGCTCCACCCCGAGGCGCGAGCCGCGCCTGTCCAAAATCCCTTGCATTTTAGCCTATGTTGGCTAGGGTGTTCAACTTTCCGAGCGGCCGGCCGCGGTGGCCGCCGCACTTCGAACCGTCCGGAGCAATCCTTCCATGCTCGACACCTTGCGGGCGAACTCCCGCAGCATCCTGACCTACGTCCTGTTCGGGATCATCATCGTCGTCTTCGTGGTGTCCTTCGGCCCAGGATCGCGCGGCTGCTCCTCCGGGCCGGGCGCCACCGAGAGCTGGGCGGCCAAGGTGAACGGCCGGGCCGTGGCGCCGGCCGATTTCGAGCAGCAGTACGGGCAGCTCGCGCGGATGTATCAGCAGCAGGGCGGCGGCGAGCTCGACGCCCTCTTCCGCACGCGGCTCCGCCAGATGGCGCTCGACCAGGTGGTGCAGCGCGAGCTCGTCGAGCAGGAGGCGCACCACCAGGGCATCGCCGTCTCCGACGAGGAGCTCAATGCGGCCGTGCACGCCATTCCGGCGTTCCAGAGCGTGGGCCGCTTCGACCTCGAGCTTTACAAGCGCGCCGTCGCGAACGCGTACGGAACCACCGGCGCGTTCGAGGAGCGGCTGCGAAAGGATCTCGTCTACAGCCGCATGATGGCGCTGCTCCGGTCCTCCGCACGGGTGACCGAAGACGAGGTGCGCGACGCCTACCTCGCCGACAACGACCGGGTCACGCTCGAGCTGGCCCGCTTCCCGTACGCAGCGGCGCGGCAGGAGGTCGTGCCCACCGACGCGCAGGTGAAGGACTTCATCGCCCGGAACGGCCCTCGCATCGAGGCATTCTACAAGGATAACCCAGGGCGCTTCGACCAGAAGAAGCGGGTGCGCGCCCGGCACATCCTCGTCAAGGCGGACGACCCCGCGGGCGCGGGCGCGGCGAAGGGCGATGTGGCCAAGGCGCGCATCGACGCGCTGGCTGCGCGCGTGAAGAAGGGGGAGGATTTCGCCAAGGTGGCGAGCGAGGCCTCGGACGACCCCGGCTCACGCGAGCGCGGCGGCGACCTGGGCTTCTTCTCCGCCGGCGTGATGGCGAAGGCGTTCGAGGATGCCGCCATGAAGATGAAGCCCGGCGAGGTCTCCGAGCCCGTGCGAACGCAGTTCGGATGGCACCTCATCAAGGTCGAGGAGGTGAAGGAGCCGGAGCAGATCACCCTCGACAAGGCGCGCCCGGAGATCGCGCGCGAGCTCCTGCAGGAAGAGCTGGGCAAGGGCCTCGCCGTCTCCCGCGCCGCCGCCGTGCTCGCGAAGGTGAGGGCTGGAGCGTCGTTCGCCGACGCGCTGCCCGAGGCTCGTGGCGCAAAGGTCAGGGGCAAGGCACCGGTCGAGCCGGTGAAGCTGGGGGGCGAGGTCGTGCGGCCGGAGGATACCGGCTCGTTCAACGCCTCGAGCTCGCCGAGCGTGCCGCGGGTTGGACCCGCCCCGGAGCTCTTCGCCGACGCGCTGAAGGCCAGCGCCGGCCAGGTGCTGGGGCGCGTGTACGAGACCTCCACCGGGGCGGTGGTCGCGCGCGTGAAGGAGCGGCAGCGGCCCGATCCGGCGGCGCTCCCGGCGAGCCGAGGCGAGTTCGAGACCCGGCTCCGGATGCGCCGCGAGGGCGAGATCGAGCGGGCCTGGATGGACGACCTCCGCAAGCGGGCCAAGGTCGATCTCAATCAGGCGCTGGTCCGGGGCGAGACGCGCGCCTCGCCGTATGAAGGAGACTGACGGGGGAGGCTGGGCGTAAAAGCAGAGGGGTCCCATCGAAGCTGGGGAGGGGCGGGGCATGCTGCCCCGTCTCAGACGAATCGCCCCGCAGCGGCGGCGAGGCCGTCGCGGCCCTCCGCCTTCACCCGGTACATGGCGAGGTCCGCGGAGCGGATCATCGCTTCCGGGGTGACGCCGTCGTCCGGGAAGGTCGCGGCGCCGAAGCTGGCCGTCATCTGGACCGAGAGCCCGCCCGACGCCAAGAACCGGCGGGCGCGCATGGCGGCGCGGAGCCGCTCCCCCGCGGCCGAGGCTTGATCGGCCCCGGTCTCCGGGAGGATCACCACGAACTCGTCGCCGCCGTAGCGCACCGGGACGTCCATGGCCCGGAGCGTCGCGCGCATGAGGTCCCCCACCTCCTGCAGGAGCGCGCTGCCAGCCTGGTGACCGTGAGCGTCGTTCACGCGCTTGAAGTGGTCGAGGTCGAAGAACAGCAGGGAGAGCGGCCGCCGGAAGCGCGTGGCTCGGCCCAGCTCGGCGGCCAGCGCTCTCCGCAGATGGCGGGCGTTGTAGAGCCCGGTGTGCTCATCCTCCGACGCGAGCTCTCGCACGCGCTCGAAGGCGCGCGCGTTCGCGAGCGCCGCCGCGACCAGGTCTGCGAGCGCTCGGGCATGGAGGCCGGGCTCACCAGCGTCGGCCTGACGCACCACCGACATGACGCCGACGAGGTCCCCGTGCGCCCGCAGCGGGACCGCCAGCAGCACCTCGCCCGTCCGGACCTGCGGATCGGCGACCGGATCGAGCCGGGGGTCGCCCACCTTGGCGCAGAGGAGGTC
>JBBQEB010000087.1:0-15605 GCA_038320275.1 Myxococcales bacterium | reverse complement strand
CCGCGCCGTAGAAGTTCCGCTTGCGAACCTCCAGCGGATCGAGCGCCAGCTCGCGGGCGACGGCGTCCACCACCTGCTCGATGGCCATCATCCCCTGGGGGCCGCCGAAGCCGCGGAAGGCGGTGTTCGAAACGGTGTTCGTCCTGCACCGGTGCGAGGTGACGGTGACGTCCTCGAGGAAATAGCAGTTGTCGGCGTGCAACATGGCCCGGTCGTTGACCGCGCCGGAGAGGTCGGCCGTGAAGCCGCAGCGCGAGGAGAGCACGAGGTCGAGCCCGCGGATGCGCCCCTCGCTATCGAACCCCACGTCGTACTCCGCCACGAAGTCGTGCCGCTTGCCCGTCGTGGTCATGTCGTCGTCGCGGTCGAGCCGCAGCTTCACCGGCCGTCCGGTGCGCCAGGCGAGCAGCGCCGCCACGCAGGCCACCGGCGCCGCCTGCGTCTCCTTGCCCCCGAAGGCGCCGCCCATGCGCCGGACCTCCACCGTGACGTCCCCGTGCGTGAGACCCAGCACCTTCGCCACCAGGTGCTGGACCTCGCTCGGGTGCTGGGTGGAGCTGTGGACGAGGAGCGTTCCGCCCTCGCCCGGAACCGCCATCGCCACCTGGCCCTCCAGGTAGAAGTGCTCCTGGCCACCGATGGCGAGCCGGCCCGTAAGCCGGTGCGGAGCGTGCGTCAGCGCCTCCGCGGAGTCGCCCCGCCGCAGGACCTGCGTGGGCAGGACGAACGACTCCTCCGCCAGGGCCTCCTCGACGGTGAGGATGGCCGGGAGGTCCTCGTACGCCACCTCGGCGCGAGCAGCCGCCGCCCGGGCGAGGTCGATGGTGTCCGCCACCACGGCGAAGAGCGGCTGGCCCGCGCACTCCACCAGCCCCTCCGCGAAGACCTTGTCACCCGGAAGCACCGGGCCGATGTCGTTGTCCCCCGGCACGTCGGCCGCGGACATGACGGCCAGGACGCCCGGAGCGCTTCGGACCGCGCTCAGCTCCAGCCGCGTGACGCGCGCGTGGGCCCGCTCGCCCAGCCGCACGAAGGCATGCAGGAGGTCGCGCGGCTCGGCGAGATCGTCGATGTAGAGCGCCTCGCCGGTGACGTGGCGCTCGGCGCTGTCGTGCGGGAGCGGCGCATGCACGGCGCCAGCCGCGGGCGCGGGCGCGAGGGGCTGCCTCCCTGCGTCCGCCGCGTCGTCATCCCGGGCGCGCCTCACGCTCCCCTCCCGCGCTCGAGCACGCGCGTCGCGGCCGGAGGGAGCGCGCCCTGGGCGGCTGTCTCGAGCTGGAGCTTGCGGAGGAGGTTTCCGGCGACGAGCCGCCGGTAGCGGGCGCTCGCGCGGGCGTCGGAGATGGGCGCGAGCTCTCCGTCGAGCACCGGCAGAGCCGCCGCCAGCGCCGCCTCGTCCCAGGCGCGCCCGGTGAGCGCGCGCTCGGTGGCCCGCGCGCGGAAGGGCGTGGAGGCGACCCCGCCGTAGCAGAGCCGGACGTCGCGCACGCGCCCTCCATCGAGGTTCAGCGCGAAGGCGCCGCACACCGCCGAGATGTCCTGGTCGAACCGCTTCGAGATCTTGTAGGCGCGGAACAGGCGGCCGGGCGGGAGGAGCGGGACGCGGATGGACACGATGACCTCGCCGGCGCGGAGCAGCGTCGCCCGGTAACCTGTGAAGAAGCCGTCCAGCGCGACCTCGCGTCGTCCGGAGCCCCCCTGGAGCACGAGCGACGCGTCGAGCGCGAGCAGCGCGGGGAGCGTGTCGCCGATGGGGGAGGCATTTGCGATGTTGCCGCCGAGCGTACCGGCGTTCCGGACCTGGAGCGACCCGATGCGCCGCACCAGCTCGCCCAGGTCGGGGTGGAGCTCGGCCAGGGCCGCGTGCGCGTCGGCGTAGGTCACGGCGGCGCCAATCTCCAGATGCGACCGGGTTCGCGCGATCGCGCCCAGTTCCTCCACCGCGGAGAGCGAGATCACGGTGTCGAGGTTCCGGTGGGCCTTCGTCACCCACAGCCCGACGTCGGTGCCCCCGGCGAGGAGGTGCGCGCCAGGGTGCTCCGCGAGGAGCGGGCCCAGCGCCGCGAGCGAGCGCGGGGCGAAGAAGCGGCGGCCGTCGTGCTCCAGGGAGAGCGTGTCCTGGGGCTGGATGGAGGTGAGCAGGGCGGTGAGCGCCGCGCGCTGGGAAGCGAGCGCGCTCGGTTCGCCGGCCTGGTACGCCTGCCGGCCGGCGTCGACGATGGGGCGGTAGCCGGTACACCGGCAGAGGTTCCCCGCGAGGACGTCGTCGAGCCGCTGGCGCGAGGGCTCGGGCTCGCTCTCGTAGAGCGCGACGAGCGACATGACGAAGCCTGGCGTGCAGAAACCGCACTGCGAGGCGTGGCAATCGACCATCGCGCGCTGGACGGGGTGGAGCTCGCCGCCCGGGCCGCGCACGCTCTCCACGGTGAGGAGCGCCTTCCCGTCGAGCGCGGGCACGAACAGGATGCAGGCGTTCACCGCGCGGTAGCGCAGCTCGCCCCGGTGGAGCTCGCCCAGCACCACCGTGCAGGCGCCGCAGTCCCCCTCGGCACAACCCTCCTTCGTGCCGGAGCGGCGCTCGACCTCGCGCAGGTAGCGAAGCACCGTGAGTGTTGGGTCGATCCCGGACAGCTCCTTCACGGCGCCGTCGAGGACGAAGCGGATGCGGTCGCTCATGAGAGGTCAGCGCTCCGTGCCGGAGAAGATCACCAGGGAGGAGCCCGCGGCCGGGGACGCGAGCAGGCCGGCCAGGCCGGCCGAGCCGGTGGCCGAGACGCAGATGGCGGTGTGGGCGTGGGCGAGCTCGTTCGCTCGGGCGAGGCCGGCCTCGCCTACCACCACCGGGCGGCCCCCTCCCGCGCGCATGGCCTCCGAGATCGCCCACCAGTCATACGTCTCGTCGTCGAGGATGCCATGGGCGATGCTGCGCGGCGTGGTCTCCCAGGGCCACATGAACCGGGATCGGGTTCGCGCCGCCTCCGGAAGCGGCGTCGAGCCGAGCCGCTCCCAGGCGCGGGCGAGTGGAGCGCAGCCCTCCGTCTGGACCGCGACGAGCTTCGGCGCCGAGGTTAGCGCCCCCCCTCGTTCCGCGGCGGCGAAGCCCTGCCCCAGCGCGCTCGCCAGCGCGCCGCCGCCCACCTGCACGAAGATCTCCGGAAACGCGGCGCGCTCGTCGCGGAGCCCGTCCACCAGCTCGAAGGCCAGCGTCCGGCCCCCCTCGATCGCGAGCCCGTTCTCCGTTCCCTGGACGCCGAACGGGATCGCTCCGGCGCGAACCGCCTCTCGGAACCGCAGGAAGCAGGGGTCGCCGGCCTCACCCGCCCGCCGCTCGCAGACCCGGATGGTCGAGCCCAGCTCGCGCAGGCGACGCACCACGGCCGGGCTCGCGTCGGGTGGGATGTAGACGTCGAGCGGCCACTCCGCGGCGCGCGCCAGCACCGCCGCCGCCATGGCCGCGTTCCCGCAGGATGCGATGGCGAGCCGCCGGTCCCGCAGGCCCTCGCCGGCCGGCAGCCGGGCTGTCTCCAGGACGCGCAGGTAGAGCAGCACCGCCATGAGGTGCCGCGCCTTGTGCGAACCCGCGACGTTGACCGTCTCGTCCTTCACCCACAGCGGGCCCGCGAGCCCGGCGGCGCTCGCCAGCGCCGGGTGCTGGGCGAGCGGAGTCCTCCGAAAGCCCCGCCCGTCGGCGCGGACGAGCGCGTCGTCGAGCTGACCGACCAGATCCGCCCAGGCCGCGTCGGGCAGGCCGGCCGCGCGCGCCAGCCGGTAGGGCGAGAGCAGCGAGCGGTACCTCATGAATGGGTCGAGCTCGGCGCCCGACGGAAAGGGCTCGCCGCTCCCGGAAGGCTCGACAGGCTGCAGCAGGTGGTCGATGTCGTCGGCCTCGGCGCCGGTCGCCATCGGGCACCGGAACGGCAGCGCGAGCGCCGCGTCCACCGTCGCCCCGCAGCCGTGGCAGGAGAAGAGGATGGTCATGCCGCCACCGCTGCCGCGCCCGACGCCCGTCAAATGCGAGCCATCCGTTCCCAGAGCCGGGCGGCCTCGCGCTCGGCCGTGGCCGCGATGGAGGCCATGTCCCCCGCCACCAGCCTTCCGTTCTCCACGACCACGCGGCCGCCCACCACGGTGTGGACGAGGCGGCCATCCTCCCGGACGACGAGGTCGCCCAGTGCGCCGGGCACGAGCGGCTCGGGCGCCGCGCCGAAGCGCTCGGCCATCAGGCGGGAGCCCGCCGCGAGGCGCCCCGCGAAGTCCCGGTCGCCGTGCGCGGTGGCGAGGCGCTCGAGCGCGGCGTCCTCCACGGCCATGTCCGCGTCCCACCCGTCCGTGCCGAGCGCGACGCGCTGGCCGTGGCGGAGATTTCCGGGGTAGCCCACCCGGTTGCCCTCGTTGGAGCGGGGGTTCTGCACCAGCCAGAGCCCGCCGGAGCTCGCCAGCTCGACCTCGGCTGCGCTCAGGTGGACGCCGTGCGCGAGGATGGAGCCCTGGGGGAGGGCGCCCAGCGCGAGCAGCCGCTGCAAGGGGCCGTCGAAGCCGCGCGACCGGGCGTCGGTGACGTCGGCGAGGTCCTCCGCCACGTGGACGTGCACCACCGCGGAGAGCTCGCGCGCGATCTCCCCGGCCTCGTGGATCGTGTCGTCGGAGACGGTGAAGCTCGCGTGAAGCCCCACCATCCCGCGCACCAGGGCGGAGCCGGCGACGCGCCGGTTCTCCTCGAGGCCGCGCCGCGCCTCGGCCCGGCCGGAGTTGCGCTCGGTCGCGCCGTAGCAGAGGAGAGCCCGCATGCCGAGGCGCTCACAGGCCTCCTGCAAGAGCTCGAGAGACCCCTCGACGAGGTCCGGCGACTCGTGGTGATCGACGAGCGCCGTGGTGCCGGCCAGCAGCGCCCGGGCGACGTAGTCGAGGGCCGAGGCGCGCAAGCCGTCCGCGTCGAGCGCGCGGTCGAGCCGCCACCAGACCCGCTCGAGGATCTGGAGGAAGTTCTCGGGCGCCGGAGACGGCGCGGGCATCCCGTACCGCGCGAGGCCGCTGTAGAGGTGCGTGTGGGCGCAGACGGCGCCCGGGGCGATCTCGCCCGCGGGGCATGCCAGGTGGTGGGCGCCTTCCGGCGCCGTGGTGGCGACCACGCCGTTGACGATCGAGACGGAGCGCCCGAGCCGATCGGGCCCGACGACGAGCGAGGGTTTCAAGGCCTCAGTATCGGTGCGAGCGGTGGTCTGGATCAAGCGCCCACGCGCGATGTCGTCAGGCCTTCGGTTCGAGCGGGCTCACGAGGAGCCGCCCCGGGAACGGGCTCGGTGCCGTCAGCCGCCCGTGGTCGAGCACGCGATGTCCGTGGATCCAGACCATGTCGATGCCCAACGGCGGCACGAACGGGTCGAGAAAGTCGTTGCGCTCGGCGACCGCCTGCGCATCGAAGAGGACGAGCGAGGCGTCCGCGCCCTCGCGAAGCGTGGGATCGGGCAGGTTGAGGAAGCGGCAGGGAAGGGCCGCGAGCCTCCACGCGAGTTGCTCGAGCGGGATCCCGAGCTCGCGGCCCATGCGCAGCGCCCTGGGGAACGCCCCCACCGCGCGCGGATGAGGCTTCTGCCCCGGGCCCGGCATGAGGCCGTCGGTGCAAAGCGCCATGCTCGGGCGGAGGAAGAAGCGCTCGACCGTCGCCTCGTTCCCGTAGTGGGTGAGGATGGTGATCTCGCCCTCGTTGGCGACGAAGAAGTCGAACACGGCGCCGTAGGCGGCCTCGGACGAGAGGTCGGGCGCGCCCGCCGCCCGCGCCACGTCGGACAGGCGCTTTCCGAGAAATTCGTCTCCGGTGCCCGCTCTCACGCCCGCGATCCCGATGCCGTCGAGCCCCCCGCAGAAGTGGACGAAGTTGTCCCAGGTGCCCGTGTCGTGCCGGATCGTGTCGGCCATCGCCTTGCGGACGGTAGGGTCGCGCAGGCGCGCCAGGAACTCGCCGCGGGTTCCGGCACGGACCTCGGGCGGGAAGATCGCGTCGCCCGTAGTGGAGCCCGCGGCGTACGGATACATGTTCTCGAGGGTGGGGACGAGCGAGGCCGCGTCGCGGAGGACGTCCTCGACCTCGCCGATGCGGTGATAGTTGTCCGCGCCGGCGATCTTGGAGTGCTCGTTGCAGTAGCCGCCGCCCCCGTCGATGGCGGCCTCGACCGCCTCCCTCAAGCTCCGGACCACCCCCTCACTCTCCGAGCGGAGGTGCGGAAAGAGGGCCCCGGGCTTCACGTCGTTGAAGGCGCGCACGAGCGCCGTGAGCTCCCGGCGGTCGCAATAGACGGCGGGATTGTAGATGAGCCCGGTGGAGAGGCCGAGCGTCGCGGAAGCTTCGCGGCGCACCACCTCCGCCATCGCGGCGATCTCGGAGTCGCTCGCCACCCGCGCCAGGTTCCCCATGACGACGCGACGCACGGCACAGTGGCCCAGGTACAGGCCCATGTCGGTCACCGAGCGCCCGCGGTGCCAGGCCAGGAACTCGGAGACGGAGCTCCACGTCCACGGGGCGTCGATGGAGCCGTCGAGCGGCTGCAACTGGGCCGCGAACTGCGCGCGCTGCGCCTCCACGACGGGCGCCGGCGAGAGCCCGTCCACCCCGCAGATGCGCTTCGTCACGCCGCCCCGGATGGCGAGCTCGCACGCCAGCGGGAGGCCGCTCTCTCCAGCCGCCGTGCCGCCCAGCGCGCCGTGGTTGTGCATGTCGAGGAAGCCGGGCGCCAGCGCGCGCCCCCGCGCCTCCACGATCACGTCGGCGGCGGCCGCCTCGGACGGCGGCACCGAGCCGAGCCGCGAGATCCGGTCGTCCTCGAGGAGCACGTCGCCGGCGAAGGGAGGCGTCGTTCCGTCGCCCAGGACGAGGAGCGCGTCGCGGACGAGCTGGCGTCTCAACGCGCCAGCTCGAGCACGAGGCGGAGCAGCACCTCCGCTCCCGCGGCGAGGTCGGCGGGGGCGGTGTGCTCCTCGACGTTGTGGCTCACGCCCCGCACGCTGGGCACGAAGATCATGCAGGCCGGACAGATCCGCGCCAGGATCTGCGCGTCGTGGCCCGCGCCGCTGGGGAGCCGCTTCACCGGCAGGCGGAGCTCCTTCGCGATCGCCTCGACCCGATCGACGAGCTGCGGCGCGAAGACCACCGGCTCGAAGCGCGCGAGCGACCGCCGCGAGATGCCGACCCCCTCGGCCGCGGCTGCCGCGTCGACGAAGGCGAACAGGCGGCGCTCGGCCTCGCACAGGACCGCCTCGTCCGTGTTGCGGAGGTCGACCGTCATCACCACCCGGTTCGCGATCACGTTGACGAGGTTGGGGTGGAGCGTGAGCGCGCCCACCGTCGCGACCTGGTGGCCCGAGAGCTCGCTCGCCAGCCGGCGCGCGAAGGTGGCCACCTCCGCGGCGACGTAGCCGGCGTCGTGCCGCAGGCGCATGGGGGTGGTGCCGGCGTGGTTCGACTGACCGGTGAGGGTGAGCTCGGTCCAGGAGATCCCCTGCACCCCGGTCACCGCGCCGATGACGAATCCCTCCGCCTCCAGCACCGGGCCCTGCTCCACGTGCAGCTCGACGTAGGCGTGCACGCTGCCCGGCCCGCCCGACGGTCCGGTGCCGGCGTAGCCGATGCGGTGCAGGTTCTCGCCCACCGTCGAGCCGTCGATGCCTGTCGTGGCGAGGGCCTGCTCGAGGGGAAGGGCGCCCGCGTAGACGAGGCTGCCCATCATGTCGGGCTGGAAGCGCGACCCCTCCTCGTTGGTGAAGAAGGCCACCGCGAGCGGCCGCCGGGTGACGAGGCGCGCGTCGTCGAGCGCCGCCATCACCTCGAGCCCGGCCATCACGCCCAGGTTTCCGTCGTAGGCCCCCCCGGTTCGCACCGTGTCGATGTGGCTCCCCATCATCACGGGCGGGCCCTCCTCGAGCCCGCGCCGGACGCCCACCACGTTCCCCAGGCCGTCGATCGCGATCGAGAGGCCGAGCTCACGCATCCAGCGGACCACCTGGTCGCGCCCCGCCTTGTCCTCGTCGGTGAGCGCCAGCCGGCACACCCCGCCGCCGGGCAACGCACCGTGCCGGGCGAGCTCGGCCAGGCGCCGCGAAAGCCGCTCGCCATCCATGCGCACGTCCACCGTCATTCGCCTCTCCCGCTCCTCCCCGCGGCCTGGATTGCATTCACGTGAAGTGCGCGGCCCCGCGAGGGATGTCGCAGCGCCCTTCGTCTACCGTGCCGGCGCGTCGCGATCAACGCGGCCGGCGCCCGTGAGGCTGGGCCGCGGCCCACCTTTCGGGCACGTTGCCGCGAGGGCAGCACTCTGGAATGATCGACCCATGGCCGAGCTCATCCCCATTCCTTTCGCCGTGCTGGTCGCGCGCATGTTCCGCGAGCTCGAGGAGCGGAAGGCGATCTTCGATCTGGCTGCGTCACGGTTTGCGGCCAGAGACCCCGGCCACGACTTCTCCACGTCGATCCACGGCCACCGCGCGTCGACACCCTTCGGGCCGGCGTCGGGGCCGAACACGCAGCTCGCCCAGAACATCGTGCTCGCGTGGCTGGCGGGGGGGCGGGCCATCGAGCTGAAGACGGTGCAGATCAAGGACGACCTCGTCATCCCCCGCCCCTGCATCGACGCGCAGACGGTGGGATACAACGTCGAGTGGTCCCAGGAGCTCAAGCTGGAGGAATCGCTCGAGGAGTACGTCAAGGCGGCGATGCTCATCGAGATGCTGAAGGCTTCGGGCCTCGCGCCCGGCTTCGGCGACACCGTCTTCGACATGAGCGTCGGCTACGACCTCGCCGGCATCCGCTCGCCGCGCGTCCAGACCTTCATGGCAGGGCTCCTGGACGCCAGCCCGGTGATCGATCGGCTTCGCGCGCAGATCCCCGCGCGGTGGGCCCACCTGCGCGATCTCGCGTATCCGTCCCGCATCTCCGACACGCTCACCCTCTCCACCTTCCACGGCTGCCCGCCGGAGGAGATCGAGGGCATCGCCGCTTCCCTCATGGAGGAGACCGGGCTGCAGGTCGTGGTGAAGCTCAATCCGACGCTCCTCGGCGCCGACGCCATCGCCTCCATCCTGCAGGAGCGCCTCGGCTACGCGGAGCTCGAGGTGCCAGAGGGCGCGTTCGCGAAGGACGCCACCTGGGAGCAGGTGGTCGGGTTCGTGGGGCGGCTGGGGGAGCGCGCGACCGCCGCGGGGCGCGGCTTCGGCGTGAAGTTCACCAACACGCTCATCGTCCGCAACCACCGCGAATTCTTCCCCGCTGGCGAGCGGGAGATGTACCTCTCCGGTGCCCCGCTGTACGTGCTCGCCATGTCGCTCGTGCGCCGGTTCCGGCGGACCTTCGGCGATCGATTCCCCATCTCCTTCTCCGCCGGGATCGACTCCCAGAACTTCGCGCATGCCGTCGCGTTGGGGCTGAAGCCGGTCAGCGTCTGCACCGATCTCCTGAAGCCCGGTGGCTACGGACGGCCGCGGGCCTACTTCGCCGACCTCTCCCGGCGGATGGCGGCCGTCGGCGCCGTGGATCTCGAGACCTTCTCCATCCTCGCCTACGGCCACGCGGAGGCGGCGCTCGACGGGCTCGCGCTGCCCCCCGAGGTCCTGGGGGCGTGCCGGAGCGCGCTCGCGTCGCGCGGCGACCTCAGGGCTGCCGCCGGAGTGGCCTTTCCGGCGTGGGTCTCGGCCGCGCGGCTGCTCGGGACCGAGACGGTGGCCGAGCAGGCGCTCTCGGATCCTCGTTACGGGCACGCCCGGACCGACACGCCGCCGAAGAAGGTCGGCACCCGGCTCGAGCTGTTCGACTGCCTCACCTGCGACAAGTGCATCCCGGTCTGTCCCAACGACGCGAACTTCTCCTTCCCGACCATGCGCGCCGAGCTGCCGCTCGACACGCTCGTGCCCACCGGCGGCGGATTCCGGCTCGAGAACGCGGGCGTGCTCGCGCTGGAGAAGCCGCGCCAGATCGGCACCTACGCGGATGCCTGCAACGCGTGCGGCAACTGCGACGTGATGTGCCCGGAAGACGGCGGACCGTACATCGTGAAGCCGAACTTCTTCGGCAGCGTCGCCGCCTGGTCCGCCGCGATCGGCCGCGACGGCTTCGCCCTGGAGGCGACGCCCGACGGAGCCCGCATGCATGGCCGGCTCCAGGGGCGCAGCTACGTGGTCGAGAGCGGCGGCGCGACGCTGCGCTACGGCGGAGAGGGCTTCGACCTGAGGCTCGACCCCGCGGACCCCGCGGGCACCGCCCAGGGAACCGCGAGCGGCCCCGTCGATCTCACGCCTCTGCGGATCATGGAGGTCCTGCGCCTCGGCGTGACCGCGCCGGGGACCGTCAACTTCGTGAGCATCGCGCTCGACACCGCCCGCTGAACACCCCTGCCGTGATAGCGGAGACCGCGGTGCCTCCTCGCTGGGCGGGGAGCCGATCCTTCGCCGGCGCCGCTGCGCCGTCCGGGGACCGTTCGAGACGCGCTGAGCCCTTCTTTGCTTGTCAAACAAACCTTGACAGAAGAGGAGGCGGTGGCACAATGCGGCCTCTCGCGATGCGTGATCTGATGCGCAATCTCCTCCTTCGTATGACCGACAAATCCATGAACCTCAGCCTTCAAAATCCCCTGGCGCGCGCGTTGATGGCCGCCACAGCGCTCGCTCTCGCGGCGCCGATGCCCGCCGCGGCCGACGGCTTCTCGACCACCAACATCGAGCTGTTGCAAGGCCACACCTTCGATGACCGCAAGCTGGGCTATCACACGGTCAGCGGAAACATGACGACCACCACGCTGAACACGTTCTCCACCTGGGAGTACGGCGACAGCTTCGCCTTCGTCGACCTCTATACGGGCGACTTCAGCGCCGGGAACGGGTTCCCCGGAAAGCCCGGCGCGACCGCCTACGCCGAGTGGCACCCGCGCCTCCTCGTGAACAAGCTCCTCGGTCAGACGGGCGACACGCTCGGCATCTTCCGCAACTGGGGGCTCGCGGCTGAGCTCAACCAGGGGTCGGGGTTCTACGCCTACCTGCTCGGCCTCGGCGTGGACTTCGCGGTGCCCATCCATCACGGCAACGTCAGCCTGAACGTGTACTACCGGTACGACCGCTTCGACTACCACGTCTGGCAGATCTCGCCGTACTGGAACATCCCCTTCTCGCTCGGCCCCGTGCCTTTCCTGTTCGCGGGCTTCGTCGACATCGCCGGCTCGAAGGACATCGACCACAACAGCGCGGTCGACATCATGGCCCAGCCGCAGCTCCTCGTGGACGTGCTCGCTCCCTTCGGCGGCAAGGCCAACCGCCTCTACGTCGGCTGCGAGTGGTACATCCACAAGTATCCGTCGGGCTTCTACGGCGGCGCGCCTCGCGACGCGCACACCACCTCGGCACCGCAGGCCATGGTGCAGTGGACGATCTTCTAGGGACGTGCCGTCCCTCCCCGCCGAGCGAAGCTCGGCGGGGACCCCTCCCTGGCTCGCAGGGGCCCATGCGCGCTTCGCGCGCTGTCCCTGCCTGGAGGGCTCTGCCCTCCCCAGCTTCGCTGGGACCCCTCCCGCGTGAGGCGGGAGGGATGCGGCTAGCACTCCGGGAGGCCGACGCTGAGCTTGGGACGCGGGGACTCGAGGGCGAGCCCGCCCTCTGCGGTCTCCTTGTATTTGGTGCGCATGTCGCGGCCGGTCTCTCGCATGGTCCAGATGACCTTGTCCAGGCTCACCACGCCCTCGCCGTCGCCCCGAAGCGCCAGCCGCGAGGCGTTGATGGCCTTCACCGCGGCCATCGCGTTGCGCTCGATGCAGGGCACCTGCACGAGGCCGCGCACGGGGTCACAGGTCAGGCCGAGGTTGTGCTCCATGGCGATCTCGGCTGCGTTGGCCACCTGGCTCGGTGTCGCTCCCAGCGCCTCGGCGAGCGCGCCCGCGGCCATGGAGCAAGCCGTTCCGACCTCTCCCTGGCAGCCCACCTCGGCGCCGCTGATCGAAGCGTTCTCCTTCACCAACAGTCCGATCGCCCCCGCGACGAGGAGCATGCGGAGGACGCCTTCCTCCGTCGCGCCGGGCACGAAGCGCCGATAATAAAGCAGGACCGCGGGGATGATCCCGGCCGCGCCATTCGTCGGCGCGGTCACCACCCGGCCCCCCGCCGCGTTCTCCTCGTTCACCGCCAGCGCATAGAGGCTCACCCAGTCGAGGACGGTGAGGGGGTCCGACATCCCTCTCTCGGGATGCTCCAGGAGCTGGCGGCGCAGTCCTGGCGCGCGGCGCCTCACCCCGAGCCCCCCCGGCAGCACGCCCTCCTGCGTGCAGCCGCGCTCGACGCAATCCTTCATGATCTCCCAGATGCGCGTGAGGCGGGAGCGGACCTCGTCCTCCGAGCGCAGGGAGGACTCGTTTTTCATCATGAGGGTGGAGATGGACATGCCGTGCGCCCGACAGAGCGCGAGCAGCTCCGTGCAGCTGCCAAACGCGAAGGGGAGCGGCCGCCCGGGCGCGTCCGCGGCGGCCGTGCGCGCCGCGTCCTCCTCCACCACGAATCCGCCGCCGACGGAGTAGAAGGTGCGCTGACCGAGGAGGTCCCCGCTCACGGATCGCGCCGTGAATCGGACGCCGTTGGGGTGGAAGGGGAGCGGGCGCAGCTCGAGCCGGAGGTGCTTCCGCTCGTCGAACGCCACGTCGTGCTTCCCGAGCAGCCGCAGCCGTCCCTCCGAACGGATGACGCCGAGCGTGGCCTCGACGCTCGAAGGATCGATGTCCTCGGGCGCCTCGCCCGAAAGCCCCAGGAGGACGGCTCTGTCGCTCCCATGTCCGCGCGCGGTGGCGGCGAGCGAGCCAAACAGCTCGATGGTGACCTCACCGACCGAGCGCAGCGTTCCCGCCGCCTCCAGTCCCGAGGCAAAGGTGAAGGCTGCTCGCATGGGCCCTACGGTGTGCGAGCTGCTCGGGCCGATGCCGACCCGGAACAGATCGAGAGCGCTGACTGCCTTCATGGCCCGTCCGGCCCGATCAGGGAACCACCCGCGTGCCCGTCTCCCCTTTCAGTGCCGCCGCAAGGTGGGCGGGATCGGTGATGAGAGCCTCCTTGCCCCCACCCTCCAGAAACGCGACGACGGCCTGCACCTTGGGCAGCATGCTGCCGGGCTCGAAGTGGCCCTCGGCCATGTATCGCTTCGCTTCAGCCACGGTCATCGTGGAGAGCGCCCGCTGACTGGGCTTCCCGAAATCGAGACACACCTTCTCGACCGCGGTGGAGATGATGAGCACCTCCGCGCCGAGCTGCCGCGCGAGCAGGCTCGACGCGCGGTCCTTGTCGACGACGGCGCCCGCTCCGGAGAGCATGCCCTGCCCGTCCTGCACCACCGCGATGCCACCGCCGCCCACCGCGATCACCACGAACCCTCCGTCGAGCAAGGCCTTCACCGCGTCGAGCTCGAGGATGGCCTTCGGAGCCGGCGAGCTCACCACCCTGCGCCAGCCACGACCGGCGTCCTCCACCACGTCCCATCCGTCCTTGGCGCGGTGCTCCTCCGCCTTCTCCCGCGACATGAAGGAACCGATGGGCTTGTCAGGCTTCACGAAGGCCGGGTCGCGCGCGTCGACCAGCACCTGGGTGACCACCGAGACCGCCTGCTTGCGCAGCCCCAGGCGCAGGAAGGCATTGTGGAGGGCACACTGGAGCTGGTACCCGAGCGCGCCCTGGGTGTCGGCCACGCAGGAGTCGAGCGGGACGGTGTGCAGGGCCCCCGAGGCCAGCTCCGAACGACGCAGGATGAACCCGACCTGCGGGCCATTGCCGTGGGTCACCACCAGCCGCAGGTCTTGCCCCTCCAGCATCGCGGCCAGGTGCGCGCAGGTGGCCTCGGCCTGGTGGTATTGATCGGGCACCGTCTGGTGCGCCTCGTCCGCGACGAGGGAGTTGCCACCGATCGCGACGACGACGGTCTTGGTCATGGGGAGCCCCTTGGATCAGGCAGCCGAGGCCGCGGGCGATCCGACCTCCCGGTTGAACGCGGCGATGAGGCGGTCGAACTCCACGACCTCGTCCTCGAAGAGCTCGCGCCAGTACTCGGGGCTCCACTGGGCGTTGAGCTCCTCCAGCGTCTTTCCCTGCTGCTCCACCCACGTGTAGTACTTCAGGTTGTGGATGGCCTTCCGGTCGACGTAGGAGAGCTCCTTGAAGTGATCCACCGCCTGACGCTCCAGGCTGCCGGTATAGGCCTTCGCCGCCTCGAGGGTCGTGAAGGCACCGCGATCCGTCGTGAGCTCCTGCAGCCGCGAGCGGTACAGGTCGACGCTGTCGGTGAAGGCGGTGAGGATCACGTCGTTCTCGTCCAGCTCCCAGTAGCGGGCCGCCTTGATGGCTGCGAGCACGTTGGCGATCGAGCTGATCCCGAGGGTGGCGAGCCCCTCCACCTGGGCCGTCTGGAGGCCCAGCGAGGCGAGGTACTTCTTCCCCTCCGGCTCGTTGAAGAGCCGCAGCAAGCGCATGCAGTCCTCGTCGTCGATGGCGGCGACGGCGTCGGTGCTCCGGACGTTGTGCACCCACGGCACGTGCTTGTCGCCGATGCCCTCGATCCGATGGTCACCGAAGCCGTTCATGAAGAGCGTGGGGCACTGCCACGCCTCGGTCGCCACGATCTTCATCCCGGGATGGAGGGTCTTCAGATAGTCGCCCGCGCTGAGGGTGCCGGCGCTGCCGGTGGCGCTCACCCAGGCGGCGAGGTGCGTCGTGCGTGAGGCGGCCGTCTGGTAGACCTCCTCCACCGCCGGGCCGGTCACGTTGTAGTGCCAGATGGGATTCCCGAACTCCTCGAACTGGTTGAAGACGACGTTGTTCGGGTTCTCCTTCAGCCTCCAGCACTCGTCGTAGATCTCCTTCACGTTCGACTCGCAGCCGGGCGTGGCGATCACCTCGGCGCCCATCTTCTCCAGCCAGTCGAAGCGCTCCTTCGACATGTTCTCGGGCAGGACCGCGACGGCGGTGCAGCCGAGGATGGCCGAGTCGAAGACGCCGCCGCGGCAATAATTGCCCGTGCTGGGCCACACCGCCTTGTGCTTCTCCGGGTCGAACTCGCCGCTCACGAGCCGCGGCACGAGGCAGGAGAAGGCAGCCCCGACCTTGTGGGCGCCGGTCGGAAAGTACTTCCCGACCAGGCCGACGATGCGCGCCTTCACGCCGGTCAGGGCGCGCGGGATCTCCACCTGAGTGGGACCGCCGAAGAGGCCGGTCTGGGGGTCGTTCTTCCAGGTGATGCGGAAGAGATTGGCCGGGTCCACGTCGTCCGACCCGACGCTGGCGAGCCGCCCGAGGACGGCCTTCGGGACGAGCTTCGGATCGCGCATCTGCGCGTAGGTCGGGATGACGATCCCGCGGTCGCGGCACCGCCGCGCGCTGCGCTTCATGACCTCTTCGTCGATCGGCTTCACGATTCGCGACATGTACGAGCTCCGGATGAGACGAGTGGACGGCAGAAGGGCGACGCCCAGGCCCCGCGACGGAAAGACAAGGGCTCCATCAAAGACTGAGCTTCCTGGCGCGCTCGACGATGGCCGAGAGCTTGTCGGCGGGGCTCGCGAGGCGGGTGAGGAACATGAGGGCGCTGATGACGAACGGCTTGTAGC
>JBBQEB010000086.1:0-15842 GCA_038320275.1 Myxococcales bacterium | reverse complement strand
TCGCCGCGCCACGCCTCGTCGCTCCTCGCGGACCTCCTGGCGGCGGCGCTGGGCGCGGCCGGGGCGAACGCCGCCGTCGCGCTCGTGATCCTGTTCCTGAGGCGGGCGCGGACCGTCCTGCACGACGCCGGGCACCTGCCGCTCCTCCGGCACGCCGCGCCGCTGCACGCCGGCTCCCTCGCGCTGGCCGTGCTCGCCCTTCCACTGGCCGCCCGGCTCGGCCCGGTGGCCTTCCTCTGTGGGTTGGCGCTCGCGGCGGCGCTGCACCTCGAGCGCGCCGAGCGCGCGCTGGCCTCGGCTGCCCTGGTCGCGCTGGCGCTCCTGCCCCTCGCGGCGGAGCGGGCCGCGCAGGCCACCGCGTTCACCGGGACGCTGGCGGACGACGTCCTCTCCGTGGAGCGCGGTTCGGATGACGGGCGCGCGGCGGCGCGGCTCGTTGCCCGGGCCGACCGCGGTGAGCTGCCCCCCGCCGGCATGCTGGCACTGGGGCGGTGGCACAAGCGGCGCGGGGCGCTGGATGAGGCGGCGCGGGCGTACCGGGCGGCCGCGGTGGACCGCCCGGGTGCCCTCGTGAACCTTGGAAACGTCGAGCTCCTACGCGGAAAGGTGGAGGAGGCGAAGGCCGCGTACCTCCTGGCGGTGGACCGCGCGGGCGGCGATCCGGTGGTCCTCGCCGCAGCGCAGTATGACCTCTCGAAGCTCCATCTCCGCCAGTCGGAGCTGGAGGCGTCAGAGGAAGCGCGCCGCAAGGCCACGCTGGCCGACGCAGCCTTCCTGCAGCGCCACGGCTCGGATGTGGACTTCCGCGCCAACCGCTGGCTGGTGGACGTGCCCGTCGGTCAGGCCGACCTTCAGGCCCTGGCGGCCGCGGAGAGCGGAGCGGGCGCCGTGCGCGACCTCGTGCGCGACCGCCTCGCGGGCTCCCTCCCGCCCCTGGCCTGGCCGGCGCTCCCGCTCGCGGTCGCCGCGCTGCTCTGGCCGTTGGGGGCGCTGCGGAGGAGGTTGCGACCCTCCCGCGCCTGTGGCCGCTGCGGCGGGCCAGCCTGTCCCCGCTGCCACGGGACCGAGCGGCCCCTCTGCGCCCCGTGCGCGAACGCCTTCGCGCGCGAGCCGCGGGTGGATGCACGGGATCGCGCGCGAAAGGAGCGCGAGGTGCGCTGGCACGCCAGGGCGAGCCTCGCCTGGGAGCGAGCTCTGGGGCTCGCGTTGAGCGGGGCGGGCCACCTCTGGCGAGGGGAGCCCTTGCGCGGCGCGCTGTTCCTCTTCGCGCTCCTCTTCCTCGTCGGGTTCGCCCTGCTGGGGCGGGGCGTTCTGCCGGCGCCGCACACCTCGCCCGCGCTGGCCTTGCTGAAGCCCGCCCTGGCCGCGCCACTCGCCGTCCTGGTGTGGGCCGTGGGCGCGCGGGACGTCGTCTGGGAGCGCCGCTAGTGTCGCGTCTCGGTCCGGCACGCTGCAGCGCGCGGCGCTCGCGGGGCGTGCTTTCACCCCACCGCCGGGTCAGCCTGCACAGGTTGCAGTGCGGAGTGAGGCACTGAGGCATGGCTCTCATCGGCACCCTCGAGGACTTCGGGATCGCTGAGATCCTCCAGCTCATCGGTCAGCAGGGGAAGACCGGCGAGCTGCTGGTGGAGAACCGGGGCGAGAGGGTCCACGTCCTGATGTCGGATGGCAACGTGGTGTCGGCCGAGAAGGCGGGGCGGGCGCGGCCGGACCGGCTGGGCGAGCGCCTGGTGCGGGCGGGGCTGCTGGCCCGGGCCGACCTCGACACGGCGCTCCAGGTGCAGCGGCGAACGCTCCGCCGCCTGGGCGACGTACTGGTGGAACTGCGCCTCGTGACGCCCGGAGTCCTGAAGACGATGGCGGCGCTGCAGACGAGCGAGACGCTCTTCAGGCTGTTCGGCTGGAAGCGGGGCAAGTACGCGTTCGAGCCCGGGCCCGTGGAATGGGACCGGGCCACGATGACGCCCATCCGCGCGGAGGCGGTGCTGATGGAGGGCTTCCGTCAGATCGACGAATGGCCCATCGTGCGCCGCAGGATCACCTCGCCGCAGATGACCTTCGAGCGGCGCGATCCGCCGCCTGGAGCCGTCAGGCTGGGCCCGCGCGAGCTCGCGGTGCTGGCGCTGATCGAGCCGGGGCGCACCGTCGAGGCGCTCGTCGATCGCTCCTGCTTGGGCCGATTCGAGACCAGCAAGGCGCTCCTCGCGCTGGTCGATGCGGGGAGCCTGGAAGCGATCCCGCCGTCTCCCCTCGGCAGAGCCGCTGGGCTGCGCGTTCGCGCCCGGACCTGGGCTCGCCGCGGCTGGCGGGCCGGCGTCCAGCTCGTCGCCACCGCCGCGCTCGCGGCCGTGCTCGCGGGCCTCGGGTCTCTCGCAGCGGAGCGGGCGCGCGCGGCGGAGCTCGACGGCGCGCGCGGGAGGGTGGAGCCCGCCGCCCGGCGCTTCGCGTCGCGCGCCCAGCGGGTGAGGCTCGAGAGCGCCCTGGCGGTGTTCGTGGCGGAGCGAGGGGAGTATCCCGTGGCCCTGGCGTCGCTGGTGGAGGCCGGCCTCGCCTCGCCGGCCGACCTGAGCGCGCCCTTCGCGGAACCCTGGTGGTATCGCCGCGAGGCGAGTGGCGGATACGTGCTGCTCCCGCCGCTTCCGTAGCGGGCTGGGGGGGGGCCTGGCGCCGGAGGTTGGCGCCGGGCAGCGAGCGGGTTATGCCCCGAGCCCGCTTCCCAGGAGGTCTCATTGCCCGTCGCACCGCCCGCCCACGTCGCACGCGTCGAGCTCCCGGACAACGATCGCGTGCGGGCGCTCTGCGGGGCGCACAACGAGCACCTGAAGCTCATCGAGCGGCGGCTCGGCGTGCAGGTCGGCTCGCGCGGGGGCCAGTTCGTGATCTCGGGTGCCGACGCGGGACGGGTCGCCACGGGCGAGCGGCTGATCCGCGAGCTGTACGACCTCATCGCGGAAGGCTACCCGCTGTGCCCCGAGGATGTCGATCAGGCGACGAAGCTCGCCGGTCAGGGGGTGCCGCTGAAGGAGATCTTCGGGGACACCGTGTACGTGTCGGCCCGCCACCGCGTCATCACGCCCAAGGGGCTGGCCCAGAAGGCGTACATCCAGGCCATCCGCGACAACGACATCGTCTTCGGCATCGGGCCCGCCGGCACCGGCAAGACCTACCTGGCCATGGCGATGGCGGTCTCCTTCCTCGTCGAGCGCAAGGTGAAGCGCATCGTGCTCTGCCGGCCGGCGGTGGAGGCCGGCGAGAAGCTGGGCTTCCTGCCGGGCGACATCGCCGAGAAGGTGAGCCCCTACCTGCGGCCGCTCCACGACGCGCTGTTCGACATGGTGGATGACGAGAAGGCTTCGGCCTTCATCGAGCGGGGCACCGTCGAGGTGGCGCCGCTCGCCTTCATGCGTGGGCGGACCCTGAACGATGCCTTCGTCATCCTGGACGAGGCCCAGAACACCACCTCCGAGCAGATGAAGATGTTCCTCACGCGGCTCGGGTACGGCTCGAAGGCCGTCATCACCGGGGACGTCACGCAGGTCGACCTCCCCACCGGACGCGCCAGCGGGCTCCTCGAGGTGCGGAACGTGCTGCGCGGGATCGAGGGCATCGCTTTTCGCGCCTTCTCGGAGGTGGACGTGGTGCGCCACCCGCTCGTCCAGGAGGTGGTCCGGGCCTACGATGTCTTCGACGCCGAGCGCAAGGCCCGGGCGGCTGACGAGCGCGCCGCGCGCACCGCGCCCCGCCCGCCCGATGGTGGTGACGGTGGGTGAACCTCCCAGGAGGGGCCGCCCGGCCGTTGTCTTTCCGCCGCGCTGGTGCCACCCTCCCGCGCCGTGACGCCGTCCGAGCCACCTCCACCTCCCTCGGGGAGGCCCAGGCCCTGGGCGCGCCTGCTCCAGCCGCTCGCGCGCCGCGTCCAGCCGCCCACCCGCCGCGGCGTGTTGGGCACGGCGCTCTCGGCGGCCCTGGTGCTGGCGGTGGCCCTGTGCTGCGCGTGGCTGGCCGCGCCGGGTGGCTTCGCCCAGCGCGTCCCCGGGGACGACGCGCTGGGGACGCCCGCCACCGGTACCTTCAAGGCCACCCATGCCTACGACGTCGTGGACGAGGAGGCGACCGAGGAACTGCGCGCCGCCGCGGCCGCGGCCGAGCGCCCGGTCTACGATCTGGACGAGACCGCCGCAGAGGACGCGGCGGCGCGCGTGCACGCTGCGTTCGAAGTCCTGCGCGACGGGGGGGAGGGCTCCGCGGCCCGCCGAGCGGCGCGACGGCGAGAGGAGCGGTCCGCGCCCCACGAAGCGCCGCTCTCGCGGCGCGCGCTCTTCGGCTCGCGTCTGGGCGTCGAGGTGGACGAGCGCTCCTTCGAGGCGCTGGCGGCCACGAGGTTCTCCGAGCCGGTGGAGGGACTGCTGGTGGGCCTCGCCAGCCGCGCGCTCGGGGGCAGGGTGGTCGACGACCGACGGCGCCTCGACGAGGCGCGCGAGCGCGGCGTGGTGGTGCGCGCCGCGCGGGGGAGCGCGGCCCGCCGGGAGTACGTCCTCGCCGACCTGCGGCTGGTGAGCGAGCTGGACGAGGCGCGAGCCGACGTGCAGCGCGCGGCGGCCGCGCTGCCGGTCGCGCCTGCCCTGGCGGCGGCGCTCGGCGCGGTCGCCCGCGGCCTGGCGCGCCCCACGCTCGCCCCCGCGGCGGCGGAGACCACCCTTCGTCAGCGGCGCGCCGCGGAGGAGGTCGCACCGGTCGTCCTGCACATCCGCCGGGGCGAGAAGATCGTGGGGGACGGCGAGGTGATCGAGGCGAGGCACCTCGCCATCTTCCGGGCCATCCGCGCCCGCGACCGCCGGGCCGACCTGCCGCTCATCCGGCTGGGCGCGGCGCTGCTCGTCGGCGCGCTGGTGCTCCTCCTGTGGACGGGCGCCCGCCGCGCTGCCCCGTCCTTCCGGCCCGCGCGGAAGGACGCGCTCCTCCTCGCCGGCGCCCTCCTCGCGACCGCGGCACTGGCGGCGGGAGGACTGGCGGTGGGGGAGGCGGTCCACGACCGCTTCCCGCGCTTCGGGCCGGAGACGCTCTTCCAGCTCCTGCCCTTTGCGGCGGGGGCGATGGTGGTGCGGACGGTGCTGCCCGCCTCCCTGGCGCTGCTCTTCTCCGTCGGCGCGGGAGGGGTTGCGGGACTCGTGGCCGGGAGCTCCCTCGCGGTCGGGCTCCAGGTCACTGCGACCTCGCTGCTCGCGGCCATCCTCGTCCCGCGCGCGCGCGACCGGGCGGGGCTCCTGCGCGTCGGCGCGGCGGTGGGGGCGCTGGGAGCGCTCTGCGTGACCGCGCTGGGTCTCTTCGCGGGCCGCAGCCCCTCGGACCTCCTCGCCCCCGCGCTTGCGGCGCTGTTGGGGGGCTGCGTGCTCCTCCCGGTGACCACCAGCGGGAGCTTGCCGCTCGTGGAGTGGCTCTTCGCCTACCTCACCGAGGCGAAGCTGCTCGAGCTCGCCAACCTCAATCATCCCGCCCTGCGCGAGCTGGTGGTGAGCGCGCCCGGCACCTACCACCACGCCGTGATCATGGGCTCCCTGGTAGAGGCAGCGGCCCAGAAGATCGGGGCCAACGCGCTTCTGGCGCGGGTGTGCGCCTACTACCACGACATCGGAAAGACGCGGAACCCAGGCTTCTTTGGGGAGAACGGCCGCGGGAGCAATCCGCACGAGGAGCTCGCGCCCGCCATGAGCGCGCTCATCGTGAAGCGCCACGTCACCGATGGCATCGAGCTCGCTCGGGCGTGGAGGCTGCCCGCGGCGGTGGCGGCCGTGATCCCCGAGCACCACGGCACCCGGCTGGTCGGGGCCTTCTGGGCGCGCGCCCAGCAGCGGGCGGGCGCCGACGCCGCCTCACTGCACGAATCGACGTTCAGGTACCCCGGCCCGAAGCCGCAGTCGCGCGAGACCGCCCTGGTCATGATCGCCGACGCCTGCGAGGCCTCGGCGCGGACCCTGCCCCAGCCCACCGGCGAAGCGCTGCGGTCGCTGGTGGGGAAGCGCATCAACGAGATCTTCAGCGAGGGCCAGCTCGACGAGTGCGACCTCACGCTGCGCGATCTGAACGGGATCGCGGCGGCCATCGTGCGCGCGCTGGAGGGTATCTATCACGCCCGCCCGGTCCATCCGAAGGGACCGGGCTCGCACGCTGCGTCCGGGCCGCCGGGTGGGGAGGCCTCGCCCGCGCTCCAGCTCGCGGTCCGCGGTCCGCCGGCCGGCAGCGTGCGGCCGTGAAGGCCGTCGCCCGGGTGGAGGTGCGCCGCGAGCACCCGCGGGGCGCGGCCGTGGCCCGCAGCCTCCGCTCGAGCGCGCGGCGCTTTCTGGCCGCGCTGGACCGAGCGGAGTGGGGGCTGTCGATCCTCGTCACCGGCGACGAGGGCATCCGGGAGCTCAACCGCGCGTGGCGGTCGAAGGACGCCGCGACCGACGTGCTCTCGTTCCCGCACGCTGGCCCGGGAGAGCTGCTGGGGGACGTGGTGGTCTCGCTCGACACGGCGGAGCGCGTCGCGGCCGAGGAGCACCTGGAGCTCTCCGAGCTGCTCGATCGGTACCTCGCGCACGGGCTCCTTCACCTGCTGGGGCACGACCACGAGCGGGCGCGGGACGCGAGGAGGATGGCGGAGGCGGAGGACGCGCTGGTGGGGGAGGGGATGGTGCGGGCGGCCGGGTCGGGGTCGAGGTCGCGCTCGCGGTCGCGGTCGGGGTCGAGGTCGAGGTCGGGGTCGAGGTCGCGCTCGAGGTCGCGGTCGAGGTCGAGGTCGCGCTCGGGGTCGAGGTCGGGGTCGAGGTCGCGCCCTCGGTGAACCGCCTCCGCTCCGCCTTCCTCGCGATCTCGGGCGGGCTTCTCATGGCCCTCTCGCTCCCGCAATGCTTCCCGCTCATTTCCCTGCGCGAGATCGATCCGGCCGGGCACCTGGAGCTCCTCGCGTGGGTGGCGCTGGTGCCGGTGCTCCTCGCGCTCGACGGCGCGACGAGGCGCCTGGGCGCGATGGCCCTGGGGCTCCTCGCGGGCCTCGCGTACTTCTACGGCGCGATCTGGTGGGTGAACCACGCCATGACCGCCTTCGGCGGCGTGCCGCTCCCCATCGCGCTGGCGGGCCTCTCGCTGCTCGTCCTCTTCATGGCGCTCCACTGGGCGGCGGCGCTGACCGCGTCCTTCGCCATTCGCCGACGGACCGGCTGGCCCCTCTGGACGCACCTCCCCGCGGTGTGGACCGCCTTCGAGCTGCTGCGGAACTACCTCCTCACCGGCTTCCCCTGGGGAAATCTCGGCTACACGCAGGCGCGCCACACCGCCATCGCCCAGCTCGCGTCCGTCACCGGCGTGTATGGCATCGCGGCGCTGGTGGTCCTCGTGAACTGCGCCCTGTACGCGCTGGCGCGGGCGCTCCTCGACCGCGGCCCCATTCCCTTGAAGCCGCTCGGCGCCGCAGCGGGCGCTCTCGTCGCGGTCCTCGCCTTCGGAGCGGCGCACCTCGCCTCGGTGCGGGCCCGAGCCTCGGTGGCGCCTCGGCTCCGCATCGGGCTGGTGCAGGGGAACGTGAGCCAGGACGTGAAGAACGAGGCCCGCAGGCATGCAGATACGGCGGAGTACGTGCTCGAGCGCTACGGGCCGCTCTCGCTCGCGGCGGAGCGCCAGGGCGCGGTCCTCGTCGCATGGCCCGAGGCGACCTATCCGTACATGGTGCGGCCCGACCTCGCGAGCTTCGCAGGGCCGCGCGCCGGACTTCCGCCGCTCGCGCGCGCGCACCTCCTCCTCGGCGCCCTCACCTACGCCGAGCGCCGCCTGCCCGGTGGCGGGGTGGAGCGCACCGGTTCGAACAGCGCCTTTTTGCTGGCGCCAGGTGGCCGCGTGCTGGGGCGGTACGTGAAGCACCACCTGGTCCCGTTCGGCGAGTACGTCCCTCTGCAGGCGCTGCTCGGCAAGGTGCTGCGCTCCGTGGTGCCGCTCATGGTGCAGCAAGCTCCGGGAAGCGAGCTCGTCCCGCTGGACCTCCCGCTCCCGGGAGGAGGGCACGCCCGCCTCGCCACGATGATCTGCTTCGACGCCATCTTCCCGGAGGTGAACGTCGCCTTCGCGGAGCTCGAGCCGGAGATCCTCCTCAATCCCACCAACGACGCCTGGTACGGGTACTCCTCCGGGCCGTACCAGTTCCTCGCCATGGTCCGGATGCGCGCGGTCGAGGCGGGTCGTGGGCTGGCGCGGCCGGCGTACGCGGGGGTGACCGCGCTCGTGGAGCCCACCGGCGAGGTGCAGCCCGGAGCGCTGCCGCTCGGGCCGGTGGACCCCGACCTCGCGCCCGATCCGGAGGAGGGTCCGCGGCTCCTGGTCGGCGAGCTCCCGCGCTTGCACGGCCGCACCCTGTACACTACAGTCGGCGACCTCTTCGCCTACGCCGCGAGCCTGTACGGAGTGGCCGCGCTGCTCCTCGCGCTGCGCGGGCGCCGCCCGTCCTGAACTGGAGCACCGCACCGCCATGGCAGGGACGACCGCCGAGCGCATCCAGGACCTCGCCCAGCGCCTCGAGGCGCTCCGGGGGTCGCTTTGACGTCGAGCGCAAACGCCGGCGCTCCGCGGAGATCGCGCGGCTCTCGGAGGATCCCGGCTTCTGGACGGACAACGCGAAGGCCCAGGCGCTCCTGAAGGAGAAGGCAGGGGCCGAGACGGGGGTGTCGGCCTTCGCCGGCGCGTCCCGCGCGCTGGACGACGCGAGCGCGCTGCACGAGCTCGCCGAGGAAGCGCGCGACGAGGGCGCCCGCGCAGAGGCCGCCGAGGGCGTGGATGGGGTGGAGAGGCTCGTCGAGAAGCTCGAGCTCGGACGCATGCTCTCCGGTCCCCACGACAGCGCCGCCGCCATCGTGGAGGTGAAGAGCGGCGCTGGCGGGATCGAGGCGATGGACTGGGCGGCGATGCTCTACCGGATGTACACGCGCTTCTGCGAGCGGAAGGGCTGGGAGGTGGAGCCGGCCGACCTCGTGGCGGGAGAGGAGGCGGGCATCTCCTCGGCGTCCTTCTTCGCGCGAGGCGACCACGCCTACGGCTTCCTCAAGGCGGAGCGCGGGGTGCACCGGCTCGTCCGCATCAGCCCCTTCGACCAGAACGCGCGGCGCCAGACGAGCTTCGCGGCGGTGGACGTCACGCCCGAGATCGACGACGACATCGTCATCGACATCAAGGAAGGCGACGTCCGCATCGACACCTACCGCTCCTCCGGGGCGGGCGGCCAGAAGGTCAACAAGACCGACTCGGCGGTGCGCATGACGCACCTGCCCACAGGCATCGTGGTCGCCATGCAGAACGAGCGGAGTCAGCAGAAGAACCGCAACATGGCCTGGAAGATCCTGCGCTCGCGCCTGTACGACTACGAGGAGAAGAAGCGGCAGGTGGTGCGCGACGCGGACGAGGCCGCCAAGAAGGACATCAACTTCGGGTCGCAGATCCGCAGCTACGTGCTGGCGCCGTACCGGATGGTCAAGGACCTGCGCACCGGGGTGGAGACGGGCAAGGTGGACGAGGTCCTGGACGGCGACCTGGAGGGCTTCATCCAGCCCTACCTCCTGGGCGTTCGGCGGACGGACCGGGTGGTCGACGAGTAGGACCTATCTCCCCGGCGACCAGACCATCGGTGGTCGCGCCTGCAGGAATCGCGCGATCGACTCCCCCGCCCAGCTCGGCAGCCCGTGCAGCTGCACGCCGCACCCGGCGGGCTGGCGCCCGCCCAGGGCGCCCTTCTCGCGGACGAAGGTGACCTCCCCCTGCAGCTCGAGCTTGCGACCATCGGCGAGCCCGAGCCTCACCTGCACGCTGGTGCCGACCGGCGGCGCGAGGGCGGTGGCGATGAAGAGCCCCCCGGAGTCCACCCGGCGCGTCGCTCCCACGTAGAAGTGGTGCTCGGAGACGAGGCTCACGTCCACCTCCACGCGCGTCGGCCGGGGGCGGTTCCTCGGCTCATCCACCAGCTCCTCGTCGATGAGGAGCGCCAGGCTGATCGCGGGTCGAGTGTTGCCATGCCGGCCGGTAGTGCCGGCGCCGGCCGAGGGGCCTCCCAGCGCTGGCGCGGAGAGAGACGCCGTCGGGAGCGCCGGAGGCGTGCGGTAGGAGCGAGCCGGAGGCGCGGAGGGCGGCGCGCGCGGAGGGGGCGCCAGCGGCAGGAGCCCGGGCGCATGCTGGAAGAGCGCGCCGGGGCGGGCGAGGGCCTCGGCCCGCGAGAGCACGGTCTCGGCCCCGGCCACGGCCGCCAGCGGCCAGACCACGTCCGGCTCCGGGGCGATCATCAGCACGCGCAGCCCCGTCCCCGCCGCGGAGGCGCAGGCCATGAGCGCAGTGCCCCAGCTCGCATCGGGCGCCGCCGGAAGGAGGAGCACGACGGTGCTGGCAGGGGCCGCGTCGAGGAGCTCCTCGAGCCCATCGGGTTCCGGCGCGAACACGAGCTCCCAGCCGGCCGCCCGCAGCTCGAGGTGGAGCGCCGCCGCGAGCTCGGGATCGTGCCCGACCACGATGGCGCGCCCGGCGCCCGCGGAGCCGCTCGGGCTCACGCTCCGCGGCTCCCCGTCTCCATGAGCAGCCGCCTTTCCAGATCCGCGCGGTGGGTGGCGTTTCCGAGGGCGGTGTCGAGGGAGATCCGCTTCGCCTCGTGCAGCTTGTAGAGGTAGCCGTCGAAGGAGTGCATCCCGAGGTCCGCGCCGGCCGTCTCCATGTATCCGGTGAGCTCGCCGGCGCGGGATCGGTCGCGCACGATCTCGCGCACCGTGGAGGTGGCGAGCAGCGCCTCCACCGCCGGGATGAGCCCCGCCGCATCCGCGCGCAGGAGGAGTCGCAACGCAAGGATGGCCTGCAGGCTATCGGCGAGCCGGCTCCGCACCGCCTCCGCCTCCTCGGCCGGGAAGAGGCCCACGATGCGCCCCACCGTCCTCACCACGTCGGGCGTGTGGAGGGACGCCACGACGAGGTGCCCGGTCTCGGCGGCCTTGAGGCAGATGTCGGCGGCGTCGCGGTCGCGCAGCTCGCCCACCATGATGACGTCGGGATCCTGCCGGAGCGCCGCGCGGAGCGCGTCCGCGTAGCTGGCCGTGTCGGTGCCGACCTCGCGCTGGATGACGAGCCCCTTGCCGCCCGCGAACACGAACTCGATGGGGTCCTCCACCGTGATGACGTGGAGCCGCTCCCGCTGGAGAATGTGGTTCAGCATGGCGGCGATGGTGGTGGACTTCCCGTTGCCGGTGGCCCCGGTGACGAGCACGAGGCCGCGCCGTGCGTTCGACACCGTCTCGACCACCGGCGGCAGGTTCAGCGCCTGCAGGTCCGGCAGGGCGAAGGGCACCGTGCGGAGGACGAGCCCCCAGCTCCCGCGCTGCTTGAAGACGCTCGCGCGGAAGCGGCTCACGCCCGGCAGGGAATAGCTGCGGTCCACCTCGCGGAAGTCGAGGGGCGTGAAGCCCGAGCCGGGCGCCTGCAGCACGAGGTTGGCGGCAGCCTCGGTGTCCTCCGGCGTGAGGGGCGGATATCGCGCTGCGAGGAGCTCGCCGAACACGCGGTAGGTGGGCGGGTAGCCCACCTCGAAGTGCACGTCGCTCGCCTGCCGCTTCACCGCGAGCTGGAGGAACGAGTGGAACATCTCCACGCTGAGCGGGCCGGCCGCCTGGACTTCCATCGCGTCAATGTAGCGCCAGGGAGGCGCCGGCGGCACGCTCGCGCGCGGCGCGCGGCGTTCATCTGTCGAGCCCTGCCGCGCGCCTCCGGAGTCAACCGGGCGCGCGTTCGCGCGTCACGGGAACCGGGCGCGGAGCCGCTCCGCCACGCGCGCGAGATCCTCGCGCGCCTTCACCGGCTCGAAGCGGCTGGTCCCCCCGTCCGCGCGGGGGACCTCCACGAACGTGACCTGGAGCAGCGGCGCGCCTCCCTCGCCACGGAGCCCGGTGGCCTCCGCCGTCACCTGCTCGAGCTGGACCACCGTCGCGCCGTCCAGCTCCTTCGTCACGGCGCGCCAGGGCAGATCGACGTGCAGATCGAGGAGCGGAGCCAGCCGGAAATGGATGTTGTTCGTCGAGATGAGCGGGTGCTTCGCGGGGTCGACCTTCTCCACGAGCTGCAGCCGGCCGCCGGCGCGCACCGGCGCCGCCCCTGCGTCGAGGGCGCCCGAGGGGCTCGTCCGCGAGGTGACCTCGACCGTCATGGCGGCGCCCAGCCGGAGGTGCAGCCCCACCGCGACCGGATCGAGCGTGGCGGCGAGGTTGTCGACGTTCGAGAAGAGGATGTCGCGCACGCCCCGGCTGCGGAGCGCTTCGCCCGCCCCGCTCTCGCGCAAGGCCCGGTAGAAGTCGCCGTGGCCGGCCGGCGCCAGCGAGGGCTTGCCGTCCGGTCCCTGGTAGACCTCACCGGACGGGGTGAGCCGGGGAAGCATGCGCTGCTGGAAGACGATGGTGTCACCCGCGCCAACCCGCGCGAGATGCGCCACCACCTCGGCGTGGGTGAGCGCCGACGTCATCACCGCCACAGGGGCGTTCGCCCGGCGGGCGTCGGCGAGCTTGAGGTCGAGGAAGGTGCGGTCGCCGAGCACCGGCACGAGCCCCTTCACCCCGCCCCCGAAGCGCGTTCCGGCGCCCCCCGCCACCACCACGCTCGCCACCTCGCCGCGGCGGAGCGCCTCCGCGCCCAGCCTCTTGGCCTCCTCGCGTCCGGGTGAGCCGGGCTCGGGCCAGGGCGCCAGGTCGCCAGGCCGCAGCCCTTCGAGGTCCTGCGCCGGCGGCCCCGAGGAGAGCTCCCCAGCCCGGAACCGCGCCGCGAGGGCCTCGAACACGCCCCACTCCACGCCAGCGCCGCTCTCGCCGGGCGTGCCGGCAACCGAAGGGTCGTTCATGGGGGCAAGGGTGGGCAACGCGCGCTCACATGGCAACCGCTACTTCGGCGTCGGAGGGACGGGCGAAACCCGTTGCCGAAGCCTCCGCCCTCTCGAAAAGCGAGAGGCCACCTCTCGGCGGCCTCATCAGCTTCGGGCGATGTCGCCCTGGGTACGCTGCCGTCGGTCACCCCTCGGGGTTCGCGACGGTGGGGGGAGTCGATCATCCGGCCAGGATCGACTTGGACGTGAAACGGGAGGTGGTAACCCGCGAATCGAGTTTCAGGCTGGAGCTTCGCGGCGGGTGAACCGTGGTCGGCCTCCGGTGGGACTCGAGAGGCTCTGATTACAAACGACATGCCAGCGCGCATGAGCCGGGCGGAAGTGTCCGACGGGCCGTATTTCGCGCGTCCCCGCTCCCGATGACACCCGTTAGACCTGGGTCGCCCGCACACCGCCCTGTCATCGTTGCCCCAGCCTCGTGACCCGCTGCGGCGCCGGAGCGAGGTGGGGGCGAACGCCGGCCACGCACCGCTGGATTACATCTCGCGCATGTTCCAGACGGTCGAAGCCGCCGCATCAGGCCTGGAGCGGGCCGGCTACCTGCCGTCCCGGGAGATCGCCACGGCCGTCTTCCTCGCCGACCGGCTCGAGAAGCCCATGCTGGTGGAGGGTCCGGCCGGGGTGGGCAAGACCGAGCTCGCCCGTGCCTTCGCGGCTGCCAGCGGCCGCAAGCTGCTGCGGCTGCAGTGCTACGAGGGGCTGGACGAGGCGAAGGCCCTGTACGAATGGGAGTACGCCAAGCAACTTCTCTACACCCAGCTCCTGCGCGACCGGATCGGCGAGGCGCTGTCCGGCGCGGGTACCCTGGCCGAGGCGGTCGAGCGAATCGCCACCCAGGGAAACGTCTTCTTCAGCGAGCGCTTTCTTCTGCCCAGGCCCATCCTGCAGGCGGTGACGAGCGAGGTGCCCGCGCTCCTTCTGGTGGACGAGATCGACAAGGCCGACCCGGAGCTGGAGGCATTCCTCTTGGAGGTGCTGGCCGATTACGCGGTGACCATCCCCGAGCTCGGCACCTTCCAGGCGAAGCACGTGCCGCGGGTGGTCCTCACCTCCAACGCGGCGCGCGACCTCTCCGACGCGCTCCGGCGGCGCTGCCTACACCTGCACCTCGGCTACCCCACCGTCGAGCGCGAGCTCGCCATCGTGAGGGCGCGCGCGCCGGAGGCGGGGCCGGAGCTGGCGCGCCAGGCGGTGGCCGCGGTGGCGGGGCTGCGCGGGCTCGACCTGAAGAAGGCGCCCTCCATCTCGGAGACGCTCGACTGGGTGCGCGCCCTGGTGCTGATGGGCGCGGAGGTGCTGGACGCCAGGGTCGTGTCGGAGACCCTCGACCTCGTCCTCAAGTACGAGGTGGACGTGGACAAGGCCCGCCCCAGGCTGCACGAGATCGCGACGGCGGCGGCGGCAGCGCGCACCGACGCCTAGATACGGGACAAACCCGAGACTACACTCGCGGGAGGCGGGAGCTTCCGCCCACCCCCATGACCTCCAAGCGCGTCCTCATCGTCGAGCCCGACAGCGACTTCGCCCTCTCGCTCGCGTCCCTCTTCACGGACGAAGGCTACTCCACCGCGGTGGCGCCCAGCGCCGGCGAGGCCGAGCGGGAGGTCTCCGCGCGCCGGCCGGACCTCGTCCTCATCCGGGCGGAGCTGCCCGATCTCTCCGGCTTCTCCCTGTGCGGACGCCTCCGGCGCGAGGGGGGGCGCCTCCCGGCCGTCATCTTCTCCTCCGACGCTACCCACGACGCGCTCGCCCAGCACGCGCGCTCCGCGGCAGCCGCCGATGGATACCTCCTCATGCCCCTCGACACCTCCGCGCTCCTCGACCTGGCCGGAGGGCTGGTGGCGAACGACGGCCCCGAGTCGGCCGACGACGCGATCCTGGTGGAGGAGGATCGGCAGCCCCGCGAGAGCGCCGGTCCTGCGGAGCAGTCCTCGGGCCGCCCGGACTACGTCTTCGAGGAGCCTCAGCCGCCGCCGGTGCCCAGGCGCGCCCGCCGGAGCGCCATCACCGACGAGGACCGCACCTTTCTGGCCCGCGTGTTCGGGTCGATCCACGAGCGGCGCGCCGACCTCGTCGCCGAGTCGCGCCGCCCCCGGGCGCCGGTGCCCCGGGAGCTCCTCGGCACGCCCGAGGGCAAGCTCCAGGTGCTGCGCGAGGACCTGAAAGCGCGCGAGGCGCAGGTCGCGCGCATGGCGGAGATCTGGGAGGTCCGCGAGCGCGACGTCGCCGCTGGAGACGACCGGCTCCACGCCAAGGAGGTCGAGCTCCAGAAGTCCCGGCTCGGCACGGAAGACCTCCTGCGCAAGCTGGAGCAGGCCCGCGACCTCGCCCACCGCAAGGAGCGCGAGCACGGCGAGGCCATCCAGCGGCTCCTCCTCGAGAAGTTCACGCAGGAGAAGGAGCTCATCGAGGCCGTGGCGGGGCACGAGGCGCGGGTGCACGACCTCGAGCGCGAGGTGCGCCTCCGCGAGGAGGAGCTCGCCCGGCGGAAGTCGGCGCTCGACGGCGCGGCCGAGGAGATCGGCCGCCTGGAGCGCCGCGTCCAGGCGGAGGCGGAGCGCTTCGACGCGCGCGAGCAGGAGCTGCAGGAGGCGGCCGCCGCGCGCGATGCGGAGCTGGCAGGGGTCGAGCGCGCGCTGGCGGAGGCGCGGGCCGAGGGCGAGGAGGCCCTCCGGCGGCACGAGGCG
The DNA here is from genome assembly GCA_038320275.1 of Myxococcales bacterium. GTDB lineage: Bacteria > Myxococcota > Myxococcia > Myxococcales > Anaeromyxobacteraceae > Anaeromyxobacter_A. Next base: position 239 of record JBBQEB010000086.1, on the reverse strand, counting down.
CGGCTGGAGGAGGCGGCCGCCGGCCGGCGGGCCGTGGAGACGCAGCTCCAGAACCTGGAGGAGGCCGCGGCGGGGGCGGCCCGCGAGGCGCTCGCACGGCGCGAGGAATCGGAAGCGAGGGCCACGGCCCTCCTCGCGCAGCTCGAGGTGGAGCGGGCGGGCGCACGCGCGGCGCTTGCCGACCGCGACGGGCGGATCGGGGCCCTCACGGGCGAGCGGGAGGCTTTGCAGGCCGAGCT
>JBBQEB010000085.1:0-15960 GCA_038320275.1 Myxococcales bacterium | reverse complement strand
GGATGTGATCCTCCCAAGGCGTGGCGCGGCGCAGGGACGGAGGCGGCCTGTGGCCGCGGATGGTGATGCGGTGCACGCCACCCGGCGCGGTGACGGTTCGAGCCGGGCGGACCGGGCGATATCGCCTGTCCTGCGGGATGTTGGTGACGTGGAGCACGCCGTCGCCGTCCGTGAACGTGTACAGCCGGTCCGCGCGCGCGGGCAGGGCGGCGGCGAGCAGGCCCAGAAGGGCGAGTGCGGGGACGGTGCGGTTCATCCGGATGCGAAAGGGCTAGCAGCGGCCCGGTGCGCACGACAACTCTAATCCGGCCACCCCGTCCGAGGGTAGAGGTGCGACATGGGAACACTTGCTGCGCGTGAAACGGCCGACTTCCTCGTCCTGGGGGGCGGCGTGGGCGGGCTCTCCTTCGCGCTGGAGGCCGCCCGGCACGGAACGGTGGTGGTGCTCACCAAGCGACAGCGGGGCGAGGGGTCCACCCAGTACGCGCAGGGAGGCATCGCCTCGGTGCTGGGGCCGGACGACGATTTCGAGCGCCACGTCGAGGACACCCTGGTGGCGGGCGCGGGGCTCTGCCACAGGGACGCGGTCGAGGTCACGGTGCGCGAAGGGCCGGAACGCATCCGCTGGCTGCAGTCGATCGGCGTCGAGCTCGACCGCGAGGGCGACCACCTTCACCTGACGCGCGAGGGAGGCCACTCCCGGCGCCGGGTGACGCACGCCAAGGACACCACCGGGCGCGAGGTGGAGCGGGCGCTCCTGGCCGAGTGCGCCGCGCGCGGGATCCGGGTGGTGGAGAACGCCGTGGCGGTGGACCTGCTCGCGTCCGGCCGGCTCGGGCTGGGAGGGCCCAACCGCGTGCTCGGGGCGTACGTGCTGGAGCGCGCGACGGGCGAGGTGACGACCTTCCTGGCCGGGGTGACCGTCCTCGCAACGGGAGGGGCGGGCAAGGTGTACCTGTACACCTCGAACCCGGACGTCGCGACCGGCGATGGGCTCGCCATGGCCTGGCGGGCTGGAGCCTCGGTGGCGAACATGGAGTTCTTCCAGTTTCATCCCACCTGCCTCTACCACCCCGCCGCCAAGAGCTTCCTCGTCTCGGAGGCGCTGCGGGGCGAGGGCGGCATCCTGCGCAACGCGGGGGGCGACGCCTTCATGGCGCGCTACGACGAGCGCAAGGAGCTCGCGCCGCGCGACATCGTGGCGCGCTCCATCGACGCCGAGATCAAGCGCCGCGGCGACGACTGCGCCTACCTGGACATGACGCACCTGCCCAAGGCTTTCCTCCTCGAGCACTTCCCCAACATCTACGCCACCTGCAAGGAGTTCGGCATCGACATGGCGGTGCAGCCGATCCCGGTGGTCCCGGCAGCGCACTACCAGTGCGGCGGCGTCGTCACCGACCTCGTGGGCGCCACCTCGGTGCCGCACCTCCTGGCGGTGGGCGAGGTCGCCTGCACGGGCCTGCACGGCGCAAACCGGCTCGCCTCCAATTCGCTGCTGGAGGGGCTCGTCTTCGGCCGGCGGGCAGCAGTTCACGCGGCGGAGCTCCTGCGCGCGGCGAACGGCGGGCCCGCGCCCTCCGTCCCCGACTGGAACCCTGGCGACGCGCTCGATCCCGACGAAGGCGTGGTGGTCACGCACAACTGGGAGGAGGTGCGCCGCCTGATGTGGAACTATGTGGGCATCGTCCGCTCGGTGAAACGGCTCGAGCGCGCCCGCACGCGGCTGGCGCTCCTGCGCCACGAGATCACCGATTACTACTGGCAGTACAAGATCACGCCCGATCTGGTGGAGCTGCGCAACCTGGCGGACGTCGCGATGCTCATCGTGGAGTGCGCGCGCCGACGCAAGGAGTCGCGCGGGCTGCACTACATCCTCGACTACCCGAAGCCGGACGACCGCCAGCTCCACGACACGGTGCTCACCCGCGGCGACCTGGACTAAGAGCGGTCAGCGCCCCTCGCCCCACGCGAGCTCCAGCCGTCCGCGGGCGCTCGCGAGCCTGAGCGTGAAGGGGCCACCCTCGAGCGGCGGCTCCCCGGCCCGGGGAAAGCGGACCCGGTAGACCACGTCGAAGGCGCCGATGCTCGGGTAGAGCTGCTTCAGGGTGGCGTCTGCCTTCACGGCCTCGATGCGCTCGGGCAGGCGGTCCGGCGCGCCCGGCACCACCAGCGCCACCCGCCAGATGGAACCGGGGGTATCGAGGTCGTTCTCCGGGCGCGTGACGCTGAAGAAGGAGAGCAGGAACTCGTCGGCCCGGGCGCCCTCGGCGCGCTCCCCCGCGAGCAGCTTCTCCCGCTCGGCGGGGGAGAGCACCTTCCAGTCGGCCACCCGCCCCACCCGCGCCTCCCGCACTTCCGGCGCCTGGTACACGGCCTTCGCGAACGCCTCCGCCGAGAGGCCGTCGTAAAGCGTAGCCTGGCGGTGCCAGCGGTCGCGGGCGGCGGGCCAGGCGCCATCGTTCGGGCCCGGGCGCGGCTCGCCGTGGAGGCAGCCGAGCGCGCAGAGCCCGAGGAAAGCCATCGCGCGGCGGGAGACGAGCGTGCGGACGTTCACAGGAAGTCTCCCCGGCGGAAGAGCGACTCGACCGGCACGCCGGAACCTTCGATGGCCTCGCGCCCGCCTTCCTCGCGATCGACGAGCGCGAGGCACCCCGCCACGAGGAGCCGCTCGGCGCGGCAGCGCTCGATGGCGCGCAGCGCGCTGCCCCCGGTGGTGACGACGTCCTCCAGCACGAGCACGCGACTGCCGTCCGGAAGCGCGGCCCGCCCCTCGATCCACATGCCCGTGCCGTGCCCCTTGGGCTCCTTGCGGACGATGAACGCGTTCAACGGCTGGCCCTGGAGCCAGCTCGTGAGCGACACCGCGGAGGCGAGCGGGTCGGCGCCCAGGGTGAGCCCTCCCACCCCGGAGACGGCGGGCTGTACCCGTCGCGCGCGCTCGAAGAGGCAGCGCCCGATGAGCACATGCCCCTCCGCCGTGAGCGCCGTGCGCTTGCAGTCGATGTAGAAGTCGCTCTCCTTGCCGGAGGCAAGCGTCACCTTGCGGCGCTCGAAGGAGAGCGTCCGGAGCAGCTCGAGGAGGCGGGCGCGATCGGCGTCGAGGCTCATCGCTCGCCCGCCAGGAAGGGGAAGAGCCGCGCCACGTAGCGCGCGCCGAGGACGATCTCCCGCCGGTCCTCCTCGGGAAGCTCGCGCCAGCTCTCCCACGCCAGCGCGAGGTCCTGATTGAGGGCGGACAGCCTCGACGCCAGGTCGCGGGCCAGCTCCTCGGGCGTGACCTCGATGATCTCCTCGCGGGCGGGCTCGGCCTGGGAGGGCTCGGCAGTCGCGGAACGCTCGCCGGTCTCGACGTCGTCCTCGACCGGCGCGGGCGCAGGAGCCACTCCTCCGCGGGCCTGCAGGAAATCGTAGAACCGCTCCCGGACTTCCGGCGGCTGGGGCGCCCGCACGATGGCGTCGTCCACCAGCTCCTCGGCCCAGGGCGCGGTGCCGGAAGCGCGCAGCCGCCCGCGCAGGGCCTCCAGCTCCTCCTCGGTGAAGGGCTCGTGCAGGAGGGCGTCGGAGAGCGCGAGCGCCCAGGCGTCCTCGTCCGAGAGCTCCGCGTGCACCCGTGCGAGGACGCTCTCGCGCGCGAGGAGCCGCACCGCCGCGAGCCTTCGGAACCCGCTCACGAGCTGGAAGCGCGGCCCGTCCGACCCGGCGCCTGGCAGGGGCCTGAGCTCCACCGGCGCGAGCTGGCCCAGCCTCCCCAGGCTGGTCGCGAGCGCGGAAACGTCGCCGTCCGGCCTGAGCCGGAAGGTCTCGTCGCCGGCGAGCTCGTCCACCAGGACGAACTCGACCGCCCCTGTGGCATGGGCCGGCGGCGCTGTGCGCAGCTCGCTCTCGCCGGCCACCGTTCGGCTACTTCCGCCGCACGATGACCTTGCGCTTCACGCTGCCCATGCCGACCGGAACCGGGGGCGCGGGCGGCCTCGACGGACCGCCCTCCTCGCCCTCGTCGCCGTCGTCGCGGGCTCGCTCCGCCCGTCCCACGCTCTGCTCGGCGGAGGCGGAGCCGCGGGGCGACATGCCGGGCTGGCGCGGCGGCGGTGCCCGGAGCTGCGGCCGGGCCGGGGCGCGGGCGACCAGCGCCGGGCGCTCGGCGCGCTCCGGACGCTCACCCTCCTCCAGGTCCAGCTCGCCCATGTCGATGCGGCCCTGGAACGTGGCGCCATCCACGATGACCACGCGGGGCGCGCTGATGTCGCCCACCATGCGGCCTTCCTTCGTGATCTCGACGCCCTCGCTGGCGACCAGGTTGCCCACCAGCGCTCCGGAGATGACGCAGCTCTGGGCCTGGACCTCCGCCTTGACGACGCCGCTCGCCTCGATGACGAGGGCCTTGGAGACCGTCACCGTCCCCTCGATGCGACCGCGGACGACGAGGTCGTCGTCGCCCTGCACGTTTCCGCTGACGAGGATCGACTCGCCGATGACGGTGCTCTCTTCGGAGTGGGCCACGTTCACCTGTCCTTCACGTCCATGTCGACGGTGCCCTTGAACACAGCGCCGTCGGCGATGAGGATGCGCGGGGACCGGATGTCGCCGATCACCCTGGAGGCCTGCTGGAGCTCCACCCTCTCGCTCGCCGCCACGTTGCCCGTGACCTGGCCCGCGACGTGGAGCGTCGCGGCCTCGACGTCTGCCTCCAGCACGCCGGTGCTCTCGACCACCAGCCCCTCCTTGATGGAGATGCGGCCCTTCACCGTGCCGTGGACCACCAGGCTCTCGTCGCCGGTGATCTCCCCATCGACGACGAACGACGGGCCGATGACCGTGGTGGCCGGCGGCCCATCGCGGTCGCGATCCCGCTCGCGGTCCCGCTCTCCGGGCGCTCTCTCGATGCTCGTCGGCATGTTCGGCGGTCCTTTGGCTCTTCGAGGCGGAACGAGGAGGCGTGAATAAGCCCTGCGACACCGGGCGTCAACTGCGCGCCGTGAGCCAGGCCACCGCGGCCGCGATGGGCCGGTCGCGCTCGCGCTCATTGAAGATCTCGTGCTTGAAGCCCTCGAAGAGCTCGAAGGTCTTGTCGGAGGAGCCGGCCGCCTCGACGAAGGCGCGCTCCGCGACCGGGTCGGCGATGGCGTCGCCGCCGGCGGCGAGCACGAGCAGCGGCGCGGTGAACGAGGGCGCCCGCTTCATGAGGTCGCCCTGGACGCGCATCGACTCGTTGAGCCAGCGGGGCGTGGTGGCCTTGCCGTAGAGTGGATCGGCCTCGGTCCAGCGCTGCAGCTCCTCGTCGGTGGTGAGCTCCTCGTACCTGAGGCCCGTGGAGAGCGGCACCCACGGGACGACCTTCCCGATGAGCTGGGCTGCCAGGATCTTCAGGCGTGGCGGCTGGAACTTGAGCCGAAAGTAAGGCGAGGAGAGCACGAAGCCGGCCACCGCGCCGGCCGGAGCCGTGAAGGCCCAGGTGGTCGCGATGAGCGCGCCCATGCTGTGGCCCACCACGAACACCTTTCGCTCGCCAGCGCCCTTGCGGACGTGTCCCAAGAAGGTGTCGACGTCGCCCAGGTAGTCGTCGAAGCTGTCCACGTGCCAGCGCCGGCCGTCCGACTGCCCGTGCCCGCGGAAGTCGACCAGCGCCACCTGGAACCCTGCCCGCACCAGGGCCGCGGTGATGCCGGGGTACCGCCCGGAGTGGTCGCCTCCGCCGGGAAAGATGGCCACCGTGGCGCGCGGCGTGGGAGGCGTGTAGCGCTGCCAGTAAAGCCGGAGGTTGTCCTTCGCGTGGAGGAAGCCCTCCTCGTGCTGGGCCTCGGAGCGCGACGGGAAGGTAGGCAGGGACATGGGGCGGACGGTAGCCGCCGGGCCCCTCACCTGTCGAGGGACGTGTCGGGGCGGGCCGCCCTCGCCCCCAGATCCCTCAGCTTGCGCTCGAGGGCCGCGCGCTGGGCGGGCTCGGCCGCGCCCTCCGAGGTGGCCGGGGTCGCGAGGGCGCTCCGGTAGGCCGCTGCGGCGTCCGCTGGCCGCCTCGCCTCCCGGTACGCGTCCCCCAGGTGCTCCAGCACCGTCGCGTCGCCCCCCGAGAGCTTGGCGGCGCGCTCCAGCACGGAGGCCGCGCGCGCGGCGTCCCCCTTCTTGAAGAGCACCCACCCCAGCGAGTCGAGGAAGGCGCCGTTCCGGGGCTCGAGCTCGAGCGCGCGCTCCACCAGCGCCTGCGCCTCGTCGAGCCGCTCCCCTCGCTCGGCGAAGAGGTAGCCCAGGAAGTTGAGCGCCTCGGCGTGGCGCGGGTTCCTGGCGAGGAGCGCGCGCAGCTGCGCCACGGCCGCCTCGATGTTCCCCGCCCGCTCCTCGACCGCAGCCAGCGCGAACAGGAGCGTCTCGTCCCCCGGGCGGTCGGCGAGCGCCCCGCGCAGCCGGGCGACCGCATCGCCATGGCGGCCGGAGCGCGACAGGGCCTGCGCCTCGCTCGCGCGAGCGAGCGTGAAGAGCTCCCCACTCGAAGGCCGGACGCGCGCGAAGGCAGCGGCCGCTTCGGGCCACTTGCGCCCCTGGCCCAGCGCCAGCCCGCGCAGGTAGTCGAGGCGCGGGTCGTCTCCGCTCCCCAGGACCCGGAGCGCCTCGGCTGGGCGGCGGGCCTCCAGCCATGCCGAGGCCACCCGCGCCCGCGAGGCGGACTCGTCGCCGCCCCCGGCGAGCACGCGCCGGAAGAGCTCGCGGGCGCCGCGCTCATCGCCCGAAAGGAGCGCCAGCCTCCCCGTCGCGAGGAGCGCCTCGGCGTCGTCGGGGTCGGCAGCGAGCGCCCCCTGCCAGGCAGCGCGCGCGTCCGCGTCCCGCTTGGCCGCCTCGGCGAGCTGGGCCTGGAGCTTCCAGGCCTCTGCGTCGCGGGGGGCGAGCGCAGTGGCGCGCCGGGCACAGCGCTCGGCGAAGCCCGGGCTCAGGGAGGCGCGGGCAGCGCCCAGCTCCCGAAGCCCAGCCGCGGCGAGCCCTGGATAGAGCTCGGCGAGCCCTTCCCAGACGCCGATGGAGCGCTCCTCGTCGCCCGCCTCGGCGCGGAGCCGTGCGGCCGTGCGGAACGGCTCGGTGTCCGGCGGCGCCTCGTCCCGCCGGGCGCGCAGCCGCTCGAGCTCGCCTCTGGATGCGAGCTCGAGCTCCACCAGCGCCTCGGCGGGATGGCCTCGTGCGGCCAGCACCTTTCCGAGGACGAGGTGGGCATCGATCCCGGCCGATCCCGCCGGCCCCAGCGCCACCGCCGCCCGCGCCTCACGCTCGGCCTGCGGCAGCTCACCCGAGCGCGCGAGCACTTCGGCATAGGTGGTGCGGAGGACGGGGCTCGAAGGCTCGTGCGGCAGCGCAAGCCTGAGCTCGCGCAGCGCGGCCGGGAGATCGTTCGCCTGCAGCGCCAGGCGGGCGCGCAGGTAGTGGCCGATGGCGCGAGCGGACGCGGCGCCCTCGCCCGCGGGAACGCGAGGGGCGGCGCGCGCCGGCGCGGGCGCAGCGGTGCCGAGCGCTGGCGCCGGGACGACCAGGAAGACGGCAGCGATGTGGGCGAGGTGGAGCACGGTCGAGGGGCGCTGCGGTGACAGCTTGCCGAGGAGAGGCTATCGCGACCGGCGTCGGCGCGCCGCGCCACCGCGCTCGGTGAGCGCCTCGGCCGCCTCGGCCAGCGCGCCGTCGGCGAGCGGCCGCTTCAGCACGGCGTCGCAACCCGCCGCGGCGAGAGCCTCCTCCCAGTCCGCGAGGCCCACCGCCAGCACCGGCAGGGCCCCCAGCTCGCGGTCGGCGCGCAGCCCGGAGAGGAGCTCCCCGCCATCGGGCGCCCCCGCCGAGAGGACGACCAGATCGGGCTCGAAGCGCGCTGCGGCCGCGCCCGCGGCGAACCCGGCCGAGGCCTGCTCCACGGCGTACCCCGCCGCCGCCAGTTGCCGCGCCAGCCCTTCGCGCGCCGGGCCGCCCTCCCCCAGCACGAGCGCCTTGCGGCGCTCGGGCGCGGCACCGGTGAGCTCCTCCGGTACCGGGATGCCCTGGCGCACCATGAAGGTGGCGAGGTCTTCGCGCCCGATGCGGCGGTGCCCACCCGGCGTGCGGTGGGCCTTCAGCCGCCGCGCCTTGATCCAGTTCACCACGGTGGGCAGCGAGACGCCCAAAAGCCGGGCCGCTTCGTGAGTGGTGTAGAAGCCGCGCATGTGAAGGCCCGCCATTCTACACACTGTCCCCGGGATCCGGGTTCGGGAAAGGGAGCGCACATGCGCGAGAGCACCTATCTGGCCGCCGCGGTGCAGATGACCTCGACCGCCGACCGCCGAGCCAATCTCGACGCGGCGCTCCGGCTGCTCGGAGAGGCGGCAGATCGAGGGGCGCGACTGGTAGGACTGCCCGAGAACTGGGCGTTCATGGGCCCGGAGGCCGACCGCATCGCCGGCGCGGAGCCGCTGGAGGGTCCGAGCCTGTCGGCGCTCCGGCAGGTGGCGCGCGAACGGCGGATCTTCATCCTGGCGGGCTCCATCGCCGAGAAGATCGGCGACCCGGGCAAGACGGCCAACACGAGCGCGCTCCTCGGCGACGACGGCGCCCTCCTCGCGTCCTACCGCAAGATCCACCTCTTCGACGTGTCCATCCCCGACGGTGCCCGCTACGCCGAGTCGGAGACGGTGGCGCCGGGGGACCGCACGGTGGTGGCGGAGACGGCGCTGGGACGCATCGGGCTCTCCATCTGCTACGACCTGCGCTTCCCGGAGCTCTACCGCGCTCTCTCCCGCGAGGCCGCCGACCTCCTGTGCGTGCCCTCGGCGTTCACCCTCTACACCGGCAAGGACCACTGGGAGGTGCTGCTGCGAGCCCGCGCCATCGAGAACCAGGCATACGTGCTCGCGCCCGCGCAGGTGGGGCAGCACTCTCCGCGCCGCATCACCTTCGGCAACGCCATGGTGGTGGACCCCTGGGGCGTCGTCCTCGCCCGCTGTCCCGACGGCGAGGGCGTGTGCCTCGCCCCGGTGCGGCACGAGCGCATCGCGGCGGTGCGCCGCGAGCTGCCGGCCCTCCTGCACCGCAAGCTGTAAGGCTAGAAGACGAACAGCAGGCCGCCGGCCACGCTCACGCTGCGTGTGTCGGAGAGGTCCCAGCTCGCCTTCGAGCCGAAGTCGGCGATGGAGCTCTTCGTCAAGTCGACGAAGAGGTAGGTGTGGTTGATGCCGGTGTCGCGGTCCATCTCCCGGGCGAGGCCGCGGTCGAAGAAGTCGAGGAGCAGCGCCAGCCCCGCCGAGGCCGACCAGCCGTTGGTCGCGCCGTAGCCGCTGCGCCCGCCGGTGGTGGCGACGTTGCCGGCGCCGTTGTTCACCCACCAGTTGTACCGCTCGAGGGAGAGGCGCCCGTACGGCGCGAGCGGCACCAGGTAACGCTCCGCCAGCCAGTCGAGCCGGTAGGTGAGCGACGCGCGGGTGGGGATCATCTTGAAGGAGGTGGTGTCGCCCGACCTCGTCCCGTCGGGCAGGAGCCCCTTGCCGTACTGCTCGAAGTAGCCGAGCCCGAGCCCGAGCTCGAGCGAGCCGTAGTCGACGAAGAGCGAGCGGGCCGCGTCGGCGCGGATCATCCATCCCCGCCGCGAGCCGAAGACGGCTGCGTAGGGGCCCGTCCCCCCGAACTCGGCGTCGATGCGCGGCCGGAAGCCGGTGAGCTGAAGCTCGAAGGAGCCGTAGCGTCCGGAATCGGCGGAGGACGTCCCCGGGGAGAGGGCGACGAGGACGGCGGCGAGCGCCAGCACCGCGCCGCGCCGGATCGGGAGGCGCCTCACGACCGCTCCCTTCGCGAGCGCCGCAAGAAGGGAAGGAGCGCCGCCAGCGCGAGGAGCCCACCCGCTCCAGCACCGCAACCGCCCTTGTCCCTGCCTCCCGCATCCTTGTAGCCGCGCCAGAAGTCGGTCACCTGCACCGGCGTGCCCTGCACGGCCTGCGACGCGTCGCTGCGGTTGCCCCCGGCGGTCCGGGCATAGACGACGACGTCGTAGAGGGTCCCGTTGGCGAGGCCGCCCACGCGGGCGGAGAGGCTACCGGTGACGCTGGTGGTGTGCTTGTCCGAGGGATCTGCCGCGGCTGTCACCTCGACGTCGTAGCTGGTGGCCGTGCCGGCGGTCCCCGCGTCGGAGGCGCTCCCCGTGCTCCAACTCACGGTGAGGGCGCTCTCGCCAGCGGTGGGCGCGTTCACCGCCGGCGGGGCAGGTCGCAGGAGGTCGAGCGTGAGGGTTCCCGAGGCGAGGATGTTGGTCGCGATCGCGGGGTCCGTTCCGACCTGCGTCAGGCAGAAATAGATGGCCGTCGCCGAGCCGGTGCAGGAGATGCCGAGGTTCGAGACGAGCGAGGTCACCCCCACCGCCGCGCTGCCGGCCGCCGGATAGGTCACGGTGGGAGTGGAGGACGAGATGGAGCTCGCCACGTCCACCGTATGCGCCGAGTTTCCCGAGATGGTGGAGGGACAGCTCGCCTGGTCGGAAGCCTGGAGGCGGTAGGTCGCTCCGGTGGTGAGCGCGCTCGCGGTGAAGGTGAAGGTGAGGTTGTCGGCGGTGGAGCCCTGGCACTCGTCGATATTCACGGTGGGCGGAGACTGCTGGCCGGAGGACTCGGCGATGGTGATGGTGCCCGCCGCAGTCGTCGTTTGCCCGAGCGCGAGCGCCGGCGCAGCGAGCAGGGCCGCGAGGAGCCCGAGGCGCTGGATCATGCTCTCATCCTGCAACGGGAGCGCCACCCCTGCAAGGCGTCATCGGAGGAGCCGCGCGATGCCGACCGCGTTCAACGCCCCGCCCCGCCTCAGGTCGTCGCCCACCACCACCAGCTCGAGGCCGTTCTCGCGCGTGGGATCCTTCCGCACCCGGCCAGCCAGCACCGCGTCGTCGGCCACCGCGAGCATGGGCATCGGGTAGACGCCCTCCTGGGGAGCGTCGAGCAGCTTCACCCCGGGCGCGGCCCGCAGTGCTTCCCGCGCCTCCGCCGCGGAGAGCGGCCTTCCCGTGCGCAGGGAGAGGAGCTGCGTGTGACCGTGAAAGAGCGGCAGGCGCACCGCGGTGACGCGCAGCCGGAGGCGCTCGTCTCCGAGGACGCGGCGCACCTCGGAGGCGAGGCGCAGCTCGTCCTCGGTGCTCCCGTCGTCTCCCACCACGCCGACCTGTGGGATGAGGTTGAAGGCGAGGCGATGGGGCAGCGCGGTGGGCGGGTCGGGCTCCTGAAAGGCGAGCATCGCCCGCAGCTCGTCCTCCAGCCCCTCGACGCCGCGCTGGCCCGCGGTCGCCGCCGGCTGCAGGCTCGCGACCGCCACCTCTTCCAGGCCGGCCGCTGCGCGCAGCGCCGAGAGCACGAGGGCGAGCTGGACGGCCCCAGGCCCCGGGCTCGCCGCGAGCGGCACGGAGCCCCGCCGAAGCGCGGCGCCGTTGAGCTCCGGGACGATCAGCGGGACCGATGGATCGGCGCGGAAGGCGGCCGAGAGGTCGACCACGGCCGCGCCGGCCGCCGTCGCCTTCGGCGCCCAGGCGCACGCGGCGGCAGCGCCGGCCGCCATGAAGACGAGGTCGAGCCCATCGAAGGAGCCCTGGGCCACCGGCGCGACGCGCAGGGTCTCGCCGGCGTAATCGAGCTCGGCCCCGGCGCTGTGCTCGCTCGCGAGGAGCCGCAGGGAGGCCACCGGCAGCTCGCCCTCGTCGAGGAGCTGCACCAGCGCGCGGCCAACCGCGCCGGTGGCGCCCAGGATGCCGACGTGCAGCGGAGAGGCGTCGCTCACTTCGCCTCGAGGTGACCCTCGGCGGTGAGGAGCTCCGCCGTCAGCACCGCCCCTCCCGCCGCGCCGCGGACCGTGTTGTGGGAGAGGCAGACGAATCGCCAGTCGAAGACCGCGTCGGGCCGCAGCCTGCCGATGGCGACGCCCATGCCGTTGCCGATGTCGCGGTCGAGCTTGGTCTGTGGGCGCGACTCGTCCTCGAAGTAGGTGAGGAACGGCGTCGGGGCACTCGGGAGCTTCAGCGCCTGCGGCTTGCCGGAAAAGGCCTTCCAGGCGTCCAGCATCTGCTCCTTCTCCGGCTTCCGCTCGAAGGAGGCGAAGACCGCCGCCATGTGGCCGTCGCTCGCCGCGACGCGCAGGCACTGGGCGGTGATGACCGGCGCGGTGGCGTTCACGATCTTTCCGTCCTGGAGCGAGCCCCAGATCTTGAGCGGCTCGCGCTCGCTCTTCTCCTCCTCGCCCTTGATGAAGGGGATGACGTTGTCCACCATGTCCGGCCAGCTCTCGAACGTCTTTCCAGCGCCGGAGATGGCCTGATAGGTGGCCACGGCGATCCGGTTCGGCCCGAAGGAGCGCAGGGGGTGGAGCGCGGGAACGTAGCTCTGGAGCGAGCAGTTGGGCTTCACCGCGATGAAGCCACGCCGGGTGCCGAGCCGTCGGCGCTGAGCCTCCAGGACGGCCACGTGCTCCGGGTTCACCTCCGGGATCATCATGGGGACGTCCGGGGTGGCCCGGTGGGCGCTGTTGTTGGAGATCACCGGCGTCTCGGCGCGCGCGTAGGCCTCCTCCAGCTTCGCGGTCTCGTCCTTGGGCATGTCCACGGCGCAGAAGACGAAGTCCACCGCGCCGGCCACCTGCTCGATCGAGGAGGCGTCGACGACGGTCAGCGCAGCCGCGGCCTTGGGCACGGGAGTGTGCAGCGTCCAGCGCCCGGAGACCGCGTCGTGGTAGCGCTTCCCGGCGGAGCTGCGGCTCGCCGCGACCAGCGTCACCTCGTACCAAGGGTGATTCTCGAGCAGTGCCAGGAAGCGCTGCCCCACCATGCCCGTCGCGCCCACCACGCCCACCTTCAGCCTCTTCGCCATGACCACCTCGCCCGCTGAGCAGCGGCTGCCCGACTCTGGAAGCCGGGAAGGATAGCATCAGGCTGGCAAGGGATCTCGCCTGCAGCGGGGCGGCCGCGAGAAGGGCCGGGCGAGCGCATTCGCTGGACGGGGGCGCACTGGAACCCGACAATGACTCCATGACGAGCGTTGCCTGTGCCCTGGCGCTGCTTCTCGGTTCGCTTCCGGCGGCGCCTGCCCCGACCGCTCGCCTCCTCGATCGCGCGCTCGAGCTGCGCGGCGCGCCCATCGCCTCGGACGTGGCGGCGGCCGCAGGCGCAGCCAGCTCCGGCGAACGCGAGGGAACCAGGCCGCCGGCTCGGGAGGGAGAGAAGGAGCCGCGGCAGCCCGAAAGCGCGGCTCCCTGCGCGGCGCCCGTGAAGGAGCCCGGAGCCCTCGACTTCGACCTCCTGGGCGCGCCCCCGCAGTCGAAGCCAGTGGACGAGGACGCGCTCCACCGGCGGCGCAGCCTGCTCACCTGGCATCAGGGCGTCGGGCTCGGGATGTTCGCCCTGCAGCTCGCGACCACCGCGGTGGGCCAGCTCAACTACGACGACAAGTTCGGCGCGTCGAACAGCGGCAAGTACGTGCAGCCGCACGCCGTGCTGGCCTACTCCACGCTGGCGGCGTTCGTGGCGGCGGGGACCCTGGCGCTGCTCGCGCCGAGCGGGCTCCGGCCGGACGAAGGGGTGGACCGCGTGAGGCTGCACAAGGTGGCGATGTTCACCGCGGCGGCGGGCATGCTCACCCAGGGTGTGCTCGGGATCTGGACGAAATCGCGCGAGGGCTACCTGAACCAGCAGCGGTTCGGGACCGCCCACCTCGCCGTCGGCTACATCACGCTCGTCGCGGTGGGCACCGGCGTCGGCCTGATCGTGTTCTAGCCAGGACGACCCCATGCAAACGCTCCTGCTGACACTCGCCGCCGCCTTCGCGCTCCCCGCCGGAGGCTCGTGGGTCGTCGATGCCCCCGCGAGCACCGTGCGCTACCGCATCGTGCACAAGCTGCATCGCGTGGAGGGCGTCTCGCACGAACTGGAGGCCCGGGCCGTCGTGAAGGAGGACGGCTCGGCGCTGGCGATGGTGCGCGTGCCCATGGCGTCGTTTCGATCCGGCGATGGCAATCGCGACGAGCACATGATGGAGGCGGTGGAAGGCGGCAAGTTCCCCTACGTCGTCTTCAAGGGGACGGCGCAGCTCGGGCCCGCCCGCGAGCTGCCGGCCGGACCCGTGGAACTGCGCGGTGAGGTCGAGCTGCACGGCGTGAAGACGCCGATGGTGGTGCCGGTGACCATCACGCCCCAGCCGGATGGGACCCTTCGGGCGAGGGGAGACTTCGAGGTGAGCCTGGATGCCCACCACGTGGAGCGCCCTTCGCTGCTGTTCGTGAAGATCGACGACCGGTGCAGGGTGGAGCTCGACCTCGTGCTGAAGGCGGCCCGGTGAGACGGCCCGTCGGATTCGCAGCCGCGCTGGCTCTCGTCCTCGGGGCGTGCACACCCGACAACGGGCCCACGATGCGCCCCGGTGACGACTGCCTCCGGTGTCACGGCGGCTCCGCGTCGACTGCCCAGGTGCGCGGAGAGGAAGGGGGCGAGGGAGAGGACGACGCTCGGGCGTGGTCGCTCGCTGGGACGGTGTATCCCTCTGTGAATTCGAGCGCGAGCGCCGGGATCGAGGGCGTGGACGTGGAGGTCACCGACGCCGCGGGCTTCTCCTTCGTGCTCCAGTCCAACGTCGTGGGAAACTTCTACTCGGCGGAGAAGGTCGCCTTCCCGCTGCGCGTGTGCGTGGGGCGGAACGGCGCGAGGAGGTGCATGGAGAGCCTTGCCCAGAACGGCGCCTGCAACTCCTGCCATGCGCTGCCGCCGTTTGAGGAGGCCAGCGGGCGGATCGCGGCGCCGTGAAGGGCGGCGTCTGACGCGCACCTTCACGGCCGCGGCCCTTCCCAGGGCTCGCCGCACAGGGACCAGCGCAGGGCGGGCGCCGTGCCGACGACGCCGAGGAAGCCGCCGTGGACGCAGCGGAGGTGGTGGAAGGCGCAGAGCGTGGCGAGGTTGTCCGGCTCGTCGTCGCCGCCCTGGGAGCGGAAGAGGACGTGGTGGGCGTGCGCCGCCCGGTGGCTGCAACCGGGCACCTGGCATTCGCCGCGGTCGCGGTCGCGCACCTTCCTGGAACGGGTGCGGGCCGGCTTCACGACGCCCTGCCAGGTCTCCACGAAGTGCTGGGCGAGCAGCGCCAGGCAGGTTCCGGCCGCGAGCGGGGTCCCGAGGCGCTCCCGCAGGGCCTGGACGACTGAGGCGAGCAGGGCCGCGATGCGGAGCGGCAGGGACACCCGGATGACCCGCCGCGCACGCAGCTGCCGCTCTGCCTCGCCCTCGAGCGCCCGGCGCAGCGCGACGCAGGTGAGCGCGTGGGCCCGGGGCGTCCAGGACCCGAGCTCCTCTTCGGGGAGGCGCGCGAGGAGCCGCAGCTTCTCGAAGGGCAACCCCTGCCGCTTCGCCTCCGTGAGCGCAGGGGAGCGCCAGCGCCGCTCCTCCACCGCGGCGCGCTGCTCGACGGAGCGAGCGGAGAGCCCCAGCCGCTCCTCGCAGTACTGGCGGAAGCTGGCGAAGCCGAGGAGCTGGTACATCCGGCTCTACTTCACCGCGAGCCCGCAGGAGCCGACGAGGTCGTCCCACTGTGAGCGAAGGCGGGCCAGCTCCCGGAGGGCAGCGTCGAGCTCCTGGGCGGTGGCCCCCGCCTCGAGCGGCACCCGGGGCACCGGCACGTCCGGGAGCGTGGACAGGAGCGCCCACCGCTCCGTCTCTCCCTCGAGCTCAGCCGCCCGCTCCTGCGCCCCGCCGGCGACGGGGCGGAGCGCCCCGCACATCGCGCGCAGGTGGTCCGCGTCAGGGACGTCGGGGTGTGCTGGCAGGACGCCCGCGAGCTCCTGGGCGATGGCCTCGACCTGCTCCAGGCGGCTCGATCCCGGCAAGAGCCTGCCGGCGAGCTCGAGCGCCTCATCGACCTACTCGCGCTCCTCGTCGTCGAGCGTGGTGCGCAGGGTGAGCCAGGCTTCGTCGTCGTCGTCGGGCAGCGAGCCCGCCCGGCGCACCCGCTCCTCCAGTTC
>JBBQEB010000084.1:0-15961 GCA_038320275.1 Myxococcales bacterium | reverse complement strand
AGCCCGGTGGCGCCGAGCGCACCCCCGACGCCTCCCAGCAGGATGGCGCCAGCGCCCGCCGCCACCCCCACCAGGAACCGGCGGTCTCTCCAGGGCGCGAGCGGCAGCCCATCGCGAGAGGCGAGCCCCTCCCCTGCGGGCATCGCGGCGAGGTCGTCGTCCCTGCGCGCCGCCGACGCCGCGTAGGCGTCGAGCGCCGCCGCGGAATTGCCGAGCCTCGCCGCCGCCGGTTCGAGGCTGGCGAGCTCGCCCAGCGCCGCCTCCGCCGTGGCGAGCCCTTCCCTGAGCCCCTGCGCGCGCCGCGCCGAAGCGTCCAGCCGCGCCAGCTCGACGTGAAGCTCGTCGGCCCGTCCCTGCAGCGCCTCGCCCTCGCGAGAGCGCGTCAGCTCGGCCCGCAGCTCGGCCGCCCGGGCCCCGACAGCCTGCGGCGCGCGTTCGAGCCCCCGCGGCGGGGGCGGCGGCAGCGGCGACGCGCGCCGTGTGGGGAGCCCGGCCGCATCCACCGTGAGGCTCGCCAGCGACGAGCGGGGGGGCACGCCCAGCGCCTCGAGCCGCACCGCGATGTCGGCGAGGTCCCCGGACAGCGGAACGAAGGTGCGCCGCCCGGGGTCGAAGCGGTGGAGCCGCGCCGGGCCGGGAAGCTCGCGCACGGTGCGATACGCGGCGCCATCGCCCCCGATGAACGTGAGGCCCACGCTCGGCGGCGCACGCCCCGGCGCGACGGGCAGCGCCGGAGAGTCCAGGGGATACAGGAGCGCCTCGAGGATCCGGCGCAGAGCCGGCCCGTCCACGGCGAGCGCGTTGTAGCCCGGGTGCAGGCGGGTGCTCCCGCCCGGCAGTGCCAGGCCATCGACGCCCTGGGCAGCGACTTCCAGGAGGAGCACCGGCGCTCCGTCCTCTCCCGCCCTCAGGCCTGCGGGGAGGCTGGGACCGCGGCGGCGGCCGCCGCGGCTTTCGCCGCAGCGCCGGCAGCCGCGGCCGCAGCGTTGGCAGCCGCTCCGGCAGCTTCACCACCCTCCTGCTGCGTGAGGCGGGCCGCCTTGCCGACGAGATCGCGCAGATAGTACAGGCGGGCCCGGCGCACCTCGCCCCGGCCCATCACCTCGATGCGATCGATGCGCGGGCTGTGGACGGGGAACATGCGCTCCACCCCGACGCCGTAGCTCACCTTGCGCACCGTGAACATGGCGCGCGCGGCGCCCTTGCGGTGCCGGATGACGACGCCTTCGAAGATCTGGACGCGCTCCTTGTCGCCTTCCTTGATCTTCGTGTGAACGCGGACGGTGTCGCCCGAGCGGAACACGGGCACGTCCTTCCGCAGGTACTTCGCCTCGATGTCGCTGATCGCCTTGCGCAGCATGTCTTCTCCTTCACAGCGCGTCGTCGTCGGCTTCCAGGAGCCGCCGGTCATCGTCCGTCAGCGCCAGCCTCCCGAAGAGGTCCGGACGCCGATCTCGGGTGGCGCGCAGCGACTCGCGCCGCCGCCACCTCTCGATCTTCCGGTGGTCTCCCGAGAGGAGGACCTCCGGCACCTGCATCCCCCGGAACACCGGAGGCCGGGTGAAGTGCGGGTGCTCCAGCAGCCCGCCCTCGCCCGCATGACTCTCGTTTCCAGCGGAGCTCTCGTTTCCGAGCACCCCCGGAATGCACCTCGCCGCGGCGTCGATGATGGCGAGCGCCGCCAGCTCACCGCCCGTGAGCACGAAGTCTCCCAGGGAGACCTCTTCGTCCACCACCGCCCTGACCCGCTCGTCGATCCCTTCGTACCTCCCGCACACCAGCACGAGCCTTCCCGCGCGCGCCAGCCGCTCCACCGTCCCCTGCTCCAGGCGAGCGCCGCGAGGGCTCGTCAGCACCACTCGGGCGCCAGGAAGCCTCTCCCGCGCCGCCTCGACCGCCCTCGTCAGCGGTTCCGGCTTCATCACCATGCCGGCACCGCCCCCGTAGGGCGCGTCGTCGGTCACGCGGTGGCGGCCGTCCGCGTACTCCCGCACGTCGACCACCGTGACGACGACCCGCCCGCTCTCCCGTGCCCTGCCGAGGATGCTCTCCCCGAGATAGCCCTCGCAGGTGCGCGGAAACAGCGTCAGGATCTCCGCCTCGAGCTTCGCCACGTCAGCTGCCTCGCTCCGGATCCCCTCCCGCCTTCTCCGGTCCCCCCAGTTCCAGGAGCCCGTCGGGCGGATCGATCACCACCCGTCCCCCTTCGACGTCCACCTCCACGTACGGGGCGAGCGGTATCAGCACCTCCCCGCCTCCCGGCCGAGTCACCGCCAGCACATCCACCGCGCCCGTCTGGTAAAGCCCCGTCACGCGCCCCACCACCACGCCGCCCGTCGTCGAGACCGGCAGACCCTTCAGGTCGGACCAGAAGTGCTGGTCCTTCCCGGCCACCCCGATCTCGCCGCGCTCGGCGAGCACCTCGCACCCCACCAGCGCCTCCGCTGCGAGCCGGTCGGCCACCCCGTCGAGCCGCACCGCCCAGAGCTTGCCCTGCGGCCGCGCCTCCCGGATCGGCCACATCGCGGGCTGTCCCGGTTCGCGCCG
Organism: Myxococcales bacterium; assembly: GCA_038320275.1. GTDB lineage: Bacteria > Myxococcota > Myxococcia > Myxococcales > Anaeromyxobacteraceae > Anaeromyxobacter_A. The sequence continues at coordinate 13,414 of JBBQEB010000084.1, read as the reverse complement.
GAGCGCCACGCGCGAAAGCTTCGCCAGGGTGCCGTCGCTCCCCGCCACCCCGATCCATCCTCCGAGCCCGATGGCACGGACGACCTTCCCGATCGCGACGAGGTCCACGTCAGTCGAGGATGTCGAGGATCGCCCGCCGCCCTTGCTGGCGCGCCGCGACGTCGATGATGGTCCGGAGCGCCTTGGCGGTGCGACCTCCGCGCCCGATGATCCGCCCCATCTCGTCCTCGGCAACGGTCAGCTCGAGGACCGTGGTCCGATCGCGCTCGGTGGCATCCACCCGCACCGCGCCCTTGTCCTCGACGAGCTGCTGGGCGAGCCAGGCCACGAGCTCTTGCATGGGCGCCTCCGCTACTTCGCGGCCTTCGCCTCGGGGGCGGCGGGGACGAGCTTCTTCGCCCGCTTGATCACCGCGGCCACCGTCTGGCTGGGGCGGGCGCCCACCGAGATCCAGTGCTCCACCCGCTCGGCCTTGAGCTCGATGCGCTCGGGCCGCCGCGTCGGGTCGTACAGCCCCACGTCCTCGAGGTACTTGCCGTCGCGCGGGCTGCGCGAGTCGGTGGCGACGATATGGTAAAAAGGCGCCTTGTGCGTGCCGGCTCGGCTGAGCCGCAGAACCACTGCCATGTGCTGCCTCCTGGGGTCGGCGGGGACGCCGTGCGCGAGGTCGGCGCATCGGCCGCCTCTCCCTCTACGCCGGGTCGAAAAAGGTGCCTTCTCTTACGGGCCCCTGCCCTGCAAGTCAAGGACTGCGGAGCCTTGCGGGCCTGCGCGCCTCGCCTGAAGGGGTGCCGGACCTCCTCCCCCGGCGCGCCGCCCCGGCCGGGCTCGCGGGCCAGCCAGCGGCGGCGATGGCGAACGCGGCAACGCCGAAGAGCGCGCCGAGCGCCCATCCCCCCAGCACATCCGTCACCCAGTGTGCGCCCACGTAGACCCGCGACAGCCCGCCCAGCAAGCCGAGAAGGCCGAACCAGACCGCCCATCTGCGATACAGGCACCCGAGATACGTCGAGAAGGTGGCGACCGAGGCGGAGTGGCCGCTGGGAAATCCGGAGCGAAATAGCGGCTCGAGGAGCACGTGCACGCCGCCGAGGCCGTACACCGAAAGGGGCCGTGGGGTGGCGAAGAGATCCTTCAGTTGCTGCGCAGCGACGCCGCTCACCAGCAGCGCGAGCCCGAGCGGGAGGTAGGCCGCCACGACGCGGCGGCGATCGCGCTCGATGGCCGCGCACACGATCGCGCCCACCACTGCGAGCGCCCATCCTTCGCAGAGCCTCGACAGCGCCGCGGCAGGCCCGTCGAGCCATGGGTGCTGGAGCGCGCGGTGGAGCGCCAGGAATGGGTCATGGGCGTAAAAGCGCGGCGGCATGGAAGGCCATCGGCACTTGTAGCAGCGCCCTACCCACGCCGTCTGTACTGCCTATCCCGGGTACGGCGCGCCGGGAGGTGGGCATGGCGCTGGGCCCGGCAGCGCCGGCGGACGGGGCCGCAGCGGCGCTCGAAGGCATGGCGCAGTCGCAGATAAGCTGCCGCTTCGTACGAGGGAGTAGACCCTACTTTTCGGCGGGCTTCTCGCCCGCGGTCGCAGGCGGAGCGCGGTCGACGAGCTCGATCATCGCCATGTCGGCGGCGTCGCCCGCGCGGCGCCCCACGCGCACGATGCGGGTGTAGCCGCCCGCGCGCTCCTTGAAGCGGGGTCCCAGCGTGCTGAAAAGCTTGTTGAGCACCTCGACGTCGCGGACGTCGCGGTTCGCCTGGCGGCGGGCGTGCTGCGTGCCCGCCTTGGCGAGGGTGATGAACTTGTCGGCGAAGCGCTTGATCTCCTTCGCCTTGGGAGTCGTCGTGACGATGCGCTCATGACGGAAGAGCGAGGTGACGAGGTTGCGGAACATCGCCGTGCGGTGCTCGGTGGTGCGGTCGAGCCGGCGGCCTACGACGCGGTGCTTCATGGTGAGTTCTCCTCGCGCGCGAAGGGCGCTAGACCTTGGGGGCCGCTGGAGCGTTCTTGGGCGGCCAGTTCTCGAGCTTCATACCGAGCGACAGGCCCATCTCCGAAAGGATCTCCTTGATCTCCTTCAGCGACTTTCGGCCGAAGTTCTTGGTCTTCAGCATCTCCGCCTCGGTCTTCTGGACCAGGTCGCCGATGCTCTTGATGTTGGCGTTCTGCAGGCAATTCGCGCTGCGGACGGAGAGCTCCAGCTCGTCCACGGAGCGGAACAGGTTCTCGTTGAGCTTCGTCTCCTCGATGGCGACCGGCTCGGAGCTCGGCTCCTCCGTCTCGTCGAAGTTGATGAAGATGGAGAGCTGCTCCTTCACGATCTTGGCCGCGTAGGCCACCGCGTCCGCCGGCTGCACCGAGCCGTCCGTCCACACCTCCAGGGTGAGCCGGTCGTAATCGGTCTGCTGCCCAACTCGGGCGTTGGTGACCTGGTAGTTCACCTTCCGGATGGGGCTGAAGAGGGCGTCGATGGGGATGGTCCCGATGGGCTGGCCCGCCACCTTGTTGCGCTCGGCAGGAACGTAGCCTCGCCCACGGCGGGCGGTGAGCTCCATCCGCACCCGACCACCGTCACTCACGGTGAGGACGTGGTGGCCGGGATTCAGGATCTCGACCTGGCCGTCGGTGACGATGTCGCCGGCCTTGACCTCCTTCGGTCCCTCCGCGTCGATGCGGATCGTCTTCACGTCGTTGGTGTGGATCTGGAGCAGGACTTCCTTGAGGTTGAGGATGACGTCGGTGACGTCCTCCGCGACATCGGGGATGGTCATGAACTCGTGCTCCACGCCCTCGACCTTCAGCGAGGTGATGGCCGCGCCCTGCAGGCTCGACAGCAGCACCCGCCGCAGCGAGTTGCCGAGGGTGATGCCGAAGCCCCGCTCCAGCGGCTCCGCGACGAACTTGCCGTACGTGCTGGTGAGGCTCTCCCCATCGACCTGGAGGCCGCGAGGCTTGATGAGATCGCGCCAGTTCTTCGTGACGATGGCATCCGCCATGGGCTTCTCCTCGGCAGCCGCCCCCTCCCCTCTCCGCCAGCCCAGCGGAGTGGGGCGCCGTGGGGCGCACCGCCTTCGAACGTCGTGGTGGGATCCGGGCGATCGCCCGGATTACTTGGAGTACAGCTCGACGATGAGCTGCTCCTGGATCGGCATCGTGATGTCCTCGCGCGCCGGCGAGGTCTTCACGGTCCCCTTGAAGCCGCCCTTGTCGAGGTCGAGCCACGCGGGCACGCCGCGGCGGTCGACCGTCTCGAGCGCCTCGTTGATGCGGACCACCTTCTTCGAGCGATCGCGCAGCTCGATGACGTCGCCCGCCTTGGCGCGGAACGACGGCACGTTCACCTTGCGGCCGTTCACGCGGAAGTGGCCATGGCGCACGAGCTGGCGCCCCTCGTTGCGTGTGTCGGCGAACCCGAGCCGGAACACGACGTTGTCGAGCCTGAGCTCCAGCGTCTGCAGCAGGTTCTCACCGGTCTTGCCCTTCGCCGCCGCGGCGTTGGCGTAGGCGTGCCGGAAGTCGGCCTCCAGCATGCCGTACATCCGCTTCACCTTCTGCTTCTCGCGGAGCTGGACGCCGTACTCGGAGAACTTGACGCGCCCCTGCCCGTGCTGGCCGGGGGGATACGGGCGGCGCTCGATGGCGCACTTGTCCGTGTAGCAGCGATCGCCCTTGAGGTACATCTTCAGATTTTCGCGGCGGCAGAGCCGGCAGACGCTATCGGTGTAACGAGCCACGTGGTGTTCTCCCGGATCAGACGCGGCGGCGCTTGGGCGCCCGGCAGCCGTTGTGAGGAATGGGGGTCACGTCGCGGATGAGGGAGATCTTGAGGCCTGCCGCCGAGAGGGCGCGCAGGGCAGACTCCCGGCCCGCGCCGGGTCCGCTGACCTGGACCGTGACGCTCTTGAGGCCGTGCTCCATCGCCTTGGCGGCGGCGTCGCCCGCGGCCACCTGAGCCGCGAACGGGGTCGACTTGCGCGAGCCCTTGAAGCCACGGGCGCCCGCCGACGACCAGCTGATCACGTTTCCCGCGACGTCCGCGATCGTGATCATCGTGTTGTTGAAGGTGGCAGCGATGTGGACGATGCCCGCGGCGATGTTCTTCTTCACCCGCTTCTTGCCCTTCTTGGGCGTGACGGGCGAGGCGGTGATGGGCTCGATGCCGCCCAGGTTGGGGACGCTCGGCGCCGCGGCCTCCTCGGCCTTGGGCGGGCCCTCCGGCTTCTTGGCGGGCTTCTCGGTCTGCTTCTCGTCGGCCACTCGACTCTCCGTGAAAGGTTCGTGGGACTACTTGGGCGCGGGCGCGGAGGCGGCCGGCTTGCGGATGAGGCCGCGCTTCGGCCCCTTGCGCGTGCGCGCGTTCGTATGCGTGCGCTGGCCGCGGACCGGCAGGCCCTTGCGGTGGCGGAGGCCGCGGTAGCAGCCCAGGTCCATCAGCCGCTTGATGTTCATCGACAGCTCGCGGCGGAGGTCGCCCTCCACCTTGACGTTCTGCTCGATCGTCTCGCGCAGCCGGCGAACCTCGTCGTCGGTGAGGTCCTTCGTGCGCGTGGTCAGACCCACCTCGGACCTCTCACAGATCCTGCGCGCGGTGGTCTTTCCGATTCCGTAGATGTACTGGAGCGAGATCTCGATGCGCTTCTCGCGGGGAAGGTCGACGCCGGCGATACGAGCCATCTTCGGTGTTCTCCTGGTGCCGTGCGGGCGAAAAGCTCTAGCCCTGGCGCTGCTTGTGGCGTGGGTTCGCGGGGCAAATGATGCGGACGACGCCCTTGCGCTTGATGACCTTGCACTTGTCACAAATCTTCTTCACGGACGCGCGGACCTTCATGACGCGACTGCCTCCCCTGGCTCTCGCTGTGTCCAGACGAAAAGCCCCGCCGCAGCTTCGGGCGGGACTGGCTGCGGGAGCTGGTCTCTCCGCCGCCTCGTTCGATGGTCTTCGCCGCTGCCCGGACGCGTCGAGGCAGTTTGCGAAGGGCGCCCTATAGCACAGGCTTTTACAAGGTGCAACGTTCACCCGCGCGCCGCGGTGCGAGCGGGACGGAAGAAAGGATCAAGAAGGGTCCGGAAGTGAGAGCACCCGGGGCCCCTCGGGCAAGATCGCGACGGTGTGCTCGAAGTGCGCGGAGAGGCTGCCGTCCGCGGTCACAGCCGTCCACCCGTCGTCGAGGATGCGGACCTCCGGGCCCCCGGCGTTCACCATGGGCTCGATCGCGAGCACCATCCCGGGGCGCAGCCGCATGCCGGTTCCGGCAGCCCCGAAGTTCGGGATCTGGGGCGGCTCGTGCAGACTCCTCCCGATGCCGTGGCCCACGAAGTCGCGCACCACCGAGAAGCCTTGTCCCTCCACGTGTTCCTGGACGGCAGCGCCGATGTCTCCGAGCCGCGCCCCAGGGCGCGCCGCCGCGACCCCGCGGGCGAGCGCCTCCCGCGTGGCGGCGAGGAGCCGCGCCGCCTCGGGTGAAGGCCTGCCCACGGGGACCGTGTAGGCGGAGTCGCCGTAGAAGCCGTTCAGCAGGACGCCGAAATCGAGCCCGACCACGTCGCCCTCTTCCAGCCGCCGTCCTCCCGGGATGCCGTGCACGATCTCGTCGTTCACCGAGATGCAGATCACCCGCGGATAGCCGTGATAGCCCTTGAAGGCTGGGGCGGCGCCGCGGCGCTCCGTTCCGCGCTCCGCGATCGCGTCCAGCTCGAGCGTGGTGACGCCGGGTGCCACGGCCGCGATGACCTCCCGCAGGACGTCATGCACCACCAGGGCCGCCTCGCGGATGGCGGAGATCTCCGCCGCCGTCCTGATCTCGACCCCGCCCGGCACGGTGCTCCGGCCTACGCCCGGCCCGACAGCGCGAGCTTGGTGGCGGCGAGGATCCCCTCGGGCGTGCCCACGCCCTCGACCTCCGCGACGAGGCCCTTCTCGGCGTAGTAGCGCTTGAGGGGCCACGTCTTCTGCCCGTACTCCTCGAGCCGCTTCTTCACGTTCTCGGGCTTGTCGTCCTCGCGCTGAACGAGCCCCTCCCCGTCGCGGTCGCAGTACCCTGGGCGGCGCGGGGGATTCCCGGAGACGTGAAAGACGGCGCCGCACTTCGGGCAGCTGCGGCGCCCGCTGATGCGCTCCACCACCATCTCCTCCGCCACCTCGTACGAGAGCACGCGATCGACCTTCCTGCCCATCGAATGGAGCAGGTTGTCGAGGTACTCCGCCTGGGCGGTGGTGCGCGGATAGCCGTCCAGGATGAACCCGGGCTCCACGTCGTCCCGGCCCAACCTGTCCTTCACGAGCGCGTTCGTGACGTCGTCGGTGACGAGCCCTCCCGAGTCCATGATGGCCCGGATCTTCTGGCCGAGCTCCGTCCCGCGCGCCTTGTGGTCGCGGAACATGTCGCCGGTGGAGATGTGCGGCACCCCGTACTCCATGGAGAGGAGCTTCGCCTGGGTGCCTTTCCCTGCGCCGGGCGGGCCGAGGAGGATGAGGATCATGGGTGCTCCTGCGCCCGCCGGGCTCCCGCGCCTGCGGGCCCGCCGATGCGCGGTCTCAGGCGTTGACGGGCGCGCTGCTGCCGAGCGACCGCCCCCGGATGCGCGGTCCGCGCGGTCCGGTGAAGCCCTCGTAGTGGCGGGTGATGAGGTGCCCCTCGATCTGCTGCACGGTGTCGAGCGCCACGCCCACCACGATGAGGAGCGCCGTGCCGCCGAAGTAGAACGGCACGCCGAACTGGTTGATGAGCAGGGTCGGCAGCACGCAGACCGCGGCGATGTACATGGCGCCGCCGAAGGTGATGCGCGAGAGGACGTGATCGATGTAGTCGGCCGTGGTCTTGCCGGGCCGGATGCCGGGCACGTACCCACCGTACTTCTTGAGGTTGTCGGCCACGTCGACGGGGTTGAAGGTCACCGCCGTGTAGAAGTACGCGAAGAAGACGATGAGGGCGACGTAGATGGTGTTGTACACCCACGAGCCGGGCCTGATCTCGTCCGACATGCGGGACAGAAAGGGGAACCAGGACGCGAGCATGGCGGGGAAGAGGAGGATGGAGCTCGCGAAGATGGGCGGGATCACGCCGGACGTGTTCACCTTGAGCGGAAGGTGGGTCGATTGGCCGCCGTAGAGCTTCCGCCCCACCATGCGCTTCGCGTACTGCACCGGGATGCGGCGCTGACCGCTCTCGAAGAAGACGATCACCGCCACGACGAAGATCATCACCGCGAAGAGCGCCACCAGCTTGAACTCGTCGAGCCCGGCGCCAGGCGTCTTGTAGGCAGCCCAGGTCTGGTAGATGGCGTCGGGGATGCGGGCGACGATGCCCGCGAAGATGATGAGCGAGATCCCGTTGCCGACGCCGCGCTCGGTGATCTGCTCCCCCATCCACATGATGAAGGCGGTGCCAGCGGAGAGGGAGATGACGGTGATCGCGCGGAAGCCCCAGCCCGGGTTCGCCACCACCAGGAGCCCGGTCGAGTCGCGCAGGGACTCGAGGTAGGTCGAGATGCCGCTGCCCTGGATCACCGAGAGAATGATGGTGCCGTATCGCGTGTACTGGGTGATGCGGCGCCGCCCGACCTCCCCTTCCTTCTGCATCTTCTCCAGCGCCGGAATCACCACGGTGAGGAGCTGCAGGATGATGGACGCCGAGATGTACGGCATGATCCCGAGCGCGAAGATCGAGAGCTGCTCGAGGGCGCCGCCCGAGAAGAGGTTGAAGAGACCGAGCAGGCCGCCCGAGCTCGCGACCACGCGGCGCATCGCGACGCGATCGACCCCCGGGGTCGTCACGAAGATCCCGAGCCGGTAGACGGCGAGGATCCCGAGCGTGAAGAGGAGCCGCTTCCGCAGCTCGGGGATCCGGAACATGTTCGCGATGCCGCTCGTCACCATGCGCGCCCCCCCCTCCTGCAACCTACTCACCCTTCTTTTCCGCTCCGCCCTTCGCCTTGGGTGCCTTCTCGGCCTTGGGCGGCTTGGCAACCTTTTCCGGAGCATCGCCCTTGGGCGCCTTCTCCGGCTTGGCTGCCTTCGCCTCGGCTCGAGCTGCGGCCTGAGCGGCCTTGGCGGCCTTCTTGGCCGCCCGCTGCGGATCGGCCTCGTTCGCCGCCCGCTTCGCGGCCTTGGCCTTCTGGTGCATGGTCTGGGGCCGCGGGACGAGCTCCACCGTGCCACCGGCCTTCTCGATGGCGGCGCGGGCGCCGGCGGTCACGCGGTCGGCCCGCACGGTGTAGGCGCCCGAGAGCTCCCCCTGGCCGAGCACGACCACGCCTTCGGCGGTCCGGCGCACGAGCCCGGAGGCGAAGAGGAGCGCCTGATCGATGACGCCCACGGGCAGGCTGCCGAGTCGGCTCACCTGCACCTCGTCGAACTCGCGCCGGAAGACGTTGTTGAAGCCGAACTTCGGGAGCCGCCGCTGCAGCGGCATCTGACCGCCCTCGAATCCCTCGAAGTGCATGTTGCCGGAGCGGGCCTTCTGCCCTTTGGCGCCGCGCCCGGCAGTCTTGCCGAGGCCGGAGCCCTGCCCGCGCCCGACGCGCTTGCGTGCGCGGTTCGCGCCCTTGGGCGCCTTCAGCTGACCGAGTGTCATCGTCGAAGCTCTCCCCTCACAGATAACCACGGAAGCGCGGCTCGCCCGTAGGGGCAGCCGCGCTGCATCACGCCTGCGCTGCAGCCTTCTTGCGGGCTGCGCGCCCGAGCGGCGGCGCCTCGTCCACCCGCTCCCAGGTGACGAGGTAGCTCACCTTGTCGATCATCCCCATCGTCTGAGGCGTGTCGGGCAGGAGCTTCGTCGAGTCGTGCTTCTTCAGTCCCAGGCCGCGCACGATGGTGCGGTGCTTCTCGGGGCAGCCGGCGAGGCCGCGGACCAGCTTCACGCGAATTGCGGACATGGCGTCTCCTAGCCCTGGATCTCGGCGAGCAGCTTGCCGCGGAGCTGGGCGCTCTCGTCGGCCGAGCGCAGTCGCTTCAGTCCGGCGACGGTGGCCTTGAGGACGTTGTGCGGGTTGCGGGTACCCTGGCACTTGGTGAGCACGTTGCGGATGCCGGCGGACTCGAGGACCGCGCGGACGGTGCCGCCGGCGATGACGCCGGTGCCCTCGCCCGCAGGCTTCAGCAGCACCCAACCCGCGCCGAAGTGGCCCAGCACCTCGTGGGGGATGGTGCTCCCGGCCAGCGGGACCTTGAACAGGTTCTTCTTCGCCTGCTCCGCCCCCTTGCGGATCGCCTCGGGAACCTCGTTCGCCTTGCCCAGGCCAACGCCCACGTGGCCGGCGCCGTCCCCCACCACGACCAGCGCGGAGAAGCTGAACCGTCGGCCGCCCTTCACCACCTTGGCGACGCGGTTGATGTGGACGACCTTGTCCTGCAGGTCGAAGTCGTTTGCGTCGATGGGAATCGCCATTCAGGTCACCTAGAACTCCAGGCCGCCCTCGCGGGCCGCCTGGGCGACCGCTGCGACGCGGCCGTGGTAGTCGAAGCCGTTGCGATCGAAGACGACGCGGGTGACGCCCTTCTCCAGGGCGGCCTTCGCGACGGCGGTGCCGACCTTCTTCGCGGCAGCCGTCTTGTCGTCCTCCTTCACGTCTTCCTTGAGAGCCTTCGACCCGGTCGACACCGACACGAGGGTCCGGCCGGTGGTGTCGTCCACGATCTGCGCGTACATATGCTTGAGGCTCTTGTACACGGTGAGTCGAGGGCGCTCCGTCGTTCCGGAGAGCTTCTTGCGGATTCGAGCCCTGCGCTTCTCGTGGGCGGTCAGCATCTTCGGCATGGTGGTCCTCCGTGCGGCGGCGCAGCCACGGCCGCCGCATGAGCGTGAGATGGAGCGGGCATCATGCCGCGCCGGTCTTGCCTTCCTTGCGGCGGATGATCTCCTCCGCGTACTTGATCCCCTTGCCCTTGTACGGCTCGGGCGGGCGCAGGGCGCGAATCTTGGCCGCGGTCAGGCCCAGCAGGTGCTTGTCGACCCCGCGGATGAGGAGGCGCGTCTGTTTTGCATCGACCTCCGCCGTGACGCCCTCCGGCAGCCTGAAGACCACCGGGTGGGAGAAGCCGAGCACGAAGTTCAGATCCTTGCCCTTCACCTCCGCCTTGAAGCCGACGCCGTTGATCTCGAGCGCCCGCTCGTAACCACGGGTGACCCCCTCGACGGCGTTCTTTACGAGCGTGCGCGTGAGACCATGCAGACCTCTCGCCACGCGGGACTCGTCGGGACGGCTGACGAGGACCTCCGCGCCCGCGACCTCCACGTGCACCCTGGGATTGTGCGGGAAGTGCATCTTCCCCTTGGGACCCTCGACGCGGATGTCGCCATTGACGACCTGGACCTTCACCTTGTCCGGGATCTTGACCGGGAGCTTGCCGACGCGGGACATGGATCCTCCTACCACACGGTGCAGATGAGCTCGCCGCCCACCTTCTGCTTGCGCGCTTCGCGGTCGGCCATCACGCCCTTCGACGTGGAGAGGATGGCGATGCCGAGGCCGTTCAGGACGCGGGGAATGGAGTCGTTCGGGACGTAGCGCCGGAGGCCGGGCTTCGACACGCGCTTGATGTCGCTGATGGCCGGTTCGCGCTCCTGGCTGTACTTCAGCAGGATGGTGATGGCGCCCTGGGTGCCGTCGTCGTGGCGCACCCAATCCTTGATGTAGCCTTCACCCTTGAGCACGTCGGCGATGCGGGTCTTCAGCCGCGAGGCGGGGATGACGACCTTCTCGTGCCGCGCCGAGGACGCGTTCCGGATGCGGGTCAGCATGTCGCCAATGGGATCGGTCATGGACATGATCGGCCTCTCTACCAGCTCGACTTGATGACGCCGGTGATCTCGCCCTGCAGCGCGCGCTTGCGGAAGCAGATGCGGCACATCTGGAACTTGCGCAGGAACGCGCGCGGCCGGCCGCAGAGCCCGCAGCGGTTGTACTGCCGGACGGGGAATTTCAGCTTGCGCTTCGCCTGCGCCATCTTCGAAAGCTTTGCCATTCGGATCTCCTCGAGGCCTGGGGCCGCGCCGCTAGGTGCGGAACGGCATGCCGAGCGACCGGAGCAGCGCCCGGCCTTCCTCGTCGTTGCGGGCGGTGGTCACGACGGTGATGTTCATGCCCTTGATCTTCTCGACCTTGTCGTAGTCGATCTCGGGGAAGATGATCTGCTCGCGTACGCCGAGCGTGTAGTTTCCCTTGCCGTCGAACGCCTTGGGGGAGACCCCCTTGAAGTCGCGCACGCGCGGGAGGGCGACGTTGAGGAGGCGGTCGAGGAACTCATAGGCGCGATTGCCGCGCAGCGTGACCATCGCGCCGATCGACTGACCCTGGCGCAGCTTGAAGTTGGCGATGGACTTGCGCGCCTTGGTGACGACCGGCTTCTGCCCGGTGATGGCGGCGAGCTGCTCGACGCAGGCGTCGAGGATCTTGCCGTTGTTGATGGCCTCTCCGAGACCCATGTTGACGACCACCTTCTCCAGCCGCGGCGCCTGCATGGGATTCTTCAAGCCGAGCTCCTTCACCAGCGCCGGCCGGATCTCCGCGTCGAACCGCTCCTTCAACCGTGCCATCGTTGCTTCTCCTTGCCTTCGGCCGGCGCCTGCTCCTGCCGGGCGATGCGTGTGGACCGTCTCCTACTCGACCGCAGCCGTGGGCGCGGCATCCCGCTCGCGGCGCCGCTTCTCCTTCGCGCCCCGCTCGCGCTCGATGCCCTCGGTGCGGACCGGCTCGCCACCCGACCCGACCACCATCACGTTCGACAGCGCGATGGTCCCGTTCTTCTCGATGATCCCGCCTTCGGGATTGGACTGGCTGCGCCCCTTCTTCTGGTGGCGCTTCACGACCGCCACCTTCTCGATGCGGACGCGGCCCTTGGCGCGGAGGACCTCCAGTACCTTGCCGGTCTTGCCCTTGTCCTTGCCAGCGATGACCTTCACCAGGTCGTTCTTGCGGATCTGCATGATCAGAGGACCTCTGGCGCGAGCGAGATGATCTTCATGAACTTCCGCGCGCGGAGCTCGCGGGCCACCGGCCCGAAGATGCGGGTGCCGATGGGCTCGAGATCCTTGTTGATGAGCACGGCCGAGTTGCCGTCGAAGCGGATGTACGAGCCATCGGGCCGCTTCACCTCGCGCGCGGTGCGGACGACGACCGCCCGGGCGACCTCGCCCTTCTTCACCTTGGCCTGCGGGATGGCCTCCTTGACCGCCACGACGATGACGTCGCCGATGGAGGCGTACTTCCGCCGCGTCCCGCCGAGCACCTTGATACACATCACCTTCTTGGCGCCGGAGTTGTCCGCGACGTCGAGCATCGTCTGCTGCTGGATCATGACCTAGACCTCCGCCGCCTTCTGCAGCGTCTCGACCACACGCCAGCGCTTGTCCTTCGAGAGAGGCCGGGTCTCGGCGATGCGGACCTTGTCGCCCGGCTTGCACGCCTGTGCCTCGTCGTGAGCCTTGAACTTGGTCGCCTTCACCACGATCTTTCCGTACTTCCGGTCGGCCACCCGCCGCTCGACCTTCACCACCACGGTCTTCGTCATCTTGTTCGAGACGACGACGCCGACCCGCGTCTTCTGGTTGCCGCGCTCCGTGTCGCTCACTGTGTGCCCCCTTTCGTCCCCGAGGCCGCCTGCCCGCGGGCCGCGGCGAGCTCCTTCTGCCGCTTCACCGTGAGGCACCGCGCCACGTCACGCCGCGCCTTGAGAAGGTCGGCGGTGGAGTCCAGCACGCCGGTGTTGTGCTTCGACTGGAGCTCGAAGATCGAGCGCTTCAGCTCCTTCACCCGTCCGTCGAGCTCGCCGGGCTGGAGCGCCTTCAGTTCGTCTGCCGTTGCCATCGTCCGTCTCCTACAGGGTCGCGCCGCGCTTCACGACCTTGGTCGCGATGGGCAGCTTGTGGGCGGCGAGGTCGAACGCCTTCTTGGCGACCTCGTCGGTGACGCCCTCCATCTCGTAGAGGATGCGCCCCGGCTTGACGACGGCCACGTAGAACTCCACGGCTCCCTTGCCCGTGCCCATGCGCGTCTCGGCGGGCTTCTTCGTGATGGGCTTGTCCGGGAAGACGCGGATCCAGATCTTGCCGCCGCGCTTCACGTAGCGGGTCATGGCGACGCGGGCGGCCTCGATCTGCCGGCTGGTGAGCCAGCCGCACTCGGTCGCCTGCAGGCCGTAACCACCCTGGTTGAGGTCGGAGCCACGGTACGCCTTGCCGCGCATGCGGCCCTTCATCATCTTGCGGTACTTCGTCCGAGCCGGCTGAAGCATGGTCGCTCTCCGATGTCCTTGGCGCTCCGGCCGCATGCCGGGGTTGCGCGGCGGGCGCGCGGGGCTCGAGGCGGGCAGCACCTCACCGCGCATGATCCACACCTTGCAGCCGATCTTGCCGTAGGTGGTCTTGGCCTCCGCGAAGCCGTAGTCGATGTCCGCGCGCAGCGTGTGCAGCGGCACCC
>JBBQEB010000083.1:0-16064 GCA_038320275.1 Myxococcales bacterium | reverse complement strand
CGAGCACCCGGGGCGCGATCACAGGCCCGCCACCCAACCCAGCCCCAGGGTAGGCGCCAGGCGGAAGTAGGTGAAGGCGGCGGCGTTCGACCAGGCCTGCCGCGCCTCGACCGATGCGCGGAGGAAGGTGTGGGCCGTGAGCTCCCACTCCAGCCCGACTGCGCCGTCGAGGTAGGTGTCGGCCCGGGTGAGGCCGAGCTGCGGATCGACCGCGTCGTAGAGGCGCCACGACAGGGCGCCGTCCACGAGCAGCCGCGCGCGTGGGGAGACCTCGAGCCGGAGCGTGGCGCGCGGCCCGTGCTCCACGAACGAGAGCTGCGGCAGGTCCACACCATCGCGCGAGAGCCGGTAACCGAGGAAGAGGCGGGCCCCAGGTGACAGGAGCGCCGAGGCGCTCACCTCGCCGTTCTGGAACGCCCCGGAGAAGGGCTGGTAGAGGGTCCCCCGGTAGCTCTCGAAGCGCAGGAAGTACGATGCCGAGAGCGTGAACGGGCCGGCGGGCGCCCAGCCCCCTGCGCGCAGCCCGTGCCCGGACAGGAAGGGCGATCCGCCCAGGGTGCGGTACTCGTACCCGTACTCCGCCCAGAGGGCGCGGCGTCCTCGCCCCAGCTGCCAGCCGGCGGCGCCCCCGAGACCCCACGCATCGAGGTCGCCGAAGCGGAACTGCTGGTGCAACAGTCCCCGACCCGAGATGTAGGGGCCGCTCTCGCCCAGCGGCCGGTACAGCGCGCTCGCCGCGACGTCGAGCTGCCCGTCGTTCGAGGTGTCGATGGGTGTGCCGCTCGGCGCGAGCTGCGCGTTCGAGTCCCAGCCCGATGCAGCCATCGCGGCGAGGACGAGCCGGCCGGTGCGGCGGGCGAGCCGCGACAGCGGCGCCGCGAGCGCGGCGAGCTGCGGATCCTGGCCTGCGGCGTCGAGCGCGCGCGCCGCCGCATCGCCGTCGCCCTCCCGTAGGGCGATGAGCCCAAGGTAAAGGTCGGCTGTCTCGCGATGGGCCGGATCCTCCCGCGCTTCGGTGAGGCGTTGCCGCGCCTCGGCATCGTCGCCCAGCTCGTAGAGGCAGACGCCCTCGAGGAGTGTGGCCGGGGCACCCGCACCCGCCGCGCGTGCCTCCTCGAAGGAGCGCGCCGCAGCGCGGAGATCGCCCGCCTCCATCGCATGCAGCCCGCGCCCGAAGGAAGGGGCCCCGCTGCGGTCGCGGCAGAGCGCGTCGAGCGCCGACCGCGAGGCCTGGTCGCCGGGGTCACGCGCCAGAGCCTCCCGATAGGCGAGCGCAGCCGTCTCGGTCGCGCCTGCCCGGCGCTCCGCGTCGGCCACCTCTCGGTACGCGCGCGCAGCCGCCTCATCGGGTGCGCCGGCTGCCGGCCCCACCGGCGCGCACGGGTCGCCCGCAGCCAGCGCCAGCGCGAGGAGGAGGCCCGTCATCGCGGACCGCTCGCCGCGCCCGCCGGGATCGCCGCGCGCTGCGCCGCGGCCTCGGCCAGGCGGTACCGGTCTCCACGCTTCCCCGCCAGCGCGACCGCCTCGTCGCAGTACGCGCCGGCGAGAACGGGCCGGCCGTCGGCGCGCCGCTCGGCGCACCGGGCGAGGTACCAGTCGACGGAGGCGCGCGAGGGTTCGCGCGACAGCTCGGCGGCGATGGCGGCGCGCGTCCGTCGGGCCTGCTCGGCGATGCGCGGTCCGGCGCGCTCGCCCACCTCGCCGAGGAGTCGGTCCGCGCACAGGTAGAGCCGCGCGTCGTGACAAGCGATGGCGCGGTAGTAGCCGAGCAGAGCGTCGTCGCTCCCCTCGTGCGCCGCGCCGAAGGCCTCCACCGCCTCCTCGGCACGTCCGAGCATCACGAGGCTGGCGGCCGCATAGCCGGCGGCGTCGCTGGCGCCGAGGGCCCGCGCCACCCGGAACTCGACCAGCGCCGCGTCGTAGCGCGCCTCGCGGAACGCCCGTGCGCCGGCGAGGAGGTGCTCCTCGGCCCCGGGCTGTCCCGGGGCAGCCAGCAGGACCTCGAAAGCAAGCAGGAGCGCGATCATCGCAGCCGACACCCGGCTACATGCCGCGGTGCTGCGGCCCGGGGGCCGGCATGGAGTGGTCCTGGCCTGGCGTCGTCCCGTGCGAGCGCATCATCTCGGCCGGAGCGCAGCTCGGATCGCCGTTCTCGCGGTCGCCGTGCATCGCCTCGCCCGGCTCGCCGCGGTGGGCGGCGCCGCCGGCCTCATGCCGCGCCTGACCGGCGCCCTTCTTCGCATGCTCGACGGCCATCCGCTCCGCATCGCGCTTCATGGCGCGCGTCGCGTCGGTCATCCGGGAGGCCGGCAGGGCGCCCTCCGGCAGTACCGCTCGTCCCGAAGGCGGCGGCGCCGCTGCTCGGAGCGCTTCGCGCACGGCCTCGCGCGCCGCGCCTGGGTCGTCCCCAGCGGTCAGGACCACGGCGAGCGCGAAGGCGTGAAAGACGGACATCAAGGTGCTCCCGTCGGGCGTACCGGCCCGTCGGCGAGAAGCAGCAAGCTACATACCATCAGGACTTCCCGCGGGCGTGCACGGCCTTCGCGTGGCCTTCGCGCGGCGGAGGTGTACCAGCCGGTACGGTCAGGCGTACCGGCACGTACGTCGCTGCGGGGCTGCGCGCCGCAAGAGCCGCGAAAAATGGGCGCGCCGCGCTGCGGCACGCCGGTTGCTCTTGCGTCGAGCCACGCCGCACTCCAGCGGCCCTCGACACGGAGCAACCCATGAAGACCCAATTCTCCCTCGCCGCAGCCCTGGCCCTCTCCGCGTGCGGTGGATCGGGCTCCGGTGTGAGCCCCACCGACGTGGCCGCGTACCAGCGCTCGGCGCTGTCCGCCTCGAGCGCGGTGTCGACCTATCAGGCCACGACCCAGTCCATGGCCGCGCCGGCCGAGTGCGAGGCGGCTGCGCATCAGTACGCAGCGCAGATGAACGGCGCCCTCCAGGTGATGCACCAGACCTCGAGCGGCATGGACGAGCACATGCATTCGATGGGGCAGTCGGCTGCCGCCGACATGACCTGCGGCGCGGACGTCATGGCGCAAGTGCTCCAGCAGCACCTCGACGTCGCCTGCTCTTCCGCCGACATGGCCCAGAACCGGGCGCTCGCGGCCCAGCACTGCCAGCAGATGGCCGCGGACGCCGACCACCTCCAGATGCGCGCGGCCGGGATGGGCGCGATGACGAGCGGCGGCGGGATGATGGGCTCGGGGGGCATGATGGGGAACAGCGACATGACGGAGGCGATGGGGACCATGATGACGGACGGCTTCACCGCGCCCGACGGTCACCACATGAACTGGAGCGACTCGATGCACGGCTGCACGCTCGCCGGTGGGACGCATCACCCGAGCTCCGGGTCTGGAGCTGGCTCCCCCGCAGTGCTTCCGGCGGGGTAGCCCCGATGTGCAGCGCGCCGTCGCACCCGGGCGACCGAGGGCGACGGTGCGGAGCGCGGTCGCGGCGCTCGAAGGCGTCGCTCTCGGCCACGCAGGAGCGCGGGAGTGAACCTCCACGCGCTCTCCACCTGTCGCGAAGAACGATGAGCAACAGCAACGGAGCCTGTCCCTCGCCTTCCACCATGCGGCCGGATCGACGTGAAGCAGCCCCCGAGCCCCCGCTCACCCTGGGATGGTGAAGTGAAGGGCACGGCGGCGGTGCCGATCGCAGCAATGGCCCCTCTCCTCCTTCTTTGGTCTATTGCTCTCCCCCATGATCGCCGCCGCCGCAATGAGCTTGGGCTCGGTGTCGGTATTCGGCGAGGCGCTGAAGCGCGCAGCGCGGGCCCGTGTAACAGTTGATACTGGCTAGCGATGCTCGCCGGGAGACCACCTCATGGCAAAACTCAGCAACTTCGAAAGTGTCAACCTGGACAAGCAGGGCTTCAGTCGGCTCGATGACGAAGCCAAGTCCAGGTACCTGTTGGCGCTCCGGTTCACGCCGGGAGTCAGCATCACCCTGATCCTGATCGGGCTGGCCTTTCGGTCCCCCGCCTGGCTTGGGTCGATGGCGCTCGTCGCCCTGAGCGGATTCCTGTTTCCCAGCGGCATGCTGATCGATGTGGTCTACAACCTCGCCGTCCGCCATCTGTTCCACGCCCCGCCTCTACCGCCGACGCCCAGACCGCGACGCTTTTCATACCTTCTTTCCACGGCCTTCCTGACGGGATCAGCCTTGTCGTTCTACTACGGGCACCCGGGGTATGCTTTTGTCCTCGGAGGATTGGTCGTCATCGGGGGCGCCCTCCTCACCACGACGCTCTGGTGTCTTGGTTCGTGGTGGTACCGGCTGATCTTCGGGCATCGAGCGGGAGAATAGCGGCTTGTAGCCCCATCGTGCCGGCTGCCCGCTTCGTCCAGAGTGGAGGGAGGTCAGGCTCAACATCGTCGATCATGCTCCGACCGGCTTGTCGATCCCTTGCCTTGGCCGCGTTTCGGATCTCAGATCCGACCTGACAAGCCGCCAAGGGCCCAGGCGATCAGTAGCCCGGCGGCGAGCACCGCGAACGACACCACGGTCATGACGCCGATGGACGGCGTCGTCTCCTGGTTGGCGGGTCCACCCTCGGCCTTCGCCTTGTCGCCCTTGTCCATCCCCGACTTGTCCGTGCTGCCGCTGGCATCCCGCCCGCCGGCCTGGTCCTTGGGGCGCACCGTCGTCATGCCGTGTTTCAGGTGGTTCGCCACCAGCCACCAATTCATCGGAAAGGCGACGATGAAGCCGGACATCAGCGCCAGCGACATGCGGAACCAGAACAGCGGAGCCGCCGGATCGTGGGCTTCCCGCGTGCTCGCCCAGGCGAGCGTCGATACGGCAATCATGCCGCCCATCAAGCAGTTCATCGATAAAAGCTCGGAGCGAAAAGTACGCTCGAGCGAGGCCGCGTAGGAGCCAAACATGTCGCGCATGAACAGCGCCTGGAAGATCGTCCAGCCGAAGCCGAAGCCGAGGACGTATTCCACCCCGAGATCGGCGAGCACCGGCAGGGCGATCGACGAGCCGATCACGGCGCCGACGAGGATCCCGATGCCGTCGCCGGCGACGCAGTGCATGGTCGAGCCGAGGACCTGCCGCCAGCGCGCCGACACATACTGCTCGTGGAGCCCGGGTAGCGGCTCACGGCAGCCGAGCACGTACAAGAACGCGCCAAACGGCCCCGAGTAGAGGGTGATCAGGATGAAGCCCCATTTCATTACCGGGTTCTCGGGCGTCGACCGGATGTCGATGGCCACGAAGGCGACCGACAGCGCGACCAGCGCGAACCACAGAAGCATCACTCCGTCGATGATCATTCTTGTCCCTCACCGAGAGTATCAGCGGCTCGGTCGTGCAGTACCGCGGCTCGCGGACGGCCATCGAAACGCGGGGAGGCTGGCCTCCCAGGACAGGGCGGGAGACGCGCTTCCAGCACGCCCCCGTCACTTATTTCTGGGGGCCGGCTCCATGCCAGTACCCCGTCTCCGCGCTCCGGCCGACCATCACGGTACGCGCCCGCCAGTTTGTAGCCTCGTCGGTCGGCACCACCGCTGCCCTGCCCGCCACGCCCTGACCCGGCCTGCGCGAAGTCTCGTGGCGCCTTCTTCTGGCGTGCGCGGCAACACCACCTCAGAGCTTCGCGTGCCGCAGCCGCAGGGCGTTCCCGATCACCGACACCGAGCTGAGGCTCATGGCCGCGCTGGCGATCATCGGGCTGAGCAGCAGGCCGAAGAACGGGTAGAGCGCGCCGGCAGCGAGCGGGATGCCCACCGAGTTGTAGACGAAGGCGAAGAAGAGGTTCTGCCGCACGTTGCGGATGGTCGCGCGGGAGAGGCGGCGCGCGCGCACGATGCCGCCCAGGTCGCCCTTCACCAGCGTCAGGGCGGCGCTCTCCATGGCGACGTCCGTGCCTGTGCCCATGGCGATCCCCACGTTGGCTCGCGCCAGTGCGGGCGCGTCGTTGACGCCGTCGCCCGCCATCGCGACCACGTGCCCCTCGGCCTGCAGCTTCGCCACCACCTCGCCCTTGCCTTCCGGGAGCACCTCCGCCTCCACCTGATCGATGCCGAGGCGGCGCGCGACGGCGTCCGCGGTGAGCCGGTTGTCGCCGGTGAGCATCACGATGCGCAGCCCCTCGGCGCGCAGCGCCTCCAGCGCGGCCGGCGTGCTCGCCTTCACCGGATCCGCCACCCCGAGCAGCCCCACGATCCGCCCGTCGACGGCGACGAACATGACCGTCTCGCCCCCGCGCCGCAGCTCGGCCGCGCGCGCGGCGAGGTCCCCGGCCGGCGCTCCAAGCTCCTCGACGAGGCTCTCCGTCCCGACCGCCACCGCCCGCCCCTCGACCGTGGCCTTCACACCCTTCCCCGTCGTCGACCCGAACCCTGTGACGGGGGCCAGAGCCACACCCCTCGCTTCCGCTCCGCGCACGATGGCCGCCGCGAGGGGGTGCTCGCTCGCGACCTCCACGCTGGCGGCGAGTCGAACCAGTTCGCGCTCGTCGAAGCCCTCCGCCGCGATCGCGCTCGTGAGCTGCGGCTTGCCCTCGGTGAGGGTGCCCGTCTTGTCCACCACCAGCACATCGACCTTGGCCATGACCTCCAGCGCCTCGGCGTCGCGCACCAGCACGCCGGCCCCCGCGCCGCGACCCGTCCCCACCATGATGGACATGGGCGTCGCGAGCCCCAGGGCGCAGGGACAGGCGATGATGAGCACCGCCACCCCGTTCACGAGCGCGTGCGCGAGGCGCGGCTCGGGGCCGGCCACCCCCCAGACCACCGCGGTGACCACCGCCGCCGCGACGACCACCGGGACGAACCAGCCGGCCACCCGGTCGGCGACCTTCTGGATGGGCGCGCGGCTGCGCTGCGCCTCGCTCACCCGGCGGACGATGCGGGCGAGCAGCGTGTCCTGTCCCACCCGCTCCGCGCGCATCACGAGCCCGCCCGACCCGTTCACGGTTCCGCCCGTGACCCGCGCGCCCGCAGCCTTCTCCACCGGCATCGACTCGCCGGTGACCATCGACTCGTCTACCGCGCTCGCGCCCTCCTCCACGAGCCCGTCCACCGGGACGGCCTCGCCGGGCCGCACGCGCAGCCGATCGCCGGGCTGGACCGCATCGAGGCCGACGTCCGACTCCCGGCCATCGGGTCCGATGCGTCGCGCGGTCTTGGGCGCGAGGCCCAGCAGCGCCCGGATGGCTCCCGAGGTCGCCTGACGCGCCCGGAGCTCCAGCACCTGGCCCATGAGCACCAGCACGACGATGACCGAGGCCGCCTCGAAGTAGACCGGCACCGCGCCGTGGTGGCCGCGCACCGACTCCGGGACGAGGCCGGGGAAGATCGTGGCGAAGGCGCTGAACAGGTAGGCCACCCCGGTCCCCAGGGCGACGAGCGTGAACATGTTGAGGTGCCGGTTCACGACCGAGGTCCAGCCACGCTGGAAGAAGGGCCAGCCTCCCCACAGGACCACCGGCGTCGCGAGCGCGAGCTCGAACCACTCCAGCCCGTGGCCGCGCAGCCCCCTCAAAGGATCAACCGGGAGCATCTCCGCCATCCCGGCCAGGAACACCGGGAGCGTCAGCACCAGGCCCACCCAGAACCGGCGGGTCATGTCGCGCAGCTCGGGGCTCGGGGCCTCGGCCAGCGTCACCGTCCGCGGCTCGAGCGCCATCCCGCAGATCGGACAGCTCCCCGGCGCCTCCCGCACGATCTCCGCGTGCATCGGGCACACGTACTCGACCTTGGTGGCTGCCACGGGCGTCTCCGGCTCGAGCGCCATCCCGCACTTCGGGCAGGCGCCGGGGTGGTCCTGGCGGACCTCCGGATCCATCGGGCACACGTACGTCGCTCCGGGCGCGGCGGGGGGCGCGGGTGACGCGCCCTGGCCCGCCGCGCGCTCCAGATACGTCGCAGGGCTGGCGATGAACTTCGCGCGGCACTTTGGACTGCAGAAGAAGTAGGTGTGTCCTGCGTGCTCGGCCGAGCCACCCTTGGGCGCGGTCGGGCTCACCTTCATGCCGCACACCGGATCGATGGCGAGGTCGTCCGGGACGTCCTGCGCCGCTGGTGAGGTTCCCTGCTGCGTCATGTCGTCAGCCTCCAGCCGTTTGCGCCGGCAGGGCGAGGGTGCCCGGTCCCACCTGCGCCTCGACCGCGGCCGGCTGCGCGCTCGCAGGGCCGTCCTCGAGCCCCCGCTTCTTCCACAGGAAGTAGACGGCCGGATAGACCAACAGCTCGAGCGCGAACGACGTCACGAGCCCGCCCACCATGGGCGCCGCGATGCGCTTCATCACGTCGGCGCCCGTACCGGTCGACCACATGATGGGGAGGAGGCCCGAGAAGGCGGCGAACACCGTCATGGCCTTGGGGCGGACGCGCTTCACCGCTCCGTGGATGATCGCCTCGCGGAGATCCCCGGTGGTCCGCAGGAGGCCCTTCCCCCGGGCCTCGTCGTGGGCCAGGTCGAGGAAGAGCAGCATGAACACGCCCGTCTCGGCGTCGAGCCCCATGAGCGCGATCATGCCGACCCAGGCCGCGATGGAGACGTGATAGCCGAGCCCCCACATGAGCCACACGGCGCCCACGGCGGAGAACGGAACGGCCATCATCACGATGCCCGCCTTCGCCGAGGACTTCGTGTTCATGTAGAGCAGCCCGAAGATGAGCACGAGCGTGATGGGCAGGATGACCTTCAGTCGCTCGCGGACGCGCAGCATGTTCTCGTACTGGCCGCTCCAGGTCATGGAGTAGCCGGTCGGCGCCTTCACCGACGCTGCCACGGCCGCCTTGGCGCGCTCGACGAACGTGCCGACGTCGATCTTCGAGGTGTCGAAGTCGACGTACACGTAGCCGGCGAGGAGCCCGTTCTCGTTGCGGATCATCGACGGGCCCTGCACGAGCTTCACGTCGGCGATCTCCTCCATCGGGATCTGCCCGCCGCCTGGGAGCGGGAGCAGCACCCGCTTCAGCGCCGGGAGATCGTCGCGGAAGTCCCGCGCGTAGCGGACGTTGATGCCGTAGCGCTCGCGCCCCTCCACCGTGACGCCCTGCTCGTCCCCTCCCACCGCGGTCATCACCATGGTGTTCGCGTCGTCGATGGTGAGGCCGTAGCGGGCGAGCTGCTCGCGCTTCAGCACGAAATCGACGAAGTAGCCGCCGGCCACGCGCTCGGCGTAGGCGCTGCGGGTCTCCGGCATCTTCTGGATCGCCGCCTCGGTCTCCAGCGCCACCCGCTCGATCTCCTCCAGCTTGGCCCCGGCGATCTTGATCCCGATGGGCGTGCGGATGCCGGTGGAGAGCATGTCGAGGCGCCCTTTGATGGGCATGGTCCAGGCGTTCGAGATGCCGGGGAGCTGCAGCGCAGCGTCCATCTCGTTCTGCAGGTCGTCCTCGCTGATGCGGTCGCCCCAGAACGGCCGCAGCACGGGCTTCAGCCAGCCGGGCGCGAAGGACGAGTACCAGCGCGGCTTCTCCCGCCACTGCGCCTCGGGCTTCAGGACCACCGTGGTCTCCATCATCGAGAACGGCGCGGGGTCGGTGCTGGTGTTGGCGCGCCCCGCCTTGCCGAACACGCGCGCCACCTCCGGGAAAGTGCGCAGGATCTTGTCCTGGAGCTGGAGGGCCGACTGGGCCTCCGCCACCGACATGCCCGGCTGCACCGCCGAGGGCATGTAGAGGATGGTGCCCTCGTTGAGCGGCGGCATGAACTCCGAGCCGAGCTTCAGGTAGATCGGCACGGTGAGCGCTACCACCGCGACGCTGGCCACGATGGTCGCTCGCGCGTGGCGCAGCACGAAGCGGCAGGGTCGCTCGTAGATGCGGTGGAGGAACCGGCTGATGGGGTGGCGCTCCTCGGAGTAGTACTTCCCGACGAGCGCCTGCGTGGCCAGCCAGGCGAGCGCCTTCGGCCTGAACCGGAACGGCTTCACCCGCGCGAAGAGCATGCGCATGGCCGGATCGAGCGTGACCGCGAGGATCGCGGCGATGGCCATGGCGAGGTTCTTCGAGTAGGCGAGCGGCCGGAAGAGGCGGCCCTCCTGGTCCACCAGCGTGAACACCGGCATGAAGGCGACCGCGATCACGAGGAGCGAGAAGAAGACGCTGGGCCCCACCTCCAGCAGCGCGTCGAGGCGCACCTGGTGGAAGTCGCCCTTCGAGCCGGCGGCCTGCCAGTGGTGGATCTTGTTGTAGGCGTTCTCCACCTCCACGATCGCGCCATCGACCAGCACGCCGATGGAGATGGCAATGCCGGCCAGCGACATCAGATTGGCGTTGAGGCCCAGGAGGTACATGGGGATGAACGCCATGGCGACCGACACCGGGATGGTGACGATGGGGACGATGGCGGACGGCACGTGCCACAGGAAGATGAGGATGATGATCGAGACGATGATCATCTCCTCGATGAGCTTGTGCTTCACGGTGTCGATGGCCCGGTCGATGAGCTCGGAGCGGTCGTAGGTCGTCACCACCTCGACGCCCTTGGGCAAGGAGGGCTTCAGCTCCTCGAGCTTCGCCTTCACGCGCTCGATGACGTTGAGGGCGTTCTCGCCCTGGCGCATGACGACGATGCCGCCCACCACGTCGCCCTTCCCGTCGAGGTCGGCGACGCCGCGCCGCATCTCCGGACCCAGCGTCACCTGCGCCACGTCCTTCACGGTGATGGGCGTGCCGCCCTCGGTCTTGAGGACGAGCTGCTCCAGGTCGGCGAGCGACTTCACGTAGCCGCGACCGCGCACCATGTACTCGCGGCCGGACAGCTCGACGAGGCGCCCGCCCACGTCGGCGTTCCCGCGCCGCACCGCCTGGATGACCGCGTCGAGCGGCAGCTTGTAGGAGGCGAGCGCGGTCGGACTGACGGTGATCTGGTACTGGCGCACCTGCCCACCCACCGTGGCGACCTCGGAGACGCCGGGCACCGCCTGGATGGCGTAGCGCAGGAACCAGTCCTGGAACGAGCGCAGCTCGTCCGAGGCGTGCGCGCCGGTCTTGTCCACCAGCGCATACTGGAAGACCCACCCCACGCTCGTCGCGTCGGGGCCGAGCTCGGTCTTCACGCCCTGCGGGAGCTGGGCGGTGATCTTGGAGAGGTACTCGAGGACGCGCGTCCGCGCCCAGTACGGATCGGTGCCGTCCTCGAAGATCACGTAGACGTAGCTGAACCCGAAATCGCTGAAGCCCCGGATCGCCTTCACCCGGGGCGCGCCGAGGAGCGCCGTGGTGATGGGATAGGTCACCTGGTCCTCGACGATGTCGGGGCTCCGGTCCCACTTCGAGTAGACGATGACCTGCGTGTCCGAGAGGTCGGGCAGGGCGTCGAGGGGGATGTTCTTCATGGTCCAGAAGGAGATCCCGAGGACCACCATCACGGCGGCGATGACGAGGTACTTGTTGTGGGCCGAGAAGCGGATGATGGCCTTGATCACTTGCCGCCTCCCAGGGCAGCCAGCGACGCGCGCAGGCGCGACTCCGAGTCGATGAGGAAGTTGGCCCGGGTCACCACCTGCTCGCCCGCCTCGACTCCGGACAGGACCTCGGACTGGTCGGCGGAGACGGTGCCGATACGGACCTCGCGAGGCTCGAACTTGCCGTCCCCCAGCGCCACGAAGACCACCTTCGCCCTGCCGGAGTCGATCACCGCGTCGGTGGGCACGCGCAGGCCCTCGCGCGCCTTCCCTCGCAGCGTCACCTCGCCGAACATCTCGGGGCGGAGCTCGCCGGAGCGATTGGCGAAGGCGAGGCGCACCTTGGCCGTGCGGGTCTTGGGATCGAGCAGCGGGTCGATGAAGACGACCTTGCCCTGGAACTTGTGCTCGGGGAGCGCCTGGAGGGCGAGCGAGGCCGTCATCCCGAGCTTGATGCGCGCGAGGTCGCTCTCGTAGGCGTCGGCGAGGACCCATACCGAGGAGAGGTCGGTGATCTCGAAGGGCATGTCACCCTCCGTGATGCGGTGGCCCATCACTGCATCCTTCTTCGTCACGACGCCGCTCATGGGGGACCGGAAGGTGAGCGTCCTCGACGCCTTGCCCGTCCGCTCCAGCCGGCGGATCTCCCCTTCCGGCACCTCCCAGAGCCGGAGCCGCTCGCGCGCCGACGAGACGAGATCTTCGCCCGCGCCGGCCACCCCGCCGCCGCTGGCGGCGAGCGCGCGCTGGGTCTTCAAGGCGAGGAGGTACTCCTGCTGCACAGAGAAGAGGTCCGGGCTGTAGATGGAGAACAGCGGGTCGCCGACCTTGACGAACTTTCCGATGTAGTCCGCGTACACCGTCTCGATGAAACCGGAGACGCGCACGCTGACGTGGTGCACGCGCGTCTCGTCCACCGCGACCTTCCCCACCGTGCGCCAGCTCGCCGACACCGGCCCGCGCGTCACCTCCGCGGTGCGGAGCCCGATGAGCTGCTGGCGCGACGGGTCGATGGTGACCGCTGCGAGGCCCTGCACCGGCGTCGCCCCGCCGACCTCGTCCTCGTACACGGGCAGGTAATCCATCCCCATCTCGTCCTTGCGCGGCGTGGGGGAGGTCTGCTTCGGGTCCATGGGCGAGCGGTAGAACTTCAGCTTCCGCTCGCCGCTCTTCGTCGCCCCTCCTCCCGCGGCGCCGGTGGTCGCCGAGACGGCCGGCTTCATCGGCACGAGCTTCATGCCGCAGATCGGGCAGTCGCCCGGGTGGTCAGAGGTGATGGTGGGGTGCATCGGGCAGACGTAGGTGGTCTTCGCCTCGGCGGTCGCCTTCGCGTCGCCGCCCTGCGCGTGGTCGTGGTCGTGGCCATCGCCGGGCGCGGCGCGGTGGCGCGCGAGGGACCACGCGCCGAGCCCGCCGCCCCCGAGGCCCACGGCCAGCGCGAGGAGGACTGCCAGGGGGCCGAAGCGGCGCCGCGGAGAGGTGACCGGTGCCGAAGGAGTCGCGTCGTTCATGGTCTCTTTCACATTCCACCTACATTCCGGAGCTTCCGCCCGCGCCGCCCGAGGCCGAGCCGGACGCGGGTGAGCTTGCCGCCTGGGCCTTGCCCAGGCCCGAGCCCATCCCAGCGGCTCCGCTGCCGGCGCTGCTCCCTGCACCAGGCCTGGCAGCCACGAGGCCTCCCCCGCCGCCCGGGGCAGCCTCGAGCGAGAGCTCGCGCTGCGCGATGGCGACGCGCTGGGCTTGCGCCAGCGCCTCGAGCGACCCGCCCTCGTCGGCGACGTAGCCGCCGAGCGCCTCCAGCACCGCGCCGAACGTCACCCGACCGACCCGGTAGCTCGCGAACGTGCTCTCCACCGCGGCGCTCGACTGCACGAGGAGGCCTCCCCGGTAGAGCTCCACCACCCGCAGCGCCGTCTCGAGCTGGGTCAGGCGCTGGTGCGTGCGCATCCGCAGCACCTGCCGGACGCCCTCCTCGCCTCGCTCCTCCGCGCCCTGCCGGGCCTCGCTCTCCGCGACGGCGCGCGCCTGCTTTCGACCGGACCAGACGGGGAGCCCGATCCCGACGGCGAGCTGCCACATGGGCTCGAGCCCGCCGCGCGGCATCACCGCCGCCGTCACGGACAGGTCGGGATAGCGGTCGCGGCGGGACAGGGCCGCCCTCGACGCCGCCGCCTTCGTCGACAGCGCCGCTGCGCGCAGCTCCGGGCTGCGGGCCTCGGCATCGGCCTCCGCCTCGGAGACCGTGGGAAGCGCCGGCAGCGCCGCACCGGCGAGATGGCGAGAGGTCGCGAGCGGCTCGTCGACCGGCCTCCCCCGGAGCCGGTTCAGCTCCTGGAGGCGCATCTGCTCCGCGAGCTCCAGCGACCAGCGCTGCCCCTGCAGCCGGGTGCGCTCGAGCTGCGCGCGGAGCAGGTCGGATTGCGGGGCCCCGCCGACCCCATACCTGATCTTGGCGATGCCCTCCGACTCGGCCCACAGCTCCTCCAGCCGCGCGAGCAGCACGAGCTGGTCGCGCGTGAGCAAGAGCTCGAGGTAGGCGCGCCGTACGTCGGCCTCGACGCCGAGCCGCACCCGCTCCAGCGAGGCCTCGGCCACGGCAGCCTCGCCCGAGGAGACCTCGGTGCGCAGGCCACGCTTGCCGGGCCAGGGGAGTGGCTGGGTGAGCATCACCTGCCAGTAGCTCGTCCCCATCTTTCCGATCTGGATCTCGCGAAAGCCATCGTTCTGGATCCCGAGCGTCAGCGTGGGATCGGGGAGCGCCCCGGCCTGGGGCACGCGCTCTCGCTGCGCCACGAGGAGCGCTCGGGCCTGCGCCCACTCCGGCCGGCGCTCCAGCGCTTCCCGCACCAGTCCGTCGAGGAGCGGGTCCTCCGCGACGCTGCCGCCCGCCGCAGCCGCGGCGACGGGCGAGACCCCTGCGGATGGCGCGGCCCCTGCGGCGCTGGGAGCGGCGGGTGGCGCGCTGACCGGTGCACGGACCGGCGAGCCCCGCCCGACCGCAGGAAGCGCGGCGAGCACCGCCGCGGCGAGCGCGACCGCAAGGGATCGGAGCTTCACTGCGCCTCGAGGACGCCCGCGATCATGTCCATGCCGCAGGCGTAGCGGTACGAGCCCTTCTTCTTCGGCGTGACCGTCACGGTCACCGCCTTGCCCATCGGCAGGGGCTGGTTCACCCCGAAGTCCTTCATCACGATGTCGGTCGCGCAGGTCACCTCGGTCTTGCGCGTGATGACGAGCTTCACCGGCTGTCCCGCCTTCACCTTCACCACCGCCGGGACGAAGCCGTCCTTGGTGACCTCGATCGTGACGGTGCGAGGAGCCGCGCCGGAGCCTGCGGCTGGCCCGGCGAGGGCGAACAGGACGGGGAGGGCGATTGCGATGGATCGAAACATGGGCGCTCCTGAAAAGGGGTTACACCATCGGTAAGCAGCGGGCGTGCCACTCCTATCCATCGGGAATCACGCGACGTTTGAGGTCTGGAGGGCGGGCGTTGCGTCACGGAGGCCATTACAGTGTGACCGCGATGGTCACGTCTCCCGCTGCGCTGCGACGGTCCACCCTGACCACCACCCGCAAGCTCCTGCTGGGCTTCGGGGCGCTGGTGGTCACCTTCGCCCTGGCGTCGCTCCTCGCCATCGCCGGGCTGGGAAGGATCCACGCCGTCATCGAGCGGATGACCCGCGAGGAGGAGAGCGTCCGGCTCGCCCTCGAGCTCGCGAGCGCGGTGCGCGACCAGTACGCGCACCAGGCGCACACCATCATCATCGCCAACGAGAGCCACCTCGGCTTCTACACCGCCGCCGAGCGGCACGTGCTCCTGCTCACCCGCGCGCTGCGGGCGCGGGTGAAGGGCGAGGAGGAGCGCGCCTGGGTGGCGGACATCGAGGCCGCCAGCGCGGAGCTCGACGCCATCTTCCGCGGCTCCATCGTTCCGGCGGTGGTCCGGGGCGACCGGCCTTTCGTCCAGGCTGAGCACGCGCGGGCGCAGCTCGTGGTGACGCGCATCCAGGATCGGGCCGAGGAGCTGGTGGCGCGCTTCGAGGCGAGCATCGCCGCCGCCCGCGCGGAGGCGACGGCGGTGGAGCGGCGCACCTACCGCATCCTCGTGGCGCTGCTGGTGGGCGCTCCTCTGCTCGCGGCGGCGGTCACCTTCTCCATCGGCCGCTCCATCGCGCGCCCGCTGGCCCGGCTGCGCGAAGGCGCGGCGCGGCTCGGCGCGGGCGACCTCTCCACCCGCATCCAGGTGGACTCGTCGGGAGAGCTGGGCGCCCTCGCCGCTCAGTTCAACGTCATGACGGGCCAGCTCGCCGCCCACCAGGACGCGCTCGTGAAGAGCGAGAAGCTGGCGGGGATCGGCCGGCTGGCGGCAGGCGTCGCGCACGAGATCAACAACCCGCTGGGCGTCATCCTCGGCTACGCGAAGCTCCTCGCCCGGCGCGCGGACGCGCCGCTTCGCGACGATCTGCGCGTGATCGAGGAGGAGGCGCTGCGGGCGAAGGAGACCGTGGACGGGCTGCTCGATCTCTCCCGCCCCCAGGAGGCGTGCGCGGAGCCGGTGGACCTGCGCGCTGCCTGCGACGAGGTGGTGGCCCGGCTCGGCGAGGCGGGCCCGCTCGCCGGCGTCGAGGTCCGCGTGGTGGGCGAGGCGGAGGCTCAGGGGAGCCCGGCCAAGCTGCGGCAGGTG
>JBBQEB010000082.1:0-16289 GCA_038320275.1 Myxococcales bacterium | reverse complement strand
GGCGAA
Organism: Myxococcales bacterium; assembly: GCA_038320275.1. Lineage (GTDB taxonomy): Bacteria > Myxococcota > Myxococcia > Myxococcales > Anaeromyxobacteraceae > Anaeromyxobacter_A. The sequence continues at coordinate 16,283 of JBBQEB010000082.1, read as the reverse complement.
GCGGTGGAAGCGGTGCGCGCGCCGGGCGAGCCGGTCGATGCGGCGCGCCAGCCTTGGCGACAGGCGGCTCACGCCGGGCGGGCGGGCGCGGTCCGCAGTACCACCGCCGTGCCGTACGCCACGATCTCGTTCGTGTTCTGCATCAATTCGGAGGAATCGAAGCGCATCCCCAGGATGGCGTTGCCGCCCATGAGGCGCGCCTGCCGCTCGATGCGATCCATCGCCTCGGCCCGGCTGTGCGCGGCGAGGTCCGTGAACATGGTGATCTCGCCGCCGAAGAAGGTCTGGCAACCCGCGCAGGCGGTGCCGACGACGCTGCGGCTCCGCACCGTGATTCCCCAGCAGGGCCCGATGACCCGCTCGATCTCGAAGCCGGGCGGAGCGTCGAAGGTGGTCAGGATGGGGATCTCGTGGCGCTGGAGCTCCTGCATGGCGGGAAAGCGTACCAGAAGGGCGGGCCACCGTCGCGCCGTCTGCGGTTAAGGTGACCGCATGGACGACAGGATGCAGGAAGAAGTGGAGCGGCTCGCGCGCGAGTTCGCGGGGCGGGTCACCCGGGTGGTGGCGGAAGCGATCGCGCGGGAGCTCCGCGAGTCCCTGAGCCGGCACCTCTCCGCCGAGAGCCCCTCCAGCGAGCGGGAGGACGAGGGAGATGCTGGCCGGCGCGGGCGTTCCACGCGGCGGGAGGCTACCGGGCCGAGCGCTGGCGCGGACGGCGCGGGCGGACGCCCGGAGCGCGCGGCAGCGAGGGTGCGGCGGGCCGCGGCCGGCGGCGTCGATTCCTGGGTGCCCGACCGCAGAGCCCGGCGGGTTCCCAACTTCGTGATCGAGCAGACCGGCCTCGAGACGAAGAAGGAGATCGTCGAGCGCTACGGCGAGCACAAGAAGTTCGTGAAGGGCGAGCCTTGCCCGCCCCCCCTGCGGGCGACCCCAGGGAACGAATCCGAGGAGGACGCCTCGTAGATCCAGCGGGGGCTGGAGCGCGTATCGGGTTCGGGACCCGCGCGTGAGGTGCACCCGCGCCGCGGCAGCCCCAGGTTACCACCCATGCTCTCGACCGCCTGGCCGTTCATCCTCGCCGCGGTGCTCGGCCGCGGCCCGGGCGGCGAGCCCGTGGACAGGGCGCGGGCTCTGCGCGCCCTGTACGACGCCTGCTCGGGCAAGGTGATGGCCATCGCCCTCCGGCTCCTCGGCGATCGCGGCGAAGCGGAGGACGTGGTCCAGGAGACGTTCCTGGAGCTGTGGCGGAGGTCGGCCGCGTACGATCCAGCTCGGGCGAGCCTCTCCACCTGGGCGGTCGTGGTCGGCCGCAGCCGCGCGCTCGATCGGCTCCGCGCCCGAGGCGCCGCGGCGCGGCTGGCGTCCGCCCATGCGGCCGAGCCGGAGGCGGCGCCAGAGCTCCCTGATCCGCTGGAGGGCAAGCAGGAGCGGGCGCGGGTCCGCGCCGCGCTGGCGGGGCTGCCGGCGGAGCAGCGGGAGGTGATCGACCTGGCCTACTTCGACGGGCTGTCGCAGAGCGCCATCGCGGCGCGCACCGGCCAGCCGCTCGGGACGATAAAGACGCGGGTTCGCCTCGCCATGGACAAGCTCTCCCTCGCGCTCGCAGGAGGCGCGGAGTGACCTGCGCCGAGTACATCGAGCTCGCCGGAGCCCACGCCCTCCACGCGCTCGAGCCCGAGGAGCGGCGCCTCGCCGAGGAGCACCTGCGCGAGAGCCACCACGAAGGCTGCCCGGAGGCGCTGGCGCGGGCGCTCGCCACGGTCGTCAGCCTCGCGGCTGCCCATCCCTCGGTGGCCCCCTCGGAGGGTGTGTGGCGGTCCATCGCCATCCGGGCGGGCATCGAAGGAGGAGCAGTTCCGGAGAGCGCTGAGCCCGCCAGCGTCGCGACGGCCGCCCGAACCGCGCGTCCCCGCCGGGTGTTCGCGCCCTGGCAACGCTACGCCGTGCCGCTCGCCGCCGCCGCCGCGCTGCTGGCGGCAGGGCTGTGGGCGCGCGAGCGTTCGGCCCGAGGTCGCGCCGAGTCGGAGCTCGCGTCGGCCCAGGCGAGCGCGCGCTCCGAGGGCGCCGCGCGCGCCGCCCTGCTCGCCGAGGTGCGGGCGCTGCGCGTGGACGGCGCGCGCCAGCGGGACCTAGCGGCCCTGCTGGAGCTCCCCGGGAGCCGGGTGGTGGCCCTCGCGCCCGTTCCCGGCCGCACCGCCCGGGCGAGCGCAGTGGTCAACGTCGCCCAGCGGCGCGCGGTCGTGCTGTCGAGCGCCCTCCAGCCGCAGCCCGCCAAGGACTACCAGCTCTGGGTGATCCGCGGGAAAGATGCGCCGCGCCCGGCGGGGTTCCTGCGCTTCGAAGGTGCGGCGCTGGCCGTCGGCGACGTCGATCCCGAGCTCCTCGCCGTCGCCCCGGACGCGCTCGCCATCTCGCTGGAGCCCGCGGGCGGCCGGCCTTCACCCACCGAGGTGGTGGCGCTCGGGAAGCTGGGCGGATGAAGCGGTTGCCGGGCGCCCCTCCTGAACGTGCGCTCTCTCGACGCTAGGTTCACGTCCCGTGGATGAACCGGTCCTCGCGCTGACGCGTGTCTCGAAGAGCTACGACCTCGCTGGTGGGGCGCGCTACCAGGCGCTGCGCGACGTCTCCCTCGAGGTGCACGCCGGCCGGGTGGTGGCCCTCGTCGGCCGCAGCGGCTCGGGCAAATCGACCTTCCTGCACCTCGCCGCGGGCATCGACGCGCCGACCTCCGGGGCCGTGCGCCTGCTGGGCCGCGATCTGGCCGCGCTGGGCGACCGCGAGCGGACGCTGGCGCGCCGCGACGGGGTGGGCCTCGTCTTCCAGTTCTTCCACCTCCTTCGACACCTGACCGTGGAAGAGAACGTGCTCGTCCCGGCCCTCATCGGCGGGGGCGATCGCGCCGCCGCGCGCGCCCGCGCCCGCGAGCTCCTGGCGCGGGTGGGTCTCCGCGAGCGCCTGGCTCAGCCGGTGGGAAAGCTCTCCGGCGGCGAGATGCAGCGGGTCGCGCTGTGCCGGGCGCTCCTCCGCCGCCCCCGGCTCCTCCTGGCCGACGAGCCCACCGGCAACCTCGATGAGGCCACCGGCGCCACGGTGATGGAGCTCCTGCTGGAACTGGCGCGGGAGGAGGGGACGGCGCTCGTCATGGTGACGCACAGCCGCGAGCTGGCCGGGATGGCCGACGAGATCTTCACGCTGCACTCGGGCGTGCTGGCGCGCGGCGCGGAGGCGGGGTGATCCGGTACGTCGCGCTGGCCCTCTCGGCGCACGCGCGGGGGGGACGCGCGCTGTTCCTGCTGGCCGTCGCCGGGATCGCCCTGGGAGTCGGCTCGGTGCTGTCCATCCAGATCCTCGACGCGAGCGCGCTGGGCGCCTTCGCCGGCAGCGTGCGGGCCATCTCCGGCGACGCGCAGCTCACGGTGATGGGCCGCGGGCCCGCGCTCGACGACGCGCTCCTGCCGCGGGTGCTCGCCGAGCCGGGCGTCCGTTCGGCCTATCCGGTGGAGCGGGTGGAGGTGGTGGCCGCGGGGCCGGGCGGCGCCCCCGAGACGCTGGACGTGCTGGGCACGGACCTCTTCGCTCCGGTGCGCATGCCCTGGGCCCGCGAGCGTGCGGAGCTGGCGGACGTGCTGGGCGTGCCGGGGTGGGTCGCGGTCTCGCCCGCCATGGCCTCCCGCATGGGCTGGAGCGTCGGCTCGCGGGTGCCGGTCTCCAGCGGTTCACGCAGGGTGGAGCTACGGGTGGGGGCGCTGGTGGACTTCGCGCGCCTCTCCCCGCTCGCGAGCTCCCGGCTCGCGGTGATGGACCTCTCGCAGGTCCAGGGGCTCCTTGGCCGCGCCGGGCAGGTCCGGCAGATCGACGTCGTGGTCGAGAAGGGCGCCGACGTGGCCGGGCTGGCGCGCCGACTGGACGCGAAGCTCGGGCCGGGGGCCCGGGTCCTCACGCCGGAGGCGCGCATGGCCGAGGCAGACGCGCTCCTCGCGGCCTTTCGGCTCAACCTCACCGCCCTCTCCCTGGTGAGCCTCTTCGTCGGCGGCTTCCTCGTGTATGCGACCACCCAGGCCGCGCTCGCCCGCAGGCGCGAGGAACTGGGCGTGCTCCGGTGCCTGGGTGCCACCCGCGCCCAGGTCCTCGCGGTGGTGCTCGCCGACGCGCTCACCCTCGGGCTGCTCGGCACGGCGCTGGGCATCCCGCTGGGCTGGCTCGCCGCGCGCGCCAACGTGAGCGCGGTGAGCGCCACCTTGCGCAACCTCTACCTTCTGGAGGGCGTGGAGCGCGTGTCGCTGCCGCCCTGGCTCCTTGCCGTGGGCGTCGCGCTCGGCCTGGCTGGCGCGCTCTCCGGTGCGGTCCTGCCTGCGCTCGACGTGGCGCGAGAAGACCCGCGTGCCCTCCTCGCTTCCCGGCGAGGGGTGCGGCCGGGGCGAGGGGTGTTCGCGCTCGCCGCTGGTGGCTTGCTCGCCCTGGCCGCTGCCGCAGCGCTCGCCCTCGGGCCCCTGCGCGGCTGGCGCTTCTCCGGCTTCCTCCTCGCCCTGGCGGTGGTGGCCGCGGTACCGCTCACCGCGCCGCTCCTCCTCCGCGGGGCCGCGCGGCTGCGCGCGCCCGCCCGCCTGGGCGCGATGTACGGCGCGCGCGAGCTCGCGGCGCATCTCCGCTCGACGGGCGTCGCCGCGGGCGCGCTGGCCGTCTCGGTCAGCATGCTGGTGGGGATCACGGTCATGATCGGCTCCTTCCGGAGCACGGTGGAGGGCTGGCTCGGAGCCACCCTGCGCGCCGACGTGTACGTGACGACGCCCTCCTGGCGGCGGGGCGAGAACGGCGCGACGCTGCAGCCTTCCGTCGCGTCGCGGCTCGCCAAGGTGACCGGCGTGCGCGCCATGGACCGGCTGCGCCAGATCTTCACCGAGGTGAACGGCCGCCGCATCTCGGTGGGCGGGTTCGACGCGGGGCTGGCGGGGGAGGGCGGGCGAGTGCAGCTCGCGGGGGGCGACGCGGGCGCGGTGCTGGCCAAGGTGAAAGCGGGCGAGGCGCTCGTGTCGGAGCCGCTGGCGCGCCGGGCGCGGCTTCAGCCGGGCGGGACGGTGGAGGTGGCGGGCCCGCGAGGCCCGGAGCGCTTCAGGGTGGCGGGGGTGTACCGCGACTTCGGCGCGGAGAACGGGGCCGTGCTGGTAGACCTCGCGACGCTGGCCGCTCGCTTCGGCGAGGGCGCGCTCACGAACGTCGCCCTCTACGCTGCGCCGGGAGTGGACGCGGAGGAGCTGGCGGAGAGGGTGAAGCGGGAGCTTTCGAGCGAGGCGCTCTCGGTGCGGTCCAACCGGACGCTGCGTCGCGAGGTGCTCGGGATCTTCGAGCAGACCTTCGCGGTGACGCGGCTCCTGGAGGTCATGAGCCTGGTGGTGGCGGTGTCGGGGATCGCGCTCGCGCTGCTGGTGCTCGCGCGCGAGCGCTCGGGCGAGGTGGCTCTCTACCGGGCGCTGGGCGCCACGCGCGGGCAGATCTTCCGGCTGTTCGTCGGGCACGCCGCCGGCATCGGCGCGGCAGGGCTCCTCCTGGGCGCGCTGGGGGGCGCCGGGCTCGCCTTGGTCCTGGTGGACCTCATCAACCCGGACTGGTTCGGGTGGACCCTCAACATGCACGTGCCGTGGGGAGCCCTGGTGAAGGAGGCGGTGGTGCTTGCGGTCGCCGCCCTCGCGGCGAGCCTCTACCCCGCCGTGCGCGCCAGCCAGGCGCCAGCTTCGGAGCTATCGCGCGATGCGATCTGAGCGGGAGGGGTCGGGGTCGGGGTCGGGGTCGGGGTCGAGGTCGGGGTCGGGGTCGAGGTCGTGGTCGAGGTCGTGGTCGAGGTCGGGGTCGAGGTCGTGGTCGAGGTCGAGGTCGAGGTCGGGGTCGAGGTCGAGGTCGGGGTCGGGGTCGGGGTCGAGGTCGGGGTCGGGGTCGAGGTCGAGGTCGCTGCGGAGAGGGCTGCTCGCCCTTGCTCTCGCCTTCCTCCCCTGCTCCGCGCTCGCCGCGCCTGCTGGCTTCCTCCCCGCGCTGCCTGGGTACGTCTGGAGCTTCCCGCGCGATCACTTCAGCCACCCCGGCTACCGGACCGAGTGGTGGTACTTCACGGGGGAGCTCGCCTCGGAGGCCGATCCGGACCGGCGCTTCGGCTACCAGCTCACCTTCTTCCGGGTGGGGCTCCTTCCCGAGCGACCGCCGCTGGCCTCGCCCTGGGCGACGGCGAACCTCGTCATGGTCCACGCCGCCATCTCCGATCTGCAGGGCGGTCGGCATCTCTTCTCCGAGGTGCTGTGGCGCGAGATGCCGCTTCTGGGCGGGTTCGGGGCGCCTGGCTCGGGTGAGCCCGTGGCCTGGGCGCTGGCGCCGGCGGGAACGGACGGCCGCTTCACCCTGGAGCTCGACGGCGACGCCTGGAACCTTCACGTCGAGGACCGGGCGCGCGGGCTCGCCTTCAGCCTCACCGCCCGCCCGGAGAAGCCGCTCGTCTTCCAGGGACCGGGCGGCTTCTCGCGCAAGTCGGACCGCGAGGGCTTCGCCAGCCTGTACTACAGCTTCACGCGCCTGGCGACGAGCGGAACGTTGACCGTGGGTGAACGAACGGAGCGGGTGCGCGGCCGGAGCTGGATGGACCGCGAGATCGGCTCCTCGCAGCTCGCTCCCACGCAGGTGGGCTGGGACTGGTTCGCCCTTCACCTCGCCGATGGCCGCGATCTCATGCTCTACCTCCTTCGCCGCGCGGATGGCGGCGTCGATTTCTCGCGCGGGACGCTGGTCGGGGCAGATGGAAGCGCGCGCTGGCTCGCCGCGTCGGAGCTCGCCGTGCGCGCCACCGGCTCCTGGACGAGCCCTGTGACCCGGGCCCGCTATCCGGCGGGCTGGCGGGTGGAGGTTCCCAGCGCCGGGATCGCGCTCGACGTGGAGCCCTCCCTCGCCGATCAGGAGAACCGGACCGAGCTGTCGGGGGGCTTGTTCTACTGGGAGGGCGCGGTGCGCCTGAGGGACGCGCGCGGCCAGGGGGCTGGCGACGGCTACGTGGAGCTGACCGGCTACGGTGACAAGGCTCGCCCGCCGATCTGATCATGGGCTGCCCCTCTTCGCCCCGGATGGGTGGCGCACGACACTCCGGCGCCTCTCGCGGGTTACCAGGGTTGATGCGCGCCGCAGATACCAATCCCCTCGGGCCACCGCTGGCGCTCGCGCTACTCCTGTCCGCTTGCGGCGGCTCCTCGCCGTCCGTGGCGGCCGGGCCACCGGACGGCTCGGGCGCTGATGGCGGTGCAGCGGGCCTCACCTGTCCCATCGCGGCGCCGGTCGATGCTCCACGCTTCACCCGCGACATTCTCCCCGCCCTGCAGGCGAGCTGCGGGTCGGCGGCCATGAGCTGCCACGGCGGCGGCGCCGCCCCCGCGGGTCACGTGGTGTACGGCACCTTCGCCGGGCGCACCGCCACCGACGTTCGGGCTGACCTCGTCAACGCCCCTGCGGCGAACGCGCCCGCGGGCGCGGGGTGGCTGCGCGTGAAGCCGTTCGACCCCTCGCGTTCCTGGCTCCTCGAGAAGGTCACGCGTGACCAGCCCGGCGGCTCGGGCTACGGCGCTCGCATGCCCCTCGATGCGCCCGACCTCTGTCCGTCCACCCTGAACGCGCTCACCGCCTGGATCGCCCAGGGAGCTCTCGAATGACCTACGAAAGCACAGCCGCCATGCCGTCGCGGGAGGGGTCCCAGCGAAGCTGGGGAGGGCGCAGCCCTCCAGGCAGGGACAGCGCGCGAAAGCGCGCGTGGGCCCCTGCGAGCCGGAGTGGGGCCCCGCCCAGCTTTGCTGGACGGGGCGAGGGCGGAGCCCTCGTATGATCGACCTGAGCCCCATCGCGAGCTGGACCGCTTCCGACGTCCAGCACCTCGCGCGCCGCGCCGGCTTCGGCCTCTCGCCCGAGGACGCCGCGGCCATGGCTTCGCGCAGCCCGCCGCAGGCCGTGGCGGACTGGGTGGACGGCACCGGGGTGGACGGAGCGCTCTTCGCGAGCGTGCTCGCCGACCGTGCCGACCCGGTGACCGAGGCAGCCCGGTCCGCCAGCAAGAACGCCACCGGCGGCGTCGACGTGCCAGCCGTGCCGGGGCCGCACCGCTACCTGGTGGACGGCCCGGACTCGTGGCGCAACGACCTCGCGCGGGCGCAGGCGCTGCTCGCCTTTCGCATGCAGTACGCCCCGTACTCCTTCGCCGAGCGCATGGGGCTCTTCTGGGGGAACTTCTTTGCCACCGGCTGGCACAAGGTCAACTCCGTCTCGCTGATGCTGAAGCAGGCCGAGACCCTGCGGTCGCACGGACTCGACCACTTCGACGACCTGCTGGTGCTCGTGTCGAAGGACCCCGCCATGGCGGTCTGGCTCGACCTCGTCCTCGACAACGCCGCGGGCACCGCGGTCCCGAACGAGAACTACGCCCGGGAGGTGATGGAGCTCTACTCGCTGGGCGCCGACGACGGCTACTCGCAGACCGACATCACCCAGCTCGCGCGCGCCCTCTCCGGCTGGAGCTTCACCGTCCGGACCGCCGACTGGGTGGCGAACCCCACCAACCCCAACCTTCACCAGGCCGCCGCCGCGACGTTCCGGCTTTACGACGGCAAGGCCAACCCGGACGGCCTCCTCTGGAACGGCGCCGCCAGGGCGACCACTACGCCGATGCATGGCTCGGGGACGATCACCTACCTGGGCAAGACCTTCGACATCGGCGCGGCGCCCGCAGGAATGACTCCGGGTGAGGATGCGCTGCGGTCGATCGTCTCCTCCCGTGCCTCGAACTGCGCCGGTTTCCTCGCACGGCGCCTCCTCACGCATTTCGTGACGGCGCGTTTTTCGACGGGCGACCTCGCCGACGTGACGGCGCTGGTGCAGGCGAAGGGCTTCGACCTGCGCGCCGTGCTGAAGGCGCTGCTCTCCTCGACGTACTTCTTCTCCTCCGACAACCGCTTCGCGCTGGTGGAGGGCCCCATCTCCTGGATCGCTCGCGCGGCCCGCATGCTGGGCCTGCCGCTCGCCGCCGCCGCGCCCAAGAGTTTCCCGGCCTGGTACCTCGTGACTGGGCCGGCCTTCGAGGGAGCGGGCATGAAGCTGCTCGATCCCACCGGTCCCAACGGCTGGAAGGAGGACGTGACGTGGATGAACAGCAACACCATCCGCTGGCGCACGCGCCTGGCCGCTGCGCTGACGCTCGGAGAGACGGCAAACTACGCCGGGAGCTCCTACCCCCTCTTCCCCACCGACGTCGCGCGCTGGTTCCCCACCGCGCCCGCCTCGCCCTCCGGCGTGCTCGACCGTCTCGCCGCCCTGTTGCAGCCGGCACCCATCCCGCCCGCCGTCACCGCCGGGTGGCTCTCGGCGCTGTGGCCCGGATCGTTCGCCTGGGACGCCGCGGGCCAGTCCAAGGCGCGAGAGCTCGCCTACCTCGTCCTCTGTTCACCCGCCGGCCAGCTGTATTGAAGGGAGCTCCATGATTGGCCGTCGCGGATTCTTGCAGGGGCTCGGTGCGGGCGCGGTGGTCGCGGCGTGCGGGAGCGGCTCCTCGCCACAGGGATCTCGTACCCTCGACGGAGGAGCTCTCGACGGCGGGGTGGCCGGCGGCGGCCTCCCGCCGCAGCGCATCCTGGTGGTCGTGAACATCGACGGCGGCAACGACTGGCTGCAGATGATGCAGCCGACCGCAGGCGCGAACCGGACCGCCTACGAGGCGAAGCGGCCCACGCTCGGTACTCCCGTGTCCGACCTCGTCGATCTCGGCAGCGGGGTGGGGCTGTCGAGGGACTTCACGGGCATGGACGCGCTCCACGCCGCGGGCAAGGTGGCCTGGGTAGCCGGGATCGGCATGAACAACCCGAACCTCTCGCACTTCATCTCCATCGACCTGTGGGGGCAGGGGGCGACGTCGCCCAACGGTACCGGCTGGCTCGGGCGCTTCGCGGACGCGGCCTTCGACGCGACGGGGGACGTGCTGCGCGGGCTCACCGTCACCTCCGATCTCCCCGTCATGTTGAAGGGCGCGGCGCGCAGCTTCGTCTCGATCACCGGCGGGAGCGGCTATGTCTACCCCTCCTACCTTCGGGCGAACGCGGTCGGCGCGCCCTGGGATGCAGCGCTTCTCCAGGCCGGGTTCGGGTCGGCGGTGAACGCGACCTCGGGCGACGCAGCCAGCGGCGATGGCTACGCGGCGGGCGCGTCGAGCGGCGCGCTCTTCCTGGCGGCGCAGAAGGGCTTCGGCACCGGAGGAACGCTCCCGGCGCGCACCCCGTCGGTGCTCTATCCCGGGGACCCAGGCTACCCGGTCATGAAGAAGGAGGACCCCACCCTCTCGCTCACGAACGCGCTCTCCCCGCAGCTGAAGCTCGTAGCGCAGATGATCGCCTCCGGGCTGCCCGCGGAGGTGTACTTCTGCCGGCTTTCCGGCTGGGACACGCACGCCAACGAGCTGCGCGACCATCCCAACCTTCAGCGCGCGCTGGGCGGCTCGCTCGCCGCGTTCCACGAGGATCTCGCCTCCATCCCGTCGGGTGGCGGGACGGCGCAGGACCGGGTGATGGTGCTCGGGTACAGCGAGTTCGGCCGGCGCGTCGCGGAGAACCGGGGCGGCACCGACCATGGCACCGCCGGGCTGGCGTTCTGCCTCGGCAACGCGGTGAAGGGCGGGCTGTACGGCGCCTACCCCGACCTGGGAAGCCTCGACGCGAACGGGAACATGAAGTTCACCACCGATTTCCGCTCGCTCTACGCCACCGTCCTCGACCGCTGGCTGGATCAAGCGACCAGCACCACCGACAGGCTGCTCGGAACGGCGTACCCGCGCCTGGGCTTCCTGTAGCGCTCCGCCCCGCGCCGAGCGTCGCCCCGGGGCCACGCGACCCGCGCGGGTTCGCTCGCGCAGAGCACCGTATGGACTAGGCTCTTCGCCCTTGCGCGGTGCGCTGCCGCGCCTGTTCCTCCGGGTGAGAGACCGTGACCGACGCACCTCCACGCCGCGCGCTCCTCGTCCGCGCCGGCGCGTGGCGATGTGCGCTGGCGCTCGATTCGGTGGTCGAGACGCTGCGGCCCTTGCCGGTCTCGCCGCTGGCAGGCGTGCCGGGCTTCGTCGCCGGCCTCGCTCTGGTGCGTGGCGAGCCGACGCCGGTGGTCGATCTCGACGCGCTGCTGGGCGCGAGCGGCGGAACCGCCCGGCGCTGGGTCCGCATCCGCCACGGCCTCCGCTTCGCCGCGCTCGCCGTCTCGGAGGTGGTCGGACTGGTGGACCTCGACCGCGCCAGCCTGCGCGCGGAATCCCTGCTCGACCGCGCGACGGAGGGTGCCGCGGACGCGCTGGGGGCGCTCGACGGCGAGCTCCTGGTGGCGCTGCGAGCGGGTCTCCTCGTGCCGGAGAGCGCCTTCTCCGCTCTGCCCGCGGAGCCACCCGCGCCGTGAGCCCGCCGCCTCTGCTCGAGCTGCAGGGCCTGGAGCGGGTGCGCGACGCCGTGGCGCGCCGGATCGGCCTCCAGATCGATCCTTCCCGGCTCGATCTCCTGGCACAGCTGGTGGCCGAGCGGATGGAGGCACGAGGCTGGCACAGCTCCGACGAGTACGTCCGCGCGCTCCAGGGGGCGGGCGCGCACGAGGAGATCCAGGCGCTCGCCGAGCGGCTCACGGTGGGTGAGACCTACTTCTTCCGCAACGAGAACGACCTGCGGGCCTTCGTGCGAGCGGTGCTCCCTTCACGAGTGGCGGCGCGCAGGGGCGAGCGGCGGCTGCGCATCCTGTCCGCGGGCTGCTCCAGCGGCGAGGAGCCCTACACGCTCGCGATGCTGGTGCGCGGCGTCCCGGAGCTCTCCGCCTGGGATGTCGCCATCCGCGGCATCGACCTCAACCCGGCGGCGCTCCTCCGCGCGAGGACCGCCCTGTACGGTCCGTGGGCCCTGCGCCAGACTCCGGAGGGGATGAAGGCGCGATTCTTCCAGCTTTCCGGGCGCGAGCACCGCGTGATCGACGGGGTGCGCTCGCTGGTGACCTTCGAGGAGCGGAACCTCGCCGAGCCCGATCCGGTGTTCTGGAGCCCGGGCGCGTTCGACGTCGTCTTCTGCCGGAACGTGCTCATGTACTTCGCGCCGGAGGAGACCCGCGCGGTGGTGCGGCGCATCGCGGCCTCGCTGCGCCCGGGCGGCTTCCTCTTCCTCGGGCATGCCGAGACGCTGCGCGGCACCTCGACCGCCTTCCACCTGCGCCACACGGACGGGACGTTCTACTACCAGCTCAGGAAGGAGGGCGGCCTCGGGCCCGACGAGCCGGCCTCCGCGCTCGACCTGGAGGTCCCCCCCGCCGCCGGCACGGAGGCCGAACCGGGACGGGACTGGGCAGAGGAGATCCGGGGGGCTTCCGAGCGCATCGCGGCGCTCGCACGCGGCGGCGAAGGGCGGGGCGAGGCCGAGCCCGCGGCAACGGAGGCGGCGCAGCCTGCGCCGGAGCCCGCCGAGCCCGGGGCTCCGTCCGCTCGACCCGCAGACCCGCTCCGCTTCTCGCACGCGCTGGAGCTCCTGAAGAAGGAGCGCTTTTCCGAGGCGCTGGGGGTGCTGGGTCCTCCGGACGGCGCCGAGGACAGGGATCCCGACCAGCTCATCCTGCGCGCCGTGCTCCTCACCAGCAGCGGCGACTTCGCCGAGGCGGAAGTGGTCTGCGGCCGCATTCTCGACATGGACGAGCTCTCGGCGGAGGCTCACTATGTGAAGGCCCTGCTGCGCGAGCGCGCGGGCGACCTCGACGGCGCGGCCGACCACGATCACTACGCTTTGTATCTAGACCCCTCCTTCGCCATGCCGCGCGTCCACCTCGGTCTCATGGCGCGCCGCGCCGGGCAGACCGAGAAGGCCTGCCGCGAGCTGACGCGCGCGCTCGCGCTGCTCGCGGCGGAGGACGCCTCGCGCGTGCTCCTGCTGGGCGGCGGCTTCACCCGCGACGCGCTCGCCGACCTGTGCCGGGCCGAGCTGCGCCGTTGCGGAGGTGGCGGGTGAGAGACGGGGACGCCAGCGCCCTCTCCGGACTGCGGGAGGCCTTCGACCAGGTCTTCGCGGCCCCTCCGGCCCCGGCGAGGCGAGAGGAGGTGGCGCTGCTCCGGATGCGAGCCGGGGCCGAGCCGGTCGCCATCCGGGTGCTCCAGGCGGCGGGGCTCCTGCAGGGGAGGCGCATCGTCCCCGTGCCGGGGCGCCGCCGCGAGCTCCTGGGCGTCGCCGGGCTGCGCGGGAGGGTGATACCGGTCTATTCGGCGGCCCGACTGATCGGTGTCCCGGAGACCGGCGAGCCGCGCTGGCTCGTGCTCTGCGGGGATGGAGGTCTAGCGATCGCGTTCACCGCCTTCGACGGCCACCTCGTCCTCCCCGCCGCCAACCTCGCGCCCGCGCGCGGCGGCGAGCGCGCGCACGTGGCCGAGCTGGCCGATGCCAGCGGCGCGCTCCTGCCGGTCCTGTCCATGCCCTCCCTCGTGCGCGCGATCACCGCGTCCGTCGTGCAGGGCCCCAACCCTAGGAGCGCAGGTCCATGAACAGGAGACTCACCTTCTCCCAGAAGCTCGCGCTGGGCTTTGCGCTGGTGGTGTCCCTCGCCGGGCTGGTGGTGGCGCTGGCCATCTCCTCCATCCGGGAGGTCGTGGCGAGGACGGACGCGGTGGTGAACATCGCCGCACAGCGGCTGGTCGATACCGAGCGGCTGCACGCGCTCTCCTTCAAGGGGGCTGCCGACTCCAGGGCCTATCTCATGACCAGGAATCCGCGCATCCTGGAGGAGCTCCGCGACACGAGGGGTGAGTTCCGGCGCACGCTGGACCTGCTCGCCCGGGAGGTGCAGACGGACGAAGGACGCCAACTCCTGGCGGCGGTGGACCGCGCCGACGAGGCGTACCAGCGCATCCTCCTCGACGTGCTCGCGACCAGCGCCAGCACCTCGGTCGAGGCTGCCGGAGCTCGGGCGGAGCGCGACGTTCGCCCGGCGCGCGAGGTTCTCGATCGGGCGATCGACGCCTTCCTCGCCCGCGAGGGGCGGCTCCTGGCGGAGGACCGCCACGCCTCCGCCGAGTCGGCACAGAGCGCCATCCGGAAGCTTCTCCTGCTGGCCCTGGCGGCAGTCCTCCTCGCCACCGGCCTCGCCTTCGGCCTCGCCCGCAGCTTGGCCCGCCAGATCACGCGCGCCATCCGCCACGTCGAGAGCTCCTCCTCCGAGCTGCAGGCCGCCGCGGGAGAGCAGGCGACCGGTGCCAAGGAGCAGGCCACCGCCATGGCAGAGATCACCACCACCATCAGCGAGCTCCTTGCCACCTCGCGGCAGATCTCGGAGAGCGCCCAGCGGGTGGCCGGCATCGCGGGCGAGACCGCTGGCGCGGCGAAGGCGGGCGATCAGACGGTGCAGCGCAGCCAGGACTCGGTGGGGAGCATCCGGCGGCAGGTGGAGCTCATCGTGGGCCACATGCTCGAGCTCGGCAGGAAATCCCAGCAGATCGGCGGGGTCCTCGAGATCATCAACGAGCTCGCCGAGCAGACCAACATCCTCGCCATCAACGCCACCATCGAGGCGGCCGGCGCGGGCGAGGCGGGGAAGCGCTTCGCGGTGGTGGCGGAGGAGATCCGCAAGCTCGCCGACCGGGTGGCCGGCTCCACCAAGGACATCCGCGTCCTCATCGACGAGGTGCGCTCCGCGGTGAACACCACCGTCATGGCCACCGAGAGCGGCTCCAAGGCGGTGGAGGCGGGGGCGCGCCAGTTCACCGAGGTGGCGGCGGCCTTCACCCTCATCACCCGCCTGGTCGGCACCACTCGCGAGGCCGCCCGCGAGATCGAGCTGTCGACGAAGCAGCAGGCGACCGCCGTGGAGCAGGTCAACGGGGCAGTCGCCAACGTGGCCCAGGCCACCCGGGAAGCCGAGGCGAGCTCGGGTGAGGCGCTGCGCACCGCCTCGCAGCTCGCCCAGATGTCGCGCGACCTCTCGTCCCTCGTCGAGCCGGCGCGGGCGGGATGACGAAGGACCGCACCCGCTATTTTCGCGTCGAGGCGCGCGAGCTCCTGGGGGGGCTCTCGCGGAGCATTCTCGAGCTGGAGCGCACGCCGGCCGATCGCGCCATCGTGGGTCGTCTGCTCCGTCTCGCCCACACGCTGAAGGGCGCGGCGCGCGTGGTGCAGCAGCGCGAGCTGGGCGACCTCGCCCATGAGGTCGAGGACGAGCTCGCTCCCCACCGCGAGGAGGGGGCGCCGCCGGTCCCCCGCCCAACGATCGATGCGCTCCTCGATCGGGTGGACCGCATGTCGGCGGCGGTGGCAGCGCTCGAGCCGCCCCGCGAGGAGGGCCCCGCGCCGGCGGGTGAAGCGCCCGCGCCCGAGGAGGAGCTGCGCAGCCTGCGGGTGGATCTCGAGGACATGGACGCCTTGGCGGGGACCGCGCTGGAGGCGAGCGTGCAGATGGCGGCGCTCCGGCGGCGCATCGCCGCGCTTGACTCGGCACTGGAGCTTTCGCGGACCTTGGCCGACGGGCTGTCCGCCCGCAGGCTGCAGGCGGGCGGGCTGGAGGCAGCGGCGCGGCTTCGGCCGCTCGCCGACGAGCTGCGCACCGTGCTGGAGAGCGCTCAGCGCGCGCTCGCCTCGGGCGCGGACGAAACGGAGCGCGAGGTCTCGCAGCTCCGCTCCTCGGCGGAGCGGCTCAGGCTCGTGCCCACCAAGACCATCTTCGGGATCCTCGCCCGCGCCGCCCGCGACGCTGCCCGCACGCTGGGGCGCGAGGTGAGCTTCTCGGGCTCGGGCGGCGGGGTGCGCGTGGAGGCGGGCGTGCTCTCGGCCGTGCGGGACGCCCTCCTCCATGCGGTGCGGAATGCGGTCGCTCACGGTGTCGAGCTGCCCGAGGAACGGGCGAAGGCGGGAAAGGCGCGCCAGGGAGAGGTACGGGTGGCGGTGGAGCGGCGCGGGAACCGCATCGCCTTCACCTGCACCGACGACGGGCGAGGGCTGGACGTGGCTGCGGTGAACGCCGTGGCGGAGCGCAAGGGCATGACCGAGCCAGGGCAGAGGCTGGGCCCGGACGCGGCGGCGGCGCTCCTCCTGCGCGGGGGCCTCACGACGCGAGGGGTGGTGGATGCCGTCTCCGGGCGGGGGGTCGGGCTCGATGTGGTGCGCGAGTCTGCGGCGCGGCTCGGTGGAGAGGTGGCGCTGCGCTCGGAGCCGGGCCGCGGGAGCACGCTCGAGCTGGCGGTGCCGGTCTCCCTCTCCGCCCATCCCGCCCTGCGCCTGACGTCGGAGGGC
>JBBQEB010000081.1:0-16429 GCA_038320275.1 Myxococcales bacterium | reverse complement strand
TCGCCCCTCGTCGACCGGACCACCGGGACTGCGGACGAGCAGCTCATGGGCTCTGCCACAGCGGCCTGGCGGGTGGAGCGGGAGTGGACCCTCACGGGCAGCCTCTCCGGAGGCGTGACCGCCACCGGCGCCAACCGCGGGCGGATCCTTTCGACCGGGGAAGCGCGCGTCGACTGGCGGTCTCGAACCTGGGAGGCTTTCACGGGTGTCCGCGGGTTGGCCCAAGGCGAGACTGCAGGCGTGGGTCCGCCCGTCCACGAGATACTCGTGTTCGTGGGCGGGTCCTGGAGAGATCGCGAGAGGGTCTGGTGAGCAAACCTTCCTGGGCTGAACTTCGCCGCCGCTTACCTGACCCGTCGCGCGTCAAAGCTGCCTGCAAGCACGAATTCGCTGCCCTTGATGGGAGGCAGCTCGGCCTGGAAAGCCTGGCTCGCCTGCTTCCCGACATGGCCTTCTCGCGAACCCGCTCGATTCTCTACCGGCTCGCCGGGGTGGGTATCGGCGAACACACGCTCGTGTCGAGCCGCCTGCACCTCCTGGGACCGCCAGGAGCTGCGGCCAACCTGACCGTTGGTTCATACTGCTGGCTCAACGGTCCGATCTTTCTCGACGTGAGCACCACGATCCGCATTGGCAATCATGTCACGGTCGGTAACCACGTCGTCTTCACGACGGCCCACCATGACATCGGTCCAACGGAGCATCGTGCCGGTCCGGTGCGCCCGCGCCCAATCTCCATCGGTGACGGCGCCTGGATCGCCTCCTGCGTGACCGTCCTGCCCGGCGCGAAGGTAGGCGCGGGCACCGTGATCGCGGCAGGCAGCGTGGTGGTGGGCGAGATCCCTCCGAACGTCCTCGCCGGTGGCGTGCCGGCCCGCGTGATCCGGAACCTGGACGCAGCGCCTTCACCCAGCCTCGCGACAGGACGGAAGGGCATGCAATCGGAGGTTCCGGGCCACACCGTGACGAAACCGCCGGGGAGGTGAATGGGAGGATGAAGCCCCGAGTGGGCTCCTACCGTCCGCCGCCGGCTACAATTCCTGAGGCGCTCCGCGGCGAGCTGCCCCGGACCTCACGGATGGCCGCCTCCACGGCGCCGTGGACCCCGTCCACGAAGCGGTCCAGGGTGTGCGCAGCCTCGATGCTCTTCCGCCCTTCCCGGCCCATGCGCTCGCACACCTCCGGATGGTCCCACAGGTGCTCGATCGCCTGCCGCAAAGCTCTGGGATCTCGAGGCGGTACGACGATACCGTTCACGCCATCTCTGATGAGATCACGCTGGCCTGCGACGCGCGAGCAGATCACCGCTTTCCCCATGGCCATCGACTCGGTCATGACGGTGACGCCGTTGTCCGTGTCGGTAGGGTAGAGCGGGATCACGACAAACCGAGACCGCGCATAGAGCGCGCGCAGTTCCGGGTAGGGCATTGCCCCGAAGGTCACGTGCGGCGGGATGGGCAAACCGTGCAGATCCCTCATCCACCGGTCCTTCCTGGCCGCGTCGCCGTTCGCGGCGATGTAGCACGGGACCCTCGAATCGCGGATCGCCTCGATGAGAGTCGCGTAGTCGCGCATCTCGCGTCCTGCAGCGCAGATCATGTCGCTCGGTGGCACGTCCAGGGGACGCCAGAACTTCTGATCCACGAGCCAGCGAAGCTGCACGATTCGCGTGGGCGGAACCCCAATCTGGTTCACGGCGAACTCGTACTGGAACGACGACCAGAGCACGAGTCGATGGACGTGGGAGTGGACGCGCTTCAGCCAAGCTGCCTTTCGCGGCGAGGAGATCCAGGAGAAGAGCCCGACGTGAGGAACTCGGGCTCCTGTCGCCTTGAGGAGCGTGGCAAAAGGGAGACCGAAGTGCTCGGCCCACGAGACTACCGCATCGTACCGGTCTCGCCGCCGGAAGGCCTCCAGGGCCATGGCGACTCCAACCGGAAGCGGACGGTAGAGGAGCCCGCGCAAGCCCTCTGCCCTGCCCACGTCCCGCTCATCGAGCAGTTCGGAGTTGAGCCTTTTCTCGTACAATGTGACGCGAGGCCACTCGTCCGCGGCCTCACGACGCTCCAACTCGTCGCGAGATGGCTTGCCCCTTCCCCCCTGCACCATCGTGAGTGTCTTCATGGCGAGTCCCAGGGATCTAAAGGAGGAGGCGCTCCAGTCCGCGCCGCGCGCGAAAGTTCACCCGCGCTTGGAGACCGACATGGTAGCGCATCGGAGCTGCACAGGCCACGCAGCGAGCCGCCAGCTCGCCTGCCCGCGGGCTATGGGTTCGCGCTTGCGCCGCGCAGTTCCAGCACCGAGATCGAGTAGGGCGCGAGGCGCAGAGCCACCGGGCCCGGGACACGAGGGCTCGAGTACGGCTCGAATCCCTCAGGCTTGCCCGCGTACGTGAACGCGCGTTGGAGCGCCACCGTCCCGCACCCTTCCCCGGTGATGCTGGCGTCGAGCGGTGCCTTGGGGTCCATGTTGAGGACGACCGCGACGAACCGGCCCTTCTCGCCGTCGCTGGAGGCGAAAAGGGAGGCGAGCGGCGCGCCACCTTTCACGGCGACGTGCCTCTCTAGGAAGTGACCACCCTTGCCATCGTAGTTGCGGTAGGCGCGGAAGGCCCAGAAAGCCGGCGAATCATCCGGCGGCAGATTCCAATAGTATGCCGAATCCAGACCGGCCTCTCCGAAGCGCCCCAGCGCCTCGGCCGCGGCGAGCCCGCCGCTCATGTGGCCCTCCGCACCAAAGTTCCACTCCCCGATGGAGATCCCGGTGCCGGGATAGTTCGCGTCTACCCACTCGCGCAGCAGGGGGAGGACGCGCATCCGCTCCGCGATCCAGGACTCGTCGGTGTAGCTCGGATCCCACAGGCTGCGCGTGGACCGCAGGCGCAGCGCCGACGTCTCCGGGTCCGTGTTGTTGGGTCCGTAGACGCCGCTGGCGGCCGGATAGAAGTGGACATCGAGGATGTCGAGGAGACGCACGCCTGTCTTGGCTTCGTGCTCCCGCAGCTTCCTCAGGTACCAGGGGATGAATGGCACGTCACCGTGCGCGCGGCGATCAGGCCGGTTGCGTGCCCCGGCCTTGATGTCGTTCGCCGAATGCTGGTACGCGAGCCAGCCCCACGCCGTTGGACCGGCGATCTTGGCGTGAGGAGCGGCGCGGCGGATTGCGGAGGCGAAGGCTACCGTCCGCTCCAGCACTTCGTCGTAGGTCGCCGCGGCGGGGTGCACGTCCCGCTGGGTCTCGTGCCAGAGCATGGGTTCGTTGTCGAGAATGTACTCCCGCGCCCCACCCCCCGACGCTTCAAGCTTGCGGACCCACTCCTCCGACTGGACCGCACCGAACGGAATACTGGTGCGCGCCGGATCGGCGGCAATGGGTTGGCCATCCTTGCGGACGCCGTTCCCAGCGTCCGGGAGCTCCGGCGCGGCGCTCTGCTGTGGGCCGTACACCGACACGGGAAAGGAGTACGACGTGTCGTCCTTGGCGACCCAGCCGACCATGGGGACGGAGACCGCCACCGGCAGTCCTCGGCGCTTCGTCTCTCGCCAGAAGTCGGGGAACATGCCCTTCCCTGGGCGGCTCACATTGCGGAAGAACCAGTCATGGTTCGTGTTCCAGGCATCGACCTTCCAGTTGTAGCGGCTCGTGGGATTGCCCCCCCACCGCACCGCGGACGAGCCGATCTCCCATCCACGCGGGGTCTCCTCGAGCCGGTAAGCCGTACCGTAGACGAGCGGACTGATCCGGTGCCCGGGCGCGCGGCAGTCGAGGACGAAGCTGGCGGTTCGTGCCGGCGAGGGCTTTTCCAGCGGCGCCGCCGTGAAGCCGATCGCGTCGAGGAGTACGAGCTCCTTGGCCACGGAGCGCCAGGCGGCGAAGACCAGCCGCTCGAAGCGCTTTCCCCGCGGGTTCAGCTCCGACATGGGCAGGAACATCTGGGTGAAGCCATTGTCACTCGGCCGCCCGCGGTCGGGGGAGAGCCGCACACGGCCGAGCACGTTGCCGCCTCCGTCCTCGACCCGAACCTCCAGGAAGGTGCCGTAGCTCGAGGGCGCCCGGTAGCGGAAGCTGAGCCCGCCGAAGGGCGTGGAGAGGCCGGGACGCGCCAGGATGAGCCCGCCGTACCCGGACATGTCGAGGGCCGCCGGGGCACCTGCGCGAAGCACGTGAGGGGTCCAGCCGTAGTCGGCCCAGGTGGACGTGAGCCCGTGCTCGGCGTCGAACACCCTCTCGACGACGGGTAGTGGCGGGCCCTCGGCCTCGGCGGCGCTGACGTTGGAGCGGGTCGTGATCGCGAAGAGGGCCGCTGCCCCGAGCCCCACAGCGGCGAGAAGCGCCAGGATTTTGCCCATGATCATGTCCTCGCGGTCATCACGTGAAGAGGCGGCCCGAGCGGCGCGCGGGCCTGCAACGCCGGCAGCCTATGTTGAATCAGGCTTCGCGCGCGTACCGCTGGCTTTCACCCTCGTCGCGGAGGGTGATGCAGCCGAGCACGCGGCTGGAACCCGCCAGCTCGGTCACGTCGCGAATGCCGGCGAGAGACGACGTGCCGAGTCGAGCCACGACGAGCGCCGCGTCGGCTGCGACGAGCAGGGCCACGGCTCCCGGGTGCGCGAGCGGCGAATCGAGGGCGACCACGACGCGGGGATCGGCGCCGGGCGGTCGGGCCAACCCGTGCGCCATCCGGCCCGCCTCCTGGACGCTCACCCCCTCGGCATCGACGAGCTCGAATGCTCCCAGGTCGAACGTTCGGGACAGGCCGACGAGCTCCTCGGCAACGAGCCTCGCCGACACGCTCTCATCGGCGGGAATCACCGCGAGCGACGTCCAGGCACTGCGCACCACCGAAAGCCAGAGCTGCTGGAGTTCCCGGGGCACCTCGCCAGCGGGTCCGTCGATGCTGTCTGCCATGAGCCCCCGTCGATAATCGCGCCTGCGGGCGCGGACCATTGTTCTCACCTGCGGCTGCGGCTCGCCCAGGCCCCACGTATTCGGCCGCATGCAGTGCTCGCCGCGCTCAGCCCACCCGGCCCTCGCGCGCCGTCCGCACCCACTCTCGGCTCGCGCTGAACGGTCGGGCGGCCATGAGCGCCAGCTTCCACACGATGAAGACCGGTGCCCAGGCCAGGGCTGAGACGCCGCGGAGGCCCATGCCGGAGACCTGCACGCCGCGGAACACGTACATGCACAGGAAAGACCCTGAGAGAAGCCAGGGCGCGAGCATGACGGGGTGGAAGCCGGCACCGAGGGCGAGGACCGCGGCGGCGCTGGTTCCGAGGCCGGTATAGGCGACCACCCAGGAGAGCGGGGGGATGAGGACGTCGATGGAGAGGTCGAAGAGGACGCGGTCGCGCTGAACCAGCGCCTTCTGCAGCAGGTCGAGACCGTACATACGCATGAGCGCGATGCGGCCGCCCTCCCAGCGCTGCCGCTGCGACCTGGAGGCCTTCTCCCCGGCGACCATCTCGCTCGTCACCCACGCATCGTGCGCATAGGCGACCCGGATGCCGTCTTCGCCCAAGCGGATGCCGTACTCCAGGTCCTCCACCACGGAGTAGGCGTCGTGGGGCACGCGGCGGAGCGCCTCCGCCGACATGCACATGCCGTTGCCGCGCAAACCGGTGGAGACGCGCAGCCGTTCACGCCCGAGGGAGCGCACGTCGTTGAAGAGGGCGAAGGCGATCGCCATGAGGCGCGTCCGCCAGGAGGCCTCGCCATTGAGCACCGAATACTTTGCCTGCATGGCCAGCGCGCCCGCCTCGAGCCCGCTCGCGAAGGCAGAGAGCAGGTTGGGCGACGCGATGGTGTCGGCGTCCACGACGACCGCGGCGTCCGCCCAGCCCTGCTCCAGCATGCGGGAGAAGGCGAAGTCGAGCGCGTAGCCCTTCCCGCGGCGCTCCTCGTCGTGGCGGACCAGCACCGTCGCGCCTGCGGCCCGGGCGCGCTCGGCGGTGTGGTCGGAGCAGTTGTCGGCGACCACCACCACCCGGAACAGGTCGGAGGGCCACTCCAGGGCGAGGAGGTTCTTCACGGTGCGCACGATGCCAGCCTCTTCGTCGTGCGCCGGCACCACCACGTCGAAGCGGGTTTGCTGGGAGAGACAGGCGACGGGCGCGGGGCGCCGGGAAAGCAGGGTGAGCAGCGCCAGGTATCCGGTCGCGAGGAGCGCCGGAACCGCGAGCAGCACGAGGATGATGGTCAGTAGCGTCATGCGTGCCCTTCTTCCCGAGCGCCGGAGCCCGACGGCCTTCTCACGCTTACGTCCGGCCGAACGGTAGGAAACTTACCGACCGGGCGAGCTTCAGGGCAGTACCATGGCCCAGGGGCAGACTCGAACCCGCGTCCATCGGGAACTCAGGTGGGACTCCCGGTGGGGGAACCCACGGCATTTTTCTTGCCCCGCGGCGGTTTTGGCTCACCCGCAACGCAGCGCGTCGAGCACGGCCCGGTGGACGCGCCCGTTCGAGGCGATGCACCCGCCGCTCGCGATGCTGGGACGGCCGGCCAGGTCGCTGAAGCTCCCTCCCGCCTCCTCCACCAGGATTTTCATGGGCGCGATATCCCAGGTCTGGACGCCGGCCTCCACCCAGACCTCGGCGCGCCCCGTGACGACCATCGCGAAACCCGCCAGGTCGCCGTGGCAGCGGGTGCGAGCACAGGAGGCCACCAGCCTCTGCACCGCGAGCCCGAGCGGAGGCGCAAGCAGCGCCAGCGGCTCGCCCATGGAGAAGGTGGCGTCGGCCCAGGATGCGATGCCGGAGACGGCGAGGCGGACTGCTGGTGCGCCGCCGGCCTCCAGCCAGGCCCCGCGCCCGCGCGCCGCGGAGTAGCTCTCGCCCAGCGCGGGCAGCCCCATGGCCCCCGCCACGACCTCACCCTCGTGCTCGAGGGCGACGAGCGGTCCCCAGTTCGTCTCGCCCCGGGTGAAACCGCGGGTTCCGTCGAGCGGGTCCACGATCCACCGCGAGGCCGCATCGCCGGAGTGCTCGCCGGTCTCCTCGGCGAGGATGGCATGGCCGGGAAAGGCGGCGCGGATCTCCCGCAGGATGGCCGCCTCGCTCTCGCGGTCGGCGACGGTGACGGGCGAGCGGTCGGGTTTGTGCTCCACCCGCACGCCACGGCGGAAGTGGGCCAGGCTGACCACCGAGGCGGCCGCCACCGCCCGGCGGGCTGTGGCGAGCGCCAGGTCGAGATCGAGGGGCGAAAGCATCCGCGGCTTATCGCACGGCGGAGCTCACGGGGCGACCTCGCGTGAGCTCGTCCCGGATCCAGCGCCGTCCGTTCGCCGCTGGACTCGCCACACCCGAGCCCGGCGCCCGGCCTGAGCGAACCCAGCGGACGCCGTGCTCGCTGGTCTCCGCTACGTCGGCCGCATGTCGCCGGTCTGGAGGTAGCGGTTGTGGAACCCGAAGGCCTCGGCGAAGAGGTGCGGCGTGTGGCGGCCCTGATTCCCGTCGTACGCGCGCTTGCAGTAGTCGCGGAGCAGCGGCCGGTAGTCCGGGTGCGCGCACTTCTCGATGATCTCCTTCGCCCGCTGCTTCGGGCTCTTGGCCCGGAGGTCGGCGAAGCCATACTCGGTCACGAACCCCATGGTCTCGTGCTCGGTGTGGTCGATGTGCGTGGCGAAGGGCACGATGGCCGAGATCTTCCCGCCCTTGGCCGTGGAGGGAGACATGAAGATGGTGTAGGCCGAGTTGCGGGCGAAGTCGCCCGACCCGCCGATCCCGTTCTCGATGCCCTTGCCGATGATGTGGGTCGAGTTCACGTGGCCGTAGATGTCCGCCTCCACGAAGCCGTTCATGGCGACGCAGCCGAGGCGCCGGATGACCTCGGGGTTGTTGGAGATGTCCTGCGGCCGCAGCACGATCTGCGTGCGATAACGGTCGATGTTGGCGCTGAAGCGGTCCTGCCCCTCGGGCGAGACGGAGAAGGCGGTGGCCGAGGCGATGCGGAGCTTGCCCGAGTCGAGCATGTCGAGCATGCCGTCCTGGATGACCTCCGTGTACGAGGTCATGTTGTCGAACGGCCCCTCGTTGAGGCCGAGCAGGACCGCATTGGCGATGTTGCCGACGCCGGACTGCAGCGGGTTGAGCGACTTCGGCATCCGGCCCGCCCTCACCTCGCCCTCCAGGAAGTCGAGGATGTGCCCGGCGATGCGCTTGTGCTCCGCCTCCGGCTTCTTGAAGGGCGCGTTGCGGTCGGGATTGGTGGTCTGGACGATGGCGACGATCTTGTCGGTGTTGATCTTCATGTACGGGGAGCCGCAACGTCCGTACGCGGTGTAGAGCGGGATCTCGCGCCGATCGCCGTGCGCGCCGGTCACCCCGTACACGTCGTGCATCCCCTCCAGCCGCTCGTCCTGCCAGGAGTTCACCTCGAGGATGATCTTGTCGGCCATCTCCAGATAGATGGTGTTGGCGCCGATGGAGGAGCTGAAGACGATCGACCCGTCCTCGCGGATCTTGGTCACCTCGATGAGCGCGAAGTCGATCTTGCCGTAGTAGCCGTACCGCACCAGGGTCCCGACGTGGGACAGGTGCATGTCCTGGTACTCGATGATGCCGGCGTTGACCTTCTGACGCATCGTCGCGTCGCCGTTGTAGGGGAAGCGGAACGCGATCGCCTCGGCGGCCGCCATGGTCTGGTCGAGCTCGGGGCCGGTGGACGCGCCCGTGAGCGCGTTCACCTTGTAGGACTCGCCGCGCTCCCGCGCGTCGGTGGCGCGCTTCGCGAGCGCGACCGGCACCGCCTTCGGGTACCCGGCACCGGTGAAGCCGCTCATGCCCACGTTGGCGCCGTTGGGGATGAGCCCCGCCGCAGCCTCGGCCGACATGATCTTGCTCCGGAGTGAAGCCATCTGGACGCGGTCGTGATCGGCCATGTGGGAATCTCCTGCGAGAGAGGGAGCTCCGTTGCCGGACGGTGCGTGCGCGCTGGAGCGAGGCGGGCAGGATGCCCGATTGGTGCAGGGGAAAAAAGACGCGCTGCGGCAACGCGCCTACGAGGATGAGAGTTGGTGGTTGAGATCCGCTGCAAGCAGCGGGAGCGTCTCGGTTCTCCACGGCTCGTGAAGGGTCGGGGGCCCATCCTCCGATGGGGTAGCGCCCTGCTGGAGCAACCACTCGAAGGCGTTTTCCAGGGTGGCGCGGGAGACCGACTCGCGAAGGGCGATGCGACCGGCCGCGTGGTCGGCCCGCCCGCGCTCGAGGGCGGCCTTCACGAGGGCGCGACGATCGAGGGGAGGGCGCCCGGGAGCGGACGCCTCCATCAGCGTCGCGGCCGCCAGCCGGTAGGCTTCCAGGTAGGGGCGGAGCAGCGCCCCCAGGAACTCGAGGTTCGGGCGGTCCACGCCAGCGGCGAGCCTGTCCTCGTCCCGGCGCACGGCCCGCAGCCGCTCCAGCCGCGCCACGCTCTCGGCGAAGAGCGCCTCGAAGGGTGCGCCGACACGATAGGTGAACTCGAGCTTGAGCAGCCGCGAGAGCCAGCGCGCCCTCTCGGCGACGCTCCCCACGGAGGCCTCCGAGCCGCACGCCCGGAGCGCTGCAGCCGCCAGCGCCACCGGCACGTACCGGTGGAGCACCGCGTTCTTGTGGTAGTCGAGCAGCGGCCGGCGATCGTCCACCACCTGGTAGATGGTCTCCCCGGCCGCGCGCTCCACGCGCACCAGCCCGTCGTCGACGAGGCGGGTCATGGCGTCGGCGAAGGGCCCCTCCGAACGCGGGTCGGTGCTCGCGGTCGCCGCGCCTCGCGCGAACCGCGCGCTCTCCTCCAGCGCCAGCGAGCGGAGCAGCTCCACCCTTCGCGCGAGCTCGTCCGCAGCGAGCCCGCGGCGCTCGTGCGCCAGGAGGGACGCGGCGAGGAGCCCCACCGGCGTCATGGTGATGGCGTCGTTGATGCCGCCGGCGACCCGGTTCGCGAGCGCCTGCACCAGCGCCTTCTTCGCCGCCGCGCCATCCGCGGAGCCCTCCGCCAGCGCCTCGGCGCCCCCGGGCCGCGCCGCCGCGAAGTCGCGCAGCGAGACCGGCGGCTGAAACTGGACCGTGAGCCGCCCGTAGCGCCGCCCGAGCACCTTCCCCGCGCGCAGGAGCCCGCGGAAGCTCTCCTTGGCCTTGTCACCGCCGGCCAGCTCCCGGGCGTAGCCCGCGCCCTCCACCAGGCGCTCGTAGTCGATGGATACCGGCACGAACAGGACGTCGCCGTCCGGGTGCTCCAGCCAGGCGTCCACCTCCATGGAGAAGAGGCCGGTCTTGGGGAAGAGCAGCTTGCCCGAGCGGCTGCGGCCGCCCTCCAGGTAGAACTCCTGCGGGAAGCGGTCGCGCAGGAGCTGCTTCACGTAGGCGCGCAGCGCAGCGGTGTAGACGCGGTCGCCCCGCAGGCTGCGCCGGATGAAGAACGCCCCGCCCCAGCGCGCGATGGGACCGAAGGGCCAGAAGGACAGGTTGATCCCTGCCGCGATGTGCGGCGGGGGCATGCCGTGCTCGTAGAAGATCCAGGACAGCACGAGGTAGTCGATGTGGCTCTTGTGGCTCGGGCAGAGCACGATGGGCGTCTCGGAGACGGCGCGCTTCACGCGCGCGAGCCCCTCCTGATCCACGTCCACCGCCTCGTACAGCCGTCCGAAGAGCCAGGCGAGGAGCGGGCGGACCAGCTCGATGAACCCCGGGGAATAGCGGCTCTCGATCTCGCGCAGGTCGCGCGCCGCCTCCGCCTCCAGCGCGGAGAGCGGCTTGCCGGTGGCGCGCGCCTCCTCCTCCAGGGCCCGGCGCAGCGTGCGATCGCGCAGGACGCGCTCCCGCGTGCGCGCGGGGCTTCGCATGGGCGGGCCCACGGCTGCGCGGGTCTCGCGGGCGAGGTGGAGGTGCAGCGAGCCGCGTGCCATGCGCCCGAGGACGGCATCGGACGACGTGGCTCGCCCCCGCACGAAGTCGAGCAGGTCGGAGGCGTGCCCGAGACGCAGGACCGCGCGGCGGTGGTTCACCACGAAGCCGAGGAAGTTCGCGAGCGGGCTCGGCACGTCGGGGGTGCCGAGCAGCATCTCGCCGACGGTGGGCTTCACCTTCTGCGGACGGCGCGCCCAGAGGAGGAGGGCCGGGACGAGGAAGACCGGGTACTGGGAGCTTCGCTGAAGGGAGGCGAGGAGGGGGAAGGGGTCTTCCCCGGAGACGCCCTGCAGGAACACGACGGCGCTCTCGCGGGTCCGGATCGCATCCCGGAGCGCCAGTGATCCGCGGGAGACCCGGGCCACCCAGGCGGCCCCGCGCCCGAGGCCGAGCGCGACGCGCACCGGAGGGAGGCGCAGCTGGCGGGTGAGCCAGGCGAGGTAGAGCAGGCTGAGGAGCCCCGCCGACCGCATCACGAAGACGATGGTCCCGCGGCGGGCAAGCTCCGACAGCTCGCGCTGAGCCTCCAGAGGAACCCGCACCGGGCGGAACCATCGATCGAGGATCGAGAAGGGTACCGGCGCGACTCCGGCGGTGGCCTGGGTGGGCTCGTTCACGCGGAGAGTGTAGCCGGTCGTGGCGCGCGATCGAGCCGACCGCAACGGCGCGATGCGTTACCGGTCCACCCTGTGACCACGCCCGCGCTTCACGGGACCTTCACGGGTGAACGGGAAGATCGACTCCGCGCGCGCGAGCGCGGTCGCTGACCGTTTACCCTCGGCGCTTCACGTGGCCTTCCTTGTCGAGGAAGTACGGCTCGACCAGCAGCCCCTCCACGCTCGGCCGAAAGCCCTTCACGTCCGCGCCGAGCTCGTGGAGCGCGCCCAGCACCTCGCCCCGGACGCGAGCGTTGTCGCGGTCGCGCAGGAGAAGCTCCACGAGCGCGGTGCGCGTGCGCTCGCTCAGCGGCTGCCGGACCAGCACGCGCAAGGCGGCGATCCGCACGTCGTCGGAGAAGTCCTCCAGGAGCGGCAGCAGCGTGTCGGCGAGCTCGGGGATGCCGCCCGTCGAGGTGGCCGGCGCGGTCGCCGCGGCGCTCGCGCTCCCAGGGCTACCCGCCTCGGCGGTGCGTCCCACCGCGCGCAGCTCGCCGTGGTGCTCGGCGAGCCAGGAGAGGAGCACCAGCTTCTTCTCCGGGTCGCGCGTGTACTCGCGGCCGAGCTTGTGGAGGAGCGCGAGCGCGGTCTCCACCACGTCCTCGGCGGGACGCAGCGCCGCCAGCGTGCGCAGCCCCCAGGAGACGCCCGACTCGTGGTCCTGGAGGAAGGACTTCACCGGCTCGACCGCCGCCTCGCCGGCGTCCACCAGGATGCGGTAGACCTCCTCCTTCTCCTCGTCGTCGGTGATGCCGGGGTCGGCCCGGACGGTGAAGCGCAGCATGAGGACCGAGAGCGCCTCGGACGTGCCGAGCTCCCCGAGCTGCTGGATCACCTTCTGACGGTTCTCGGGCGGCCCGTACCGTTCGGTGATGCGCTGCGCCTGCTTGCGCAGCCCGTCCTTGCCGCTCTTGCTGCCGAAGAAATCGAGGAATCCCAAAGCGTGCCTCCCGGTTGCCCGGCTTCTTACAACGTCAGGGCGGCGCGCGGATCGCCCTCGTAGAGCGGCTCGAGCTCCTTCACCACGCGATCGAGCTTGGAGCTCCGCTCCGGGAGCACGAGCTGGAGCACCGCGTAGAGGTCCCCTCGCTCGCCGCCGCGCAGGTCGGGAAGCCCCTTCCCGCGCAGGCGCAGCTTCTTGCCCGCGGCCGAGCCCGCCGGGATCCGCAGCCGCACCGGTCCTTCGAAGGTGGGCAGGGTGACCTCTGCTCCGAGCACGGCTTCGGGCACGGTCACCGGCAGGTCGACGTAGAGGTCCTTGTGGTCCCGCCGCAGCCAGGCGTGCTCGCGCAGCTTCACCTGGAGGTGGAGGTCTCCCGCCCGGCCGCCGCCGCTTCCGGACGCGCCCTGACCTGTGAGCCGGATGATCGAGCCGTCGGTCACGCCCTTGGGGATCTTCACCCGAAGCGTCTTCCCGTCCACGCGCAGGTCGCGCTCGGCGCCCAGGACCGCATCGCGCAGATCCACCTCGAGCTGTGCCTCGGCGTGCGCCCCGTGCTCGGGCGGGCGCGGGCCGCCCCTGCGGGCGCGCACGCCGCGGCCGCGGCCGCCCCCGCCGCCGAACAGGTCCTCGAAGATGGAGCCGAAGTCGAAATTGCCGTAATCGCCGACCGGCACGCTCTGGAAATCGCCGAAGTCGTAGGGCATGCCGCCCTGGGGAGCGCCGCCCCGCTTGTACTGACGGTACGCCTCGGCCTTGGCCGGATCGAAGCCGCTTCGCAGCGAATCGGCTCCGAACTCGTCATACAGTGCGCGCTTCTGGGGGTCGTTCAGGACCTCCGCCGCGGCCGTGACCTCCTTGAACTTCTCCTCGGCGGGCTTGTTCCCCGGGTTCACGTCGGGGTGGTACTTCTTGGCGAGCTTGCGGTACGCCTTCTTGAGCTCGCTGGCGCTGGCGGTCCTTGGCACTCCCAGGATCTCGTAGAGGTCTCGCTCGGGCACGGGGGTAACCTAAGCGCGCGGCTCGCCGCGTCAATCTCTCGAACCGCCCTCGACCCGGAACGCCCGCGCGCCGCCGCCGGCAAGGCTACATTGTGAACGTGCTCGCGGCGCCGCTCGTCCTCCTCCTCGCCGCCGGGCTCCCGGTCGCATCCCCTTCGCTCCCGCCGTCGGCCGACCCCGGCGTGGCGGAGGCCGTGGTCGCGGTGATCCGCTCCCCGGCCGCGCCGGAGCCTCGCATCATCACCCTCACCCGCGTGGAGCTGGAGGCGCGCGTTGCCCTGGTCGCCCGCGGGGCGCTCCTCGCGGCGTCGGCGCCGCTCGACGCCCCCGCGCTGCGGGCCGGGCTCGAGTGGACGGTGGATCAGACGCTGCTCGGCGACGAGGCCACGCGCCTCGAGATCCTGGAGGTCGAGCCGGCCGAGACGGAGGCGGAGCTGCGGCGCTTCCGGGAGCGGTTCGCGCGCCGGGCCGACTACGACGCGTTCCTGCGGCGGTGCGGCCTCGACGAGGCGGAGCTGGGCGCGCTGCTCGCCCGAACGCTGCGCGTCGGCCGCTACGTCGAGACGCGCGTGGCGCACCTCACGGCCGCGGTAGACGCCGAGCGGGGCCACCGACCCGAAGGTTCCGGAACCGCCGACGATGAGGCGGCGCGGGCGAAAGCCCGGGAGCAGCGCATCGCAGAGGAGGCGGGCGAGGAGGTGCGCGCGCTGGTGCGCGATCTCCGCGCCCGCGCCGACGTGCGCATCCTCGACGACCTCTCCGGCGCGCGGCCGAGGTGACCCGTGCGCCTTCCGAAGAGCTCCACGTACCCCTCTTCGCCCTTGGGCTTCCGCCGCATGGAGGTCCGCGACCTCCCGCGCGTGGTGGCCATCGAGAACGATGGCTTCAGCCATCCATGGTCGGCGGAGCTCCTCTCCCGGGAGATGACGCACGATTGGGCGACCGTCCTGCTCGCCACCGGCCTGCCTGCGCAGGGCGGCGCGGCGGGGGAGGCGGTCCTCGGGTTCATCGTCTACTGGCTCGTCCACGACGAACTGCACGTCCTCAACATCGCGATCGCGGTGGAGGAGAGGCGGCGCGGGGTGGGGCGGGCGCTCATGGAGGAGGCCGCGAGACGGGCGCGGGCCGCCGGAGCGGTGCTCTCCACGCTCGAAGTGCGCCGGTCGAACGCGGGGGCGCTCGGCCTCTACCAGGCGCTGGGTTACCGCCAGGTGGGGATCCGCAAGAACTACTACGCGGACGAGGGTGAGGACGCGATCGTCATGGTGGCGGACCTGTAGGCTCATCTCGACGGCGCTCGAATGCGCACCTGATGCGGACGCGGGCAGGGTGAGGAACCGGCGGGCCGGGGTGCGCGACGCGGAGTGACGCCGCAGGGGCAACGTTGAATGGGTTAACCAGTCCCTCGCGCGGTCGCGGGGGATGCGCGGGGGCGTGGGCGGCTCCATGCTCCACGTCCTCCATGCTCCTCCCGGTCCTGCTCGCCGCCGTGACGACCACCTCCCCACCGCCTCCCGATCCCTTCCTCCGCGACTACGCCGAGACTCGCCGCTTCATGGCGGGGCGTCCCGCCTCGCCGCGGCTCACCCCGGACGGCCGGCAGGTGCTCTTCCTGCGCTCGGGGCCGCGCTCCAACGTGCAGGCGCTCTTCGAGCTCGACCTCTCCACGAGCTCGACGCGCGAGCTCCTGGATGCAGCCAAGCTCCTCGCCGGCGCGTCCCAGTCCCTCACCAAGGAGGAGCGCGCGCAGCTGGAGCGGCGGCGGGTGAGCGCACGCGGCTTCACCCGCTTCGAGCTTTCGAAGGACGGGCGCCGCGTCGTGCTGGGGCTCTCCGGCCAGCTCTACCTCCTGGAGCGCGCGACCGGGGCGGTGAAGGCGCTGCGCACCGGTCCCTCGCCGCTCGACCCGCGGCTCTCGCCCGATGGCGCGAAGCTCGCGTACGTGCGCGACCACGACCTCCACGTCCTCGACCTCGAGGGACGCCTGCTGGCCGAGGTCCCGTCCGCCGCGGTCGAGCCGCCATTCGCGCCCACCACCGAGCTCCTGAAGGTGGGCCCAGGGGAGGGGATTTGGGCTTCGCTCGTGCTTCCCCGCGCGCCCGCCGGGCGCCCGCACGAGCTGTTGCCGCTGGCGGGGCTCACCCACATGGTGCCCGACCCCGTGGTCGTGCAGCGAGAGTGGGAACGGGTGGCGCGCCACTTCGCGGAGCACCTGTGACCCTCTGGCCCGTTGCGAGATCGCTCCTCTTCCACCTCGACCCGGAGCTCGCCCACGGGATGGCGGGGCTCGGCCTGCGCGTCCTCGGGCGAGCGGGCCCGCTGCTCCCTCGCGCCCGCGCGCCCAAGGGCCGGGTCTCCCTCGAGGTGGAGGCCTTCGGGCTCCGGTTCGAGCATCCGCTGGGGATCGCGGCCGGATTCGACAAGGGCGAGGTCCTCGCGCCCGCGCTCTTCGCGCTCGGGTTCTCGCACGTCGAGATCGGCACCATCACGCCGCTTCCGCAGTCCGGCAATCCGCGCCCGAGGCTTTTCAGGCTCCCCGAGCACCGGGCGCTGATCAATCGGATGGGCTTCAACAACCTGGGCGCCGAGGCGTGCGCCCGCAGGCTGGCGGCGGTTCCTGCCGAGGGCAGGCGCGGGATCGTCGGCGTCAACGTCGGGAAGAACAAGGCGACCCCCAACGCCCGAGCCGAGGACGACTACCTGGCCTGCATCGACGCCCTGCACGCGGGCGCCGACTACCTGGTGGTGAACGTGTCGTCGCCCAACACGCCGGGGCTGCGCGAGCTCCAGGAGGGCGCGGCGCTGCGGCGGCTCCTCGCGGCGGTGTGCGCGCGCGCGAGGGAGCTGCCCCGCCCGAAGCCGCTCCTGGTGAAGCTCGCGCCGGACCTGTCCGACGGGGCGCTCGACGAGGCGGTGGAGGTGGCCGTCGCCGCCGGCGCGGCGGGGCTCATCGCG
>JBBQEB010000080.1:0-16670 GCA_038320275.1 Myxococcales bacterium | reverse complement strand
GGGCGGTTGGTCAAGGTGGAGGTGCGGCTCGTCTGGCTACAGGGCGAGTCGCTCCAGGAGATCCATGGCGCGCTGCTGCGCGGGGTCGGGGGTCGTCACCACGGTGAAGCCCGGCGTATGGGTCGGCGATCCGGGCGCGCGGCAGGTGTTGCGGACGATGGTCGAGAGCGATTCGACGAGGGTGCGGAAGCTGTGCGCGGGCGTACCGTCGGCGAGGCGCTTGGTGGTGGTCTTCTCGCCGGCGGCCGCGGATCGCTTCGCGGGCGCGACCGGGTCTCGCTCGGCCTTCGCCGCAAGGTCCTCATCTGCAAAGAGCAAGGGCCGCCAAGTCTCGCGCATGTGCCATTCGACGTAGTAGGCGAGCATGCAGAGGAAGATGTGGGCGCGCACCCGGTCGGCGAGGCGGTGGTGGATGGGCCGCACTTCGAGGTCGAGGGTCTTGAGGGTGCGGAAGGCGCGCTCGACCTGACTCAGCGCCTTGTAGCTGCGAACCGCGTCCGGTGTGCTCATCTCGCTCTTGGCGAGACTGGTGCGGATCACGTAGATGCCGTCGAGTGCGGCCTCGGCGGCGACCTCGTCCTTGCGGACCGCGAAGTCGAAGCGGGTGTCCGTGATGGTGAGCTGGAAGTGCTTCGCCACCTTGTACTTGTTGACGACGCGTCCGGCTCGCAGCCCGATCTTGCCAGCGCCGCGTAGAGTTCTGCGCTCGACCATCGCGCGGACCTTCTCCAGTTCTCCCGCGGTTGCGTCGAGCAGCGCTTGGCGCTTGTGCGCGCGGAGCCGGCCGAGCTCCGGGTTGCGGCACGCCACCAGGCGCTCGTCAGGGAAGTCCGGATGCGTGAGCTCGAAGAGGTTCCTCTTGTCGAAGAGGCCGAGCTGCAGCGCTCCACCCTCCAGCAGCGCCCGGATCTGCCCGCTCTTGAGCGCCGTGATCCACTCGAGCCCAGCCACCGCACGCAGGTCCTCGATGGCCGCCTGCCCGATCATCCCGCGATCACCGACCAGCACCACGCGGTCGAGAGCGAAGTCGGTCTTGAGCTTCGATACCTGCGGCATCAGCGTTTTGGCGTCTCCGGTGTTGCCCTCGTAGACCGACACGGCGACAGGGCATCCACGACGATCGGTCAACAGACCGTAGTTGACCTGGAGCTTGTTCTTCTTGCCGTCTCGATTGTGCCCGATGCGGGCGAGAGGACAGGTCTTGCCCTCGAAGTAGCTGGAGGTGAGGTCGTACAGCGCCAGACCTCCGTCCGTCAGGTGACGCGCCGCGAGCTTCTTCTCGATCACCGGCTGGCGCGCGAGGAGCCAGTCCATAGCCTGGTACAGGTCGTCTTCGGTGGCGTGCTCGATGCGTAGGTCCTGCGGGAGCGTGCGCGTGTGCCACCAGCGCGCGGTTGCGAGCTTGGTGTGAGGGGCCACGATCCGGCTCGCCACCACACCCATGATGACCTCGGCCTCCCAGGACGGCCGGGACGATAGCAACTCTCGGAAGCCCATCCGCTTCATGGCCGTGAGCACGGCGTGGGTGTCGCCGTGGATGCGCGAGGCGGTGACCTCGAAGAGCTCGCTGGCCGGGGCGAGGCGTTCACCGTGCAGCACGCGGCGGATCGCATCGATCTGCGCGTCGGTGAGCGACGAGAGATTGGCGAGCGTGCGCTTGCGCACCTTGCCGCCGTCGCGAAAGGACTCCCGGAGCAGGTAGGCGGGACGGGAGCCTCGGTTGGGCACGACATCGACGTGCATGGACCACCGTAACACTTACTCGCCATGCTTTGCAAGCATGTAGCTGCATGTTACATGGCTACATTCTGCAGCCCGTTATGATAACGGCGCAGCGCCGAAGCGCTGCGCCGCATGGACTTCCCTGGCTCTACAAGGTCTGGGAACTAACGGAACTTCAGGCTAAAGGGTCGACGCGGCCCACCTCGAGCGCTGCGCCCTCGTGCGGCCAGCTCGAGGGGCTGCTCCGCGCACCCGTCCCACCTCGCCGTCCGCGGCAGGCCTCTGCGCTCGGGGCTGTTCTTTTCGCTCGGGGAGAGGCGTGCCATGGCCGAGCCGTGACCCAGCCTGGCAGCCCGTCGGACCCTCCTGCTATGAAGCTCTCCCTTCCCGGAGCGCCCAGCCTTGTCCGACTTCACGCACCTCCATCTGCACACCCTGTACTCGCTGCTCGACGGCGCGATCCGCATCAAGGACCTGCTCGCCACCGTCAAGGCCAAGGGGATGACCTCGGTCGCGGTGACCGACCACGGCAACCTCTTCGGCGCGGTGGACTTCTACAAGCAGGCGAGGGACGCCGGCGTGAAGCCGATCCTCGGCTTCGAGGCGTACGTCGCGGGCGACAAGGGTCGCCACGACCGCTCCGAGCGCATCGGGCGCCACCTCATCCTGCTCGCCAAGGACGCCGAGGGCTGGGCGAACCTGCGCTACCTCTCGTCGATGGCATTCACGGAGGGTTACTACTACGACCCGCGCATCGACAAGAAGCTCCTGAAGGAGCGCTCGAAGGGGCTCATCGGGCTCACCGCCTGCCTGGCCGGCGAGGTGCCGCGGCTCTGCCGGCAGGGCGACATGGACGGCGCCCGCGCCGCCGCGCGCGAGTACAAGGACATCTTCGAGCCGGGATCGTTCTTCCTGGAGGTGCAGTCGAACGGGATGAGGGAGCAGCTCGAGGTCAACGCGCGCCTCGCGGAGCTCGGCGAGGCGGAGGGCATCCCGCTCGCCGCCACCGCCGACTCGCACTACGTGCGGCGCGAGGACGCCAAGGCGCACGAGGTGCTCATGTGCATCGCGTCGGGGAAGACCTTCTCCGACCCCAAGCGGCTGCACCACGAGACGGACGGCCTCTACATCACCTCGCCCGACGACATGGTCGCGGCGCTCCCCGGCATGCGCGAGGCCATCGACAACACCATGCGCATCGCCGGCATGTGCAACGTCGAGCTCTCGCTGGGGAAGAGCTTCCTCCCCCAGTTCCAGCTTCCGGGGGAGCTCGGCGAGGACGACTTCCTCGCGAAGCTCGCCCGCGAAGGGCTCGACCGCCGCTTCCGCGAGATCGGGAGCGCCTACCCGTTCGGCCCCGACGCCTACCGGCTCCGCCTGGAGACGGAGCTCTCCATCATCCGGGCCGCGGGCTTCAGCGGCTACTTCCTCGTCGTGCAGGATTTCATCAACTGGGCCAAGGAGCGCCGCATCCCCGTCGGCCCCGGCCGCGGCTCGGGCGCCGGCTCCATCGTGGCCTGGGCGCTGCGCATCACCGACCTCGACCCGCTCCGCTGGAACCTGCTCTTCGAGCGGTTCCTCAATCCCGAGCGCAAGTCGATGCCCGACTTCGACGTCGACTTCTGCCAGAACCGGCGCGACGAGGTGATCCAGTACGTCACCGGCAAGTACGGCAAGGACAACGTCGGCCAGATCATCACCTTCGGCTCGCTGAAGGCCCGCTCCGTCATCCGCGACGTGGTGCGCGTGATGGGCCTCCCCTTCTCGGAGGGCGACCGCATCGCGAAGCTCGTCCCGGAGCCGGTCCAGGGCAAGACGCCGCCGCTCCGTGAGCTCGTGTTCGGCTCGGACAAGGCCGCGGACAAGCGGCCCGCCGAGCCGCGGCTGGCCGAGCTCTACAAGAACCCCAAGACCCTCCAGTCCTTCGCCGACGCGCAGGGCCGCCAGCAGCAGGTCACCGAGCGCGACATCCTCGACATCGCCCTCTCCCTCGAGGGGCTGAACCGCCAGTCCGGCCTTCACGCCGCCGGCGTCGTCATCGCCGCCAAGCCGCTCTGGGAGTACGTCCCCGTCACGCGCGACCCCGCCTCGGGGCAGCTCGTCTCCCAGTTCGCCAAGGACGAGTCGGAAGCCGCCGGCCTGGTGAAGTTCGACTTCCTGGGCCTCAAGACCCTCACCGTCATCGACGACGCGCTCCGCCTGGTGCGCCAGAACCACCCCGAGCGCGAGGGGCTCTGCGCCGAGGCCATCCCCATCGATGATCCCGCTGTGTACGAGCTCATCAGCCGCGGCGACACCGCCGGCGTGTTCCAGATGGAGTCGTCCGGATTCACCGAGATGGTGATGAAGATGAAGCCCTCGCGGTTCGAGGACGTCATCGCGGCGGGCGCGCTCTTCCGGCCCGGCCCCCTCGGCGTGAAGCTCGAGGACGGCCGCTCGATGGTGGACGTCTACATCGACCGGAAGCAGGGGCGGGACAAGGTCACCTGCCCGCATCCCAAGCTGCAGGCCGTCCTGGAGGAGACCTACGGGGTCATCGTCTACCAGGAGCAGGTGATGCAGATCGCGCAGGTGCTGGCGGGCTACAGCCTGGGCCGCGCCGACGTGCTCCGCAAGGCGATGGGCAAGAAGAAGGCCGAGGTCATGGCCAAGGAGCGCTCCGGGTTCCTGGAGGGCTGCACCGCGAGCGGCGTCGCCCCCGAGGTGGCGAGCGGCATCTTCGACCTCATGGAGAAGTTCGCGGAGTACGGCTTCAACAAGTCGCACTCGGCGGCGTACGGGCTCCTCACGGTGCAGACGGCCTGGCTCAAGGCGCACTACCCGGTGGAGTTCACCGCCGCGCTCATCTCCAGCGAGGCGTCGAACACCGAGAAGGTGGTGCTGCACGTCTCCGAGGCGCGCCAGGGCGGGATGGAGGTGCTGCCTCCGGACGTGAACGCGTCGCTGGCGGCCTTCCGCGCGATGCCGAAGGAGCCTGCTGGCTCACCGGAGCCCGGCCTGGCGGGGACGGCCACGGGTGGCGCCGGCGAGCCTGGCAGCACGAGGCGGGTGGGCGGCCAGATCCGCTTCGGCCTGGGTGCGGTGAGGGGCGTGGGGGAATCGGCGGTGGAGGCGATCCTGGCCGCGCGCGCGGAGGGCAGCCTGTTCACCGGGCTGTTCGACTTCGCGCGCCGGGTGGACTGCCGCCGGATCAACAAGAAGGTGGTCGAGGCGCTGGTGAAGGCCGGCGCCTTCGACTTCGAGGGGGTGCCGCGCTGGCAGCTCTTCCACGCCATCGAGGCGGCCTTCGCGGCCGGGTCCGCTGCGCAGGCCGACCGGCTGTCGGGGCAGAAGAGCCTCTTCGGGGGGCTCACCGAGGCCGTCGCGGCGAAGCCGCGCTATCCGCTCCACGGCGACCTGGTGGGCGAGACGCGCGTGGAGGAGTGGCCCGAGCGCGTGCGGCTCGCCTTCGAGAAGGAGGCGCTGGGTTTCTATCTCACCGGCCACCCGCTCGCGGGGCATGAGCGCGAAGCGCGCCGCTACGCCTCCTGCACCTGCGCGCAGGTCATCGAGAAGCGGCAGGACGACAGGGTCACCGTCGTGGGGGTCGTCGCGAGCGTCCGGGAGAGGGTGAACAAGGAGAAGGGCACCCGCTTCGGGTTCGTCACGCTGGAGGACACGAGCGGGACGGTGGAGGTGCTCTGCTGGGGAAGCCGCCCAGCCCAGGGATCGCGTCCGGCGCAGAAGGGCTGGGCGGACTGGGAGGAGATCCTGAAGCGCGACGAGCCGGTGGTGGTGCACGGCCAGGTCCGGATGAACGCGCGCGACGAGGAGAACCCGCGTCCAGAGATCACCGCCACCGACGTGCAGCTTCTGGCGCACGTGCGGGCGCAGAAGACGTCGGGCATCTCGCTTCGCGCCGACGCCGACGCGCTCGACCCGGAGCGGTTGCAGGCCCTCAAGGCGGTCCTGCGGCGCAACCCGGGTGCCTGCACCGTCAGCCTCCACATCGTCATCCCCACCGAGTCGGAGACCACCCTCCGCGTGCGGGACAAGGTGGCACCGGCCGACGACCTCCTGGAGGCGGTGCGGCGGCTCGGCTTCGAGGTGGAGCTGCGCTGAAGGGCGGCTCCTTTGCTGAAAGTACAAGGGTGGCGCGTACTTCTGGCGAGGGTGCGGCAGCCCCCAAAATTCACGTATCGCCTCTGGAGCCCCTTTCGTACGGTGGCGGAAGCCGCGCCGCCACACGAGGGGTCCCCCCATGATGAGAGCGATGTCTCGCGCTTCGCAGCCCCGCGGCGCCTCTGCGTACTGCAATCCCAATCTTCACCTCGAGTGCGATCGCCAGGCGGAGGAGATCCTGCGCGCCTTCTGGCTGGAGGCGGCCGACGGAGGCAACTTGCCCTCCGAGCTGCGCGGGCTGGCGGAGGGCGCTCAGGGCGGCTCGCCTGGCATCCGCCGCTGTCTCACCATGGAGCGGATCGGCGAGCGGCTGCGCATCGAGGTCACCGCGGTCGGCAAGGGGCGCACGCAGCTTCACCTCTGGCGCGAGGGTGTGCCCGCCGCGGTCCTTCCCGCTGGCGATCCCCCCGCCCTGCCACAGGCCGCGGCGGACGGGCTCACCCAGCGCGAGCGGGAGGTGGCGCTGCTCGTGGCCGACGGGCTGCGCTCGCGCGAGGTCGCCGAGCGGCTGGGCATCGCTTCACAGACCGTGAAGAGCCATCTCAAGACCATCTTCGACAAGCTGGGCGTCCGCAACCGCGTGGAGCTCGCCCGGAGGCTGGAGACGCGATGAGGTGAGCGGGCCCGGGAGGTCTGCCGGGCCGGCGCCGCCCTATCCTTCGCACGGTGCCCGGTGAGTTGGAACCGCTCGCGAGCTCTCTGCGCGAGTGCTGCGCGTCCCGGTGGCTCCATCGACTTTCGCGAGGCGCGGCACTAGGGTCGGCCGTTCCATGCTGGTCACCCTGGACGACGTGAAGGCGGCGCGGGAGCGCATCGCCGATCGCATCTACCTGTCCCCCTGCGCGCGCAGCGAGACCTTGTCCCGCCTGGCGGGATGCAACGCTCATCTCAAGCTCGAGAACCTGCAGATGACGGGGGCCTACAAGGAGCGGGGCGCCCTCAACAAGCTCCTCACCCTGGCTCCGGAAGAGCGCGCCAGGGGGCTCATCGCGGCGAGTGCCGGAAACCACGCGCAAGCGGTGGCGTACCACGCGGCCCGGCTCGGGATCGCGGCCACCATCGTGATGCCAGAGACGACGCCGCTCACCAAGATCGCCAACACGCGAGGCCATGGCGCGCGCGTCATCCTCCAGGGCGCGAGCTACGACGAGGCGTACGCGGAGGCCTGCCGTCTGGCACAGGTGGAAGGCCTGACCCTCATCCATCCCTTCGACGACCCCGCGGTCATCGCCGGCCAGGGCACGGTCGCGCTGGAGATCCTGGAGCAGGTGCCCGACGTCGAGGTGGTGCTGGTGCCGGTGGGCGGCGGCGGGCTCGTGTCGGGGATGGCCGCGGCGCTCAAAGGGGCGGCGCCCGGGGTCAGGGTGGTGGGGGTGGAGACGGAGGCCCTTCCCTCCATGATCGCCTCGCTCGACGCCGGACGGGTGGTGACCGTGGAGGCCGCAACCACCCTTGCCGACGGCATCGCGGTGAAGCGCGCGGGGGAGCTCACCTTCGAGCACGTCCGCGCGCTGGTGGACGAGCTCGTGACGGTCACCGAGGAGGAGGTGGCGAGCGCCATCCTCTACCTCCTGGAGAAGGAGAAGACGGTCGCGGAGGGCGCCGGCGCGGTCGGGGTGGCGGTGCTCACCAACCGGAAGCTGCGCGGGATCGAGGGCAAGCGCGTGGTGACCGTCGTCTCCGGCGGGAACATCGACGTGAACGTCGTCGCCCGCGTGATCGAGCGGGGCCTGGTGAAGGACGGACGCCTGGTCCGCGTGGTCATCGCCCTGCAGGACAGGCCCGGCCAGCTCGCCAAGGTGTCGGCGGTCATCGCGACGCACCGGGCGAACGTCATCGAGGTCCACCACACCCGCGCCTTCTCCAGCCGCTTCGGAGACACCTCGCTCCAGCTCACCCTGGAGACGCGGGGCCCGGAGCACGTCGAGGAGATCCTGCTCGCGCTCCGCGAACGCGGCTACCAGGTGGAGCGAGTATAGAGCCGCCCCCTTCCGGCGCCCGCCCGGCGTTCACCGCCGGAAGAGCCAGAACACCAGCGACAGGAGGACGCTGAGGGCGATCGAGGTCGCGAGGGGCACGTACACGCTGAAGTTCCCCCGCGTGAAGCGAAGGTCGCCCGGCAGACGGCCGATGCGCAGCCCCGGGAACCGGCCGGCCAGAAGCACGATCAAGCCGAGCCCGACCAGCACCGAGCCGACGATGAGGAGGGTCCGGCCCACGGAGCTGAGGGCGTCCATGACCTTCGCTTAAGCCGGCAGCTCCGTCAGGACCTCCCGTAGTGCGGCCAAGAAGCCATCCACGGCTTCCGCGTCGTGCGCCGCCGTGAGCGACACCCGAAGACGGCTCGTGCCTGGCGGAACGGTGGGCGGCCGGATGGCGCGCGCGAAGAAACCGCGCGCGCGCAGCCTGCGCGAGGCCTCGAGCGCCCTCTGCTCCCCGCCCAGCACGACCGGGAAGATGGGCGCGACGACCCGGCTCATGTCGAAGCCGATCGCTGCCAGGCCGTCCTTCATCCTGGCGGTGAGCGCCGCGAGCCTGGCGCGGCGCTCCGGCTCGCGGGCCACCACCTCGAGCGCGGCCAGCGCGGCCCCGCAGGCCGCCGGCGGAAGCGCCGTGGTGAAGATGAAGGTCCGGGCGCGGGAGGTGAGCCAGTCGGAGAGGGCGCGCGAGCCGGCGACGAAGGCCCCGAAGCTCCCCAGCGCCTTCCCCAGCGTCCCCATCAGCGCGTCGATCTCTCCGGCCACGCCCTGCGCCTCCGCCCACCCGGCGCCGGTCTTGCCCAGGATGCCGGTGGCGTGCGCCTCGTCCACGTAGAGCATCGCGCCGTGCTGCCGGCAGAGCTCGACGATGCCGGCGAGGGGAGCGGCGTCCCCGTCCATCCCGAACACGGCATCGGTGACGACGAGCTTCCGGCGGGCCGTGGAGGCGCCGAGGTGGTGCGACAGTGCGTCCAGGTCGCAGTGCGCGTAGCGTACCGTGCGCGCCCGGGAGAGCCTGCAGCCGTCGACGATGGAGGCGTGGTTCAGCCGATCGGAGAAGATGTCGTCCTCGCGGTTCACCAGCGCCGGGATGACGCCCAGGTTGGCGTGGTAGCCGGAGGAGAAGAGCAGCGCCGATTCCGCGCCCTTGAAGGAGGCGAGCCTCCGCTCGAGCACGCCGTGGACCGGGAGATCGCCCGCGATGAGCCGGGCCGCCCCGGCACCTGCGCCCTCTGCGCGCGCCGCCACCACCGCTCCCTCGACGAGCCGCGGATCGGCTGCCAGCCCGAGGTAGTCGTTGGAGCAGAGGTTCACCAGAGGGAGGCCCGCCACCCGGATGACGGGGCCCTGCGCTCCATCGAGCGGCTCCAGTGTCCGGCGAAGTCCCTGCGCCGAGAGCCTGCCGAGCTCTTCCTCCAGCCAGCCCAGCGCGCGGGCGGTCAACGCACGACCGGCAGTCGCTTGTGATCGCCCTCCGCGGCGCGGCGGTTCCACGCCGCCTCGCCCGAGGGCGCCTCGCCCGTGTACGCCCAGCGGGCGGCGTCGGGCGTCGGGCGGAGCGCGTAGCCCTTCTCGCGCACCATCTCCACCACCTCGTGCGGCTGCGTTCCCGCGCTGGTCAGGTAGTTGCCCACCATGGTGCCGTCCGCGCCAGCGTCGAAGATGCGCGCCTGGTCCTTTCCCAGGTTCACCTCGCGCCCACCCATCACGAAGATGTGCGCGTGGGGAAGCATGAGCCGGAAGACCGCGACGGCGGCCAGGCACTCCTCCGCGGTGATGGCGCGAAGCCCTTCCATGCGCGTGCCGGGGCGCGGGTTGAGGAAGTTCATCGGGACGCAGTGCGTGCCCACCTCGCGCAGCGTCTCGGCGAGCTCCACCCGCTGCTCGGGGGTCTCTCCCATGCCCAGGATGCCGCCGGTGCACAGCTGGTAGCCCAGCTCCTTGGCGGCGCGGATGGTGTCCAGCTGCTCGTCGTAGGTGTGGGTGGTGCAGACCTCGTCGAAGTGCGAGCGGGAGGTCTCGAGGTTGTGGTGGTAGTGCTGCAGCCCGGCCTTCTTGAGTCGCTCCAGCTCGGGCTTGCGCATGAGGCCCAGCGAGGCGCACGGCTCGACGGTGGTCTCCTCGCGAATGAGCTTCACCGCCTCCTCCAGCGTGCGGAGCTCCGCCTCGCGCGACACGCGCGTGCCGCTCGTCACGATGGAGAATTCGCGGGCTCCGGCGGCCTCGGCCGCCTTCGCCTGATCGGCGATCTCGCGCGCGGTCATCATCGGATACTCGGGCGCGCCGGTACCCTCGAAGTGCGCCGACTGCTGGCAGAAGCCGCAGTCCTCCGGGCAGTGGCCGCTCTTGGCGTTCACGATGCCGCAGAGCGACACGCCCGTCCCGTGCACCGCTTCGCGCACCGCCCGCGCGCGCGCCAGCAGGGCGTCGTATTCGGGCCCGGAGCGCAGGCCGATGAGGTGGCGCGCCTCCTCCGAGGAGATGGGCTCGATCCCGGGCGGCAAGGGACGCGGGGCGCTGCAATTCTCGACGCACATGGAGGGTACCGTACGGGGCGGCGAAGCAGTCGTCAACCATCGGCGGATGGCAGGTTGACAACCCAATTCCCAACGCCGACCGACCGTCAGACCAGGGTGACAGGATGTTCAGGTGCCCAAGCTCGCCGCCGCCAAGACCCGTACGGTATTCGCCTGCACTGGATGCGGGCACGCCTCGCCCAAGTGGCTGGGCCAATGCCCCTCCTGCCGCGGCTGGAACACCATGCACGAGGAGGTGCTCGCGCCGGAGCCCCGGAGCGGTCCCGCGCGCGCAGGTTTCAAAACGGCCGGGCGCGACGGCCGGCCCATTCCCCTGCACGAGGTCACCGGGAGCGAGGAGTCACGGGTCCGCACCGGCATCGGCGAGCTCGACCGCGTGCTGGGTGGCGGGGTCGTCCCGGGGTCCCTCGTGCTCCTGGGCGGCGATCCCGGGATCGGCAAGAGCACTCTTCTGCTCGCGGTCATGGAGCGACTGGCCCGCGCCGCGGGCGATCGTCCGGTGCTCTACGTCTCCGGCGAGGAGTCGTCCCGACAGGTGAAGCTCCGGGCCGACCGCCTGGGCGTGAACGCCGCGAACCTCCACGTCTTCGCCGAGACCGACGTCCACAAGGTGCTCCAGGCTGCCCAGCAGCTCGAGCCCGCGGCCCTGGCGGTGGACTCCATCCAGACCCAGTACCTTCCGGAGCTGCAGAGCGCGCCGGGCACCGTCTCGCAGATCCGGGAGGCGTCCGCTCGCTTCATGGCCTACGCCAAGACCACCGAGACCCCGGTGTTCCTCGTCGGCCACGTCACAAAGGACGGGAGCATCGCCGGGCCGCGCGTGCTCGAGCACATGGTGGACACCGTGCTCTATTTCGAGGGCGGTGGAGCGCACCCCTACCGGCTGCTCCGCGCGCACAAGAATCGCTTCGGCTCGGCGAGCGAGATCGGCGTCTTCGAGATGAAGTCGCGCGGCCTCGCCGAGGTGCAGAACCCGTCGGCCCTGTTTCTTTCGGAGCGTCCGATCGACGCCCCCGGCAGCGCGGTGACCGCGGCGCTCTCGGGCACGCGCACGCTGCTCGTCGAGATCCAGGCGCTGGTCTCGCCGACCAGCTTCGGGACCCCACGCCGCACCGCCCTGGGCGTCGACCCGAACCGCGTGGCCCTGCTCGCGGCCGTGCTGGAGAAGAAGGTTGGGATGGAGATCCTGGGCTGCGATCTCTTCCTCAACGTCGCCGGCGGGCTCAACCTCGACGACCCGGCAGCCGACCTCGCCTGCGTGGCCGCGCTGGCCTCCAGCTTTCGCGACCGCGCGCTGGAGGCGCGGACGCTGGTGCTGGGAGAAGTGGGTCTCGCGGGCGAGGTGCGGGCCGTGGCGCAGGCTGACGCCCGGCTCGCCGAGGCGGCGCGGCTGGGGTTCACGCGCGCGCTCGTCCCGTCCGGCAACGCGCGCCACGCCGAGGTGCCGAGCGGGCTCGAGGTGGTCGGCATCGACACGGTGGCCGACGCGCTCGAGCAGCTGTTCTGACCCCGTCGCGGAGACCGCTGTCAGGCGGCGAGGACGGC
The DNA here is from genome assembly GCA_038320275.1 of Myxococcales bacterium. Lineage (GTDB taxonomy): Bacteria > Myxococcota > Myxococcia > Myxococcales > Anaeromyxobacteraceae > Anaeromyxobacter_A. The sequence goes on along the minus strand of JBBQEB010000080.1, from coordinate 4,726 downwards.
CTTCCTCCACCGCGTCAGGTGCTGCGCCCGCTCCTCCGGCTTCATGCGCGGTTCGAAACGCTTCCCCACCTTGAAGGACTTGCCGATCTCGTCGCGGTCCGTCCAGAAGCCTACCGCCAGCCCGGCCAGGAAAGCGGCGCCGAGCGCGGTGGTCTCGATCATGCGCGGCCGCTCCACCGGCACCCCCAGCATGTCGGCCTGGAACTGCATCAGGAGATCGTTGGCCGAGGCGCCGCCGTCCACCCTCAGCGCAGGGGGCGAGCGCCCCGCGTCCTTCATCATGGCGCCGGCGAGGTCGTGGATCTGGAAGGCGATGCCCTCCAGCAGGGCGCGCGCGATGTGGCCTGAGGTGGTGCCACGGTGGATGCCCGAGATGAGCCCGCGCGCCTCCGGGCGCCAGTGCGGCGCGCCCATCCCCGCCAGCGCCGGGACGAACACCACGTCCCCCGAGTCCTTGACGGTCTTGGCGAGCGCCTCCACTTCGGTGGCCTTCTCGATGAGCCCGAGCCCGTCCCGGAGCCACTGCACGGCCGCGCCGGCGATGAAGGCGCTGCCCTCGAAGGCGTAGTGGGTCTCGCCCCCCAGGCGCCACGCCACGGTGGTGAGGAGACCGTGCTGGGAGGGCAGCGGCTCCGGCCCGATGTTCTGGAGCAGGAAGGCGCCCGTCCCGTAGGTGCACTTCGCGTCGCCCGGGGCGAAGCAAGCCTGCCCGAAGAGCGCAGCCTGCTGATCGCCCGCCATCCCGCAGATGGGGATGCCGTCGGGAAGACCGCGGACGTTCTTCGTCACCCCGTAGTGCTCCGAGCAGGAGCGGATCTCCGGCAGCGCGCCCCGCGGCACCCCGAAGAGCTCGAGCTGCCCCTCGTCCCAGGTGCAGGTGCGGAGATCCATGAGCAGCGTGCGGCTGGCGTTGGAGACGTCGGTCACGTGGGCCGCGCCCGACGTCAGCTTCCAGACGAGAAAGGAGTCGATGGTGCCGAAGGCGTACTGGCCCGACTCGCACTTCTCTCGCGCGCCGCGCACGTTCTCCAGCAGCCACTGCATCTTCGTGGCGGAGAAGTACGGGTCGAGGACGAGCCCCGTCTTCTGCCGCACGTGCTCCTCCCGCCCCTCTGCCTTGAGCTTCGCGCAGAGGTCTGCGGTGCGCCTGTCCTGCCACACGATGGCGTTGTGGGCCGCCTTGCCCGAGCGCCGGTCCCACATCGCGGTCGTCTCGCGCTGGTTGGTGATGCCGATGGCACCGATCTCCGGGCCGCGCAGCCCGGCCTCCCGCAGCGCCTTCTGCACCGCGGAGTGCACCGATCCCCAGATGTCCTCGAGATCGTGCTCCACCCAGCCCGGCTTCGGGAAGATCTGGCGGAACTCGAAGTTCGCCTTCGCCTTCACCGCCAGCCGCTTGTCGAGGATGAGCACGGTGGTCCCGGTCGTCCCCTGGTCGATCGCCATCACGTACGTGCCCGTACCCGGTCGCAAAGGATGTCCCTTTCGTCAGGCCCGCGCAGCGGCGGGCAGGTTGTCGAAGAACGCGGCCACCTCGGCCGCGCAGCGGTCTCGCTCCACGTCGATGCCGACGAGGTGAAAGCTCTCCGGCAGCACCACCAGCCGCGCCGTTCCCCCCAGGCGCCGCGCCAGCCGCCGGGCGCCGGACAGGCTCACCGTGTGATCCCGCGCGCCGGCCACCACCAGGGCGGGCGCATGAATCTGCGGGAGGATGCGGTCGACGTGCGCGGCGAGCTCCCGCAGCTCCCCCACGGCGGCGAGCGGCACGCCGCGCATGGTGGGGTTCAGGCGGCGCATCTCGGGGTCGCGGACGTCGGAGCCGGCGAGCTTGGGCACCGTGGGGAGGAAGCGGCGCAGCGCGGGCGGAGCCGCGAGGAGCCCCGCCAGCCGCGCCAATCCCCCCAGCCGCAGCGCCGGGGCGAGCAGGGCCAGGGCCGAAACCCTCTCCGGCGCGTCGTGCGCGAGCGCGCAGGCGACGAGTGCGCCCATGGAGCATCCGACCACCAGAACTCTCCGGGCACCGGCGAGCGCATCGAGGTGGCCCCTCGCCTCGTCCACCCATCGCGTCCAGGACATGCCGCGCAGCGCCGAGGGCGCGCCGCCGTGGCCCGCCATCACCGGCGCCACGCAGCGCAGCCCGCCCGCGTGGAGCCTGTCCGCCACGGGGCGCAGCTCGAAGGGCGAGCCGGTGAGCCCGTGCAGGAGGAGCGCGGCGTCGGGACCGCCGGGCAGGCTGAACGCGTCCGCCACGCCCGCGGGAGGGGCCGCGTTCGCTTGGAGGACGGCCGCTCGGGTCACGCCTGTCCGTCTACCCGGGGAGACGGTGCGGGGGCACTTCCCATCCGGGCCTGAAAGTGCGGGCGCAGCTTCTCCCCGACCGTGCTTTGGCCCATGCTCCGCCGCATGTCCGACAAGCCGACGACCCCTCCTCCCGGCGCGGTGCCGCTCCAGATCGAGATCGATCCCGTCACCGCCAACGGCGCCTTCGTGAACCTGGCCATGGTGAACCACAGCGAGACCGAGTTCACCCTCGACCTCATCTATGTGCAGCCTCAGGCGCCCAAGGCGGTGGTCCGCTCGCGCATCATCACCACCCCCAAGCACCTGAAGCGCCTCCTCCACGCGCTGCAGGACAACCTCGCCCAGTACGAGGCGCGCTTCGGGCCGGTGGATCTCGGCAACGCGCCTCACTTCCCGCGGCCCGACGTGAACTGATCTCGCCGACCGGACCGCGGCGCGCCCCCCGGTCCGGCGAGCAGCCTCATCGAGGTGGTCCGAGGGGGCGCCCGCCCGATGCGGCGGCAGGGCACGCCCGTTGCTCTCTCCCGGGCTGGCCGCAGGTGCGGCCATTCACCCACGGAGAAGCCATGAACGACATCCCCAACGGCGGGGGCAAGAAGCCCCTCGCCGTGTACGCCATCCTCGAGCGCAAGGACCGCCCCGCCTACTGGTTGAAGGTGGGGGCGGCCTGGGCCAACCGCGACGGCAGCACGACGCTCGTGCTGGACGCGGTCCCCATCGGCACGAACCGCCTCCAGATCCGCGAGGCGAAGACCTGGGACGAGGTCCGTCCCGCCAACGGCGCGGCGCAGGCGACGGCCGCCGCGGAGGTGATGCCGTGAAGACCGCGCGCACGCTCCTCGTCCTCGCCGCGCTCCTCGGTGCGGCCCCCGCCCTCGCCGCCAAGAAGGCGCTCCCGTCCGGGGAGCGCATCGACGTGAACCGGGCGCCGGTGGTGCAGCTCATGCGGCTGCCCGGCGTGGGGCGGAAGAAGGCGGAGGCCATGGTCGCCCAGCGCGTACGGACGCCGTTCCGCAGCCTGGAGGATCTCCTCGTGGTGAAGGGCGTCTCGCCGTCCTGGATCGAGAAGAACCGCGCGCATCTCGCGCTCGGCACGGCCTCGGCAGCTCCGGCCGCCCCCAAGCCGGTCGCACGCAAGTAGGCTGCACCTCGCTTCCGCAGTGCTCGAGGCCCGCTCTCCCGCCGCGGAGGGCGGGCCCGCCATGTCTTGACGCGCCTCCACCTCGCGCGTTACGAACCGGGCTGAACCACCGCTCCGAGGAACAGGGAAGCCGGTCCACGCGCTCGAGGTCGAGCGCCGAATCCGGCGCGGTCCCGCCACTGTAGCCGGGGAAGGTGCCTGCAGATCGTCGCCACTGGCCCGCGAGCGCGGGCTGGGAAGGCGGCAGGCACCGCGGCGAAGCTGCCGCTCCCCGGGAGCCAGGAGACCTCTCTTCGGAGCGTGGCCGCGCATGGTGCGCGGCCGATGGCCCGCGTCCGAAGGAGACGCGCGTGCTCTGAGACCTGTCCATCGCCATCGCGCGGGCCTTGCGCTCGTCCTCCTGTCCGCGATCGCGGCGCCGGCGAGCTCGCGCGCGTTGGGCGCCGACGAGGGAGAGGTTCCCACCTCGACCGAGGAGCCCATCGTCGTCCACCTGCCGCGCGCGGAGGCGGCTGGTGACTCCACCGCCGCCGCCACGGTGATCGATGCAAGCCGCTACGCCGGGGAGGCGAAGGGCGTGGCGGAGCTCGTCTCCACGGCGCCGGGCGTCGCGGTGAACGGGTTCGGCGGGTTGGGCCAGCTCGCCACCGTCTCCATCCGCGGCTCCACCTCCGACCAGGTGCAGGTTTACCTCGACGGCCTTCCCCTGCACGGGGCCGCGGGCGGTGGGGTCGACCTCTCGCGCATCCCACGCGCCTGGATCGGCAGCCTGGAGGTTGTGCGCGGAAGCGAGGGGGCGCTCTACGGGCCCGGCGCGATGGGCGGGGTGGTGAACATCGTCACCCGCGCGAGCCCCGGGGGCACCTGGGCGGCGGAGGCGAGCGCGGGCTCGTTCAGCACCTTCGACGGCTCGGCCGAGGGCGCGGTCGGTGGCGAGCGATGGGGGCTCCTGGGCTCGGTGGCGGCGGACACCACCCGCGGCGACTTCACCTACCTGTTCGACCCCACCCTCGCGGTGGGTGGCGCCCCCGAGGAGCGCGTGCGCACGCACGATGCTGCCTTCACCGCAGGTGCACTGGCGAAGGGCTTCGCCCGGCTCGGGCCGGGCCGCCTCGACGCGGTGGTCCAGCTCTCCGGCGGCTCGCGCGACCTCCCTGGCTCCCCCTACCACCTCACCCCTCGCGACGGGCAGGACGACCGCCGCGCGGGGCTCGTCGCCCGCTACGGCCTGCCACTCGCCCCGGGGCTGCATCTCCTCGTCGGCGCGACCGCGCGGGACGAGAC
>JBBQEB010000079.1:0-16707 GCA_038320275.1 Myxococcales bacterium | reverse complement strand
CTCCCCCCCCTCCGCCGCCCCCTCCCGCGCCGCGCCGCAAGACGGCGCCCAAGCCGAAGACCGACACGCCCAAGCCCCGCCCCGTCAGCGCGATGGCCATGATCCAGCCGAAGGAGGTTCCCCTCGAGCTGAAGCAGGTCGACAAGAGCGCCCCCATCGACGAGCCGGACGAGGGCAGCGACGACGGCGTCGAGGGAGGCGTGATCGGCGGCGTCGTGGGCGGCACGGCGCCTGCCGGTGGCCCGAGCATCGAGGATGCTCCGGCCTACGTGACCGCGGGTGCCAAGGCGCCGCAGCAGGCGCAGCGCAACTGCGTCCAGAGCACCGTGCGGATCCCGCAAGGGCTGCAGGGCTTCGTCTCGGCCCCGGTCACGGTCAAGTTCGCCATCGGCGCCGACGGCCGCCCCAGCCTGTTCCAGGTCATGGGGTCCGTGGCAGATCAGCGCATCGCGGGCGCCATCTGGCAGGCCATCCAGCAGTGCTCCTGGGTTCCAGGGGCCAACGCCCAGGGGCGACCCGCCAAGTACTGGGTCATCCTTCCCATCCGCTTCCAGAGCGGCTAGCGAGCGCCCACCGCCGAAGACTTTCTCGCCTCAGCACTCACAGGGAGACGTTCGATGTCGCTTCCTATCGTAGACGCCGTGAACCATTTGGTCCTGGCCGCCGAAGGCGCCCCCGCCATGTCCTTCGACCTCCTGTCGATGTGGCACACGATGGGCCCCTTCGCCAAGTTCATCGCGGCGGTGCTCGCCATCATGAGCATCTACTCCCTCGGCGTGATGGCCGAGCGACTCGTGACCTACTCGCGGGCGTCGACCGCGTCGCGCCAGTACGCCGAGCAGCTCCGCGGGCTCCTGCCCGGCCGTAAGTACGGCGATGCGGTCCAGCTCTCCAAGAAGCTCGGGCGCGGGCACCTCTCCAAGGTCCTTGGGCTCGCGATCGAAGAATACGATCGCGGCATGAGGGCCATGCGTACCCACGGCCCGGACGATGTCGGTGACTTCGACGTCATCGCCGCCGTGAACCGCGCGGTCGATCGCTCGTCGATGCGCACCGTGGCCGATCTCCGGCGCGGTCTGGGCGCCCTCGCCACCGTCGGCTCGACGGCGCCCTTCGTCGGGCTGCTGGGCACGGTGGCCGGCATCATCACCGCCTTCCAGTCGATGGCCGCCACTGGCTCGGGCGGTCTGGGATCGGTGTCGGCCGGCATCTCCGAGGCGCTCGTGACCACCGCCTTCGGGCTGCTGGTGGCCATCCCGGCGGTCATGATGTTCAACTACCTGACCAACCGGGTGGAGGACATGCAGGTCGACATCAACGACTCAGCCAACGAGCTCGTCGATTACTTCCTGAAGGAAGGCCGGGTGGAAACCTCCGTGAACGTCACCGCCAGCACCGCCGCAGTCGCCGCAGCGAACCTCAAGGCGAAGTAGCGGGAGCGAGGGGGGCGTCCATGTCGATGGAGATCGGTGGGAAAGGCGTCAAGAGCGACATCAACGTGACTCCCTTGGTGGATGTCTGCCTGGTGCTGCTCATCATCTTCATGGTCATCACGCCCATGCTGCAGCGCGGGAAGGCGGTGCAGCTCCCGAGCGCGAAGATGGTCTCCGAGCTCAAGCACGGCGGTGATCCCATCCTCGTCTCCATCACCAGCGACGGCCGCACCTGGGTGGACAAGGTGGAGGTCCCGCGCAAGCAGCTCTCCGACGCGCTCACCACCGAGATGCAGCTGCGCCCGGGCGCGCCGGTGGTGGTGAAGGGCGACAAGGGGATCGACTACAAGGTCGCGCGCGAGGCCATCCTCGAGATCTCCAAGACGCACGTGGTCGGCGTGTCGCTGGCCGCCTCGCAGCAGAAGCTCGAGGAGGGTCAATAGCCATGGCGATGGGGCTGGGGACCAAGCGTCCCGTCACGGACATCAACGTCACGCCGCTCATCGACGTGGTCCTCGTGCTGCTCATCATCTTCATGGTGATGACGCCGCTCGCCGAGAAGCAGATGTTCATGCGCGTGCCGGAATACGAGCCCCAGGCCCAGGTCATCCCGCCCGATCAGGTCCCGCCCGATCAGACCGTCATGACGGTGAAGGCCGACGGCCGCGTGCTGCTCAACCGGCAGGATCGATCCATCGACGACGCAATGGCGTACCTGAAGGACGCCTACACGGGCCGGATGTCGAAGGTGCTCTTCTTCAACGCCGAGGACGCGGTGAAGTACGACGTGGCCGTGAAGGTGCTGGATCTCGCGCACCAGGCAGGCGTCAACACCATCGGGATGATGACGGACCCTCCTTCGGCCGCCAACGAAGGACCGCCGCCCGGCGCACCCGCCTCGCCAGCCGCCGCCGGCGCACCCGCCCCCGCACCGCAGTAGGGGCCGCGGCCCGCACCTCTCGGCGGAGCGTAGGTCAGCCGGGCTGGAGCGGCGGGAGCCGGTCCATCGCCTGGACCAGCTCCGGCGGAAGCGGGCTCTCCACGCGAGCGCGTCCCCCCTCCGGCGCGTCGAAGCCGAGCGCCGCTGCGTGGAGTGCGTGGCGGCCCAGCCCCTCGAGCTCGGCGCCAGGCCCTCCGTACACCACGTCCCCGGCCACCGGGTGGCCGAGGAAGGCCAGGTGGGCGCGGATCTGGTGCATGACACCGGTGGCGATCCGCACCTCGAGGAGCGTGTGCGAGGCGAACCGTCGCGACACCTCGTAGCGCGTCTCCGCCGGGCGCGGCTTGCCGGTGGTCCGCGGCGGGCGCTCGGGATCGTCCACGGGCACGACCCTGGCTCCGCGCTGGGCGAGCGGCACCGACAGCACTCCGCCCGCCGAGACCCGGCCCACCACCAGCGCGAGGTAGACCTTCTCGATCTGGCGGGCGGCGAAGCGCGCGCGGAGCGCCGCCCAGGCCGCCGGCTCGCGCGCGAAGAGCACGCAGCCGCTCGTCTCCACGTCGAGCCGGTGCAGGGCCCCGCCCTCGCGCGGATCCGGGGAGGCGGAGGCGCACTCAGGGTAGCGGGCGGCGACCGCGTTCGCGAGCGTGCCGCGCTCCCCGTCGCGCAGGGGATGGGTGGCGAGCCCTGGCGGCTTGTCGCAGACGAGCCAGGCCGGCGCCTCGGCCAGCACCACCAGCGGGAGCTCGGGCGCGGGCTCCGGCGGACCGGCCGAGGTCTCGAGCTCCAGCTCCACCAGCGCTCCGGGCTGGGCGGCGTCCGCGGCGCGGGCGCGGCGTGGGCCCACCCGCACCTCGCCCGCCGCGAAGGCGGCCTTGATCGCTGCCCGGCCGGTCCCGAGGGCGTCGGCCAGGGCGCGGTCGAGCCGCCCCTCCGCGGTGAGCGGGAGGCGAACGCTTCGCTTCACCCGAAGAAGATCTCCGCCAGCTCGTACAGCTTCGGGTCGACGAGGTGCAGCGCGCGCGTGGCCTCCTCGAGCGAGACCGAGACGATGGTGTCTCCGTGGAGCGCGGCCATCTGGCCGAAGCGGCCGTCGCGCACGAGGTCGGCGGCATACACGCCGTAGCGCGTGGCGAGCATGCGGTCCCGCGCGGTGGGGCTCCCGCCTCGCTGGATGTGCCCCAGCACCGTGGCACGCGTCTCGATGCCGGTGCGGAGCTCGATCTCCTTCGCCAGGAAGGCACCGATGCCACCCAGCCGGACGTGGCCGAACTCGTCCAGGTCCCGCGTCTGGACCTCGTCCTTCCCCTGCTGCACCTGCGCTCCCTCGGCCACCACCACGATGGAAAAGCGCCGCCCGTGGGCGAGGCGCGCCCGCAGGTGCTGGCACACCTGTTCGAGCACAATGGGCCGCTCGGGAATGAGGATGACGTCGGCCCCCCCGCTGAGTCCGCTGTGCAGCGCGATGTGCCCCGCGTGACGGCCCATGACCTCGCAGACGATGACGCGGTTGTGCGCCTCGGCGGTGGTGTGGAGGCGGTCGATGGCCTCCGTCGCGATGGTGACGGCCGTGTCGAAGCCGAAGGTGTAGTCGGTGCCGGAGAGGTCGTTGTCGATCGTCTTGGGGACCCCCACCACCTTCAGGCCGAGGTCGAAGAGCTTCTTCGCGACGCCCAGGGTGTCCTCCCCTCCGATGGCCACCACCGCGCCGATGTTGGCCTTGGCCACGGCGTCGAGGACCATCTGCGGACCGCCCTCCTTCTTGAAGGGGTTGGTGCGGGAGGTGCCGAGGATGGTGCCTCCGAGAGGCAGGATGCCGCTCACCGCGTTGCGGTCGAGGCGGAAGTGGTTGTTCTCGAGCAGGCCTCGCCAGCCCTCCCGGACGCCGACGAACTCGAAGCCGTGCTGCTCGCCGCGACGGACCACGGCGCGGATCACCGCGTTGAGGCCCGGGCAATCACCGCCACCGGTCAGGATCGCGACCTTCATCGTCTTTGCACCTCTGGAAAGGGATGGGCACGCGCTGCATAGGGCGGCCCGGCGGCCCCGCGCAACGTTGATCCGTCCGGAGGGGCCGGAGCACCGCCATCACGGCAGCGGCGGCCTTCCAGAGCTCCCGGAGCCGGAGCGCCGCCGCGCAGGGGGGGACATGGGCATCCAGCCCCGGATCAGGTGCTGGTCGACGTCGAGGGAGGCGTCGCCCTCGCTCGCCCGCGGGAGGCGCAGCCACAGCAGCACCTCGGCGATCCCCTCCCGCCCGAAGGGCTCCACGACTTCGGCCGGCGCGCAGGCGAGGTAGCGCTCCAGAAGCTCATGGACCTCGCGGTCGAAGGCGGGCCGCGGGAGCACCGCGTGGCGCCGCCCGCGGTGGAGCTTGCCGTCGAAGCTCGCCGACGCGTGGTACAGCTCGTGGAAGACGGTGCCGATCCGCTCCTCCGGGACGGAGGCCGCGAACCACAGCGGGCGCAACGTCATGACGTAGAGCATGCGCCGCCCGCCCACCCGGATGAAGCGGCGTGGCCCCTCCCCGCGCGCGGGCCCCACGTTGCCGGGACGGATGGTGGCCCGGGAGACGCCGCGCGCCTCGCCAGCCACCACCAGCACCGAGGCCGCCCGGACATGGGAGAGCTCGGGCACCCGCAGGGCCACGTCGCGGATGAGCCGCTTCACCGCGAGCGTCATCTGGACGCGGCCGGACCCGGCCAGGCGGGAGGCGGGCACGGGACCGTCAGCCCTCACGCCCCCGCCGCCCCGCCGCTCGGGCCGGCCGCTTTCCAGGCGACTTGGCGCTCCCCGTGCCGGCTTTACCGGCAGTCCTCCTGGGAGCTCCCTTCACGGGACGCTTCGAGGGCACCGCGCTCCGGCGGCCGGCGGCGCGCCTTCCGCGCAGCTTCCGGTCTGGCTCGGTCGCCTCGGCCTCCGGCGCGAGCGGACCCTCCTCGTACCGGCGCTGTCGCGGGTGCTTCCGGTACGCGAGCACGGTCCGGCCCAGGATCTGCGCCACCTGGGCGCGCGCTCCCGAGGCGATGCGATCGCCGACCGCGAAGCGGTCCTCGGGGCTCTCGGTGCCCACCTTCACCTTGACCAGCTCGTGGGCGTCGAGCGCCTTGGAGAGCTCGCGCAGCACGGCATCGTTGAGCCCGCCCTTTCCCACCAGGATCACGGGAGCGAGGTGGTGGCCCGCCGCGCGCAGCTTGCGGCGCAGCGGCGAGCTCGGCATGAGCGACTGTTTCTTCGAGCGGGTCGGATCGGGCACGGGTCACTTCCTCAGGTAGCGGAGCTCGCGGACGAGCTCCTCGTCGCGCGGGGCGATCGCGAGCCCCGCCTTCAGACTCCGCTCGGCGCGGTCGAGCTCTCCCAGGAACTTCGCCATCCTGCCGAGGAACAGGTACCCGGCGGGGCAGCGCGGGTTCTTCGCCAGCGCAGCATCGATGACGGCTGCGCTCGCCGCGTGGGCGGACTTCTTGTCTGCGCCCATCAAGAACCCGACCCAGGCCTTCCAGATCGAGAATTCCGCCTCGTCGGCGTTCAGCGAGGTCGCTTCCGCCAGCGCTTGGAGGGCCTTGTCGTACTGCCGCGCCCTCACGTGCGCCACGGCGACGCGGAAGACCTCCTCCGCCTTGAAGATGGCCGACACGTCCACGGCACCGGCCTTGCCCGTGAGCTCCGCCAGGTGCTGGGCGCGCTTCGCCGCGTCTCCGAGGACGGCCCACGCCTCGCTGATGCGCCCGAACACCCGGCCCCGCAGCCGCCGCAGCTCCTCGGGCTCGGTCATGGGCGCAGCGTCGGGGTGGTAGGTGCGCGCGAGCTGGAAGTAGGCGGCCTTGACCTGCGCGGGGGTGGCGTCGCGCGCCACGCCGAGGGCGATGAAGTGATCGGCTCCGGAGATCTTCTGGTGAAACGCTTGCAGCGCGCGTGCGTCGCTGGGGGGAGGAGCCGCGGGGCGCGGGGGCGGCCGAGCGGGAGGGGGGCTATGGGCCGAGGTCGGGGTTCGGGGCGCGGTCGGGTTTGCGGTCGGGGTCGAGGTCGCAGTCGGGTTCGCGGTCGCGGTCGGGGTTCGGGTCGGGTTCGCGGTCGAGGTCGAGGTCGGGTTCGCGGTCGCGGTCGCAGTCGGGTTCGCGGTCCGGGTCGCGGTCGGGTTCGTGGTCGAAGTCGGGGTCCGGCTCGCGGTCGCGGTCGCGGCCGGAGCGATCTCCCCTCCGTCCACCTCCCCGAAGGCGAGCAGCTCCGTCTCGCCGAGCAAGAGCGCCACACGCAGGACAGTGTCGAAGTCGGGGCTGCTGGCGGCGAGTCGGGCCGGGCTGGCACGGGACGCAAAGAGCGCCGCCGCGCGAGCCTCCAGGGCGGTCAGCTTCAGCTCCAGGAGCGCGACCCTCCCCCCGCAGCGCTGGGCCTTCCGGTGCAGCCTGTCGCCCAGCAGCGCTCGGACCGCGGCGCCCTCCAAGCGACGCACCGCCTCGCAGAGGAGGCCCCACCGGCCGCCGAGCTGGAAGGCGGAGGGCGAAGTCGCAGCGCCCGGAAGCCACTCCCAGGTCCCGCTCCCCGCTGCCACCGCGCGGGCGAGGACGGCGAGCCCATGCTCCTGCAGGAGCCGGAAGCTCGCGCCGGCATCGAGCGCACCGGACCGCACCAGGGCGGCCACGAGGTCGCCCCCGCCTGCGGCCCGTGACAGCTCCGCCGCGGCCAGCGCCACCGGCGTCACCGCCCGGCGCGCCACCAGCAGGCGCCCAAGGTCGTCCTCGGGCGCGTCGGAGACCGCGTGCTCGACCACGCCCCGCCGGAAGTGGACTCGCAGTCGCGCGCCAGGCGTTCCCAGCGCGAGCTCCCCGGTGGCCTGCGCCGCGGCGGCGAGGTACCACAGCCGGATCGGCGCGTCGGCCTGGAGCTGCCCCTGCTGACGCAGGCCGGCCGCGAAAGCGGCAGCGGCGTCGATCTTCCCGGCGGCGCCCGCGCCGTTGAGGTGGGGCCCCGGGCTCGGCCCGGAGCGCTCCTCGCCCTGGCTCACAAGGGCTACAGTACCACCGACTCCTTGTACTCGCCGAAGACGTCCCGGAGCGCGTCGGAGATCTCGCCCAGGGTGGCGTGCGCCTTGACCGCGGTGAGGATGAGCGGCATCAGGTTCTCGGTTCCCTTGGCGGCGGTGCGCAGCGCCTTCAGCGTCGCCTCCGAGTCGCCAGGCGGACGGGCGGAGCGGAACTTCTTCAGCCGCTCCACCTGCTGCGCCTCGAGCGCGGGATCGACCTTCAGCGTCGGAACCGCCGGATCCTCGGACTTGAAGGCGTTCACCCCGACCACGGTGAGGTCCTTCGACTCGACGCGGCGCTGCCAGGTGTACGCGGCCTCTTGGATCTCGCGCTGCACGTAGCCCTTGGAGATGGCCTGCACCATCCCGCCCATGTCGTCGACCTTGCGAATGTACTCCTCCGCGCGCGACTCGATATCGTCGGTGAGGGCCTCGATCATGTACGAGCCGCCCAGCGGGTCGATGACGTCGGCCGCGCCGGACTCGCTGGCGATGATCTGCTGCGTGCGGAGCGCGACGCGCACCGCATCCTCGGTGGGGAGCCCCAGCGCCTCGTCGCGCGAGTTGGTGTGGAGCGACTGCGTGCCTCCCAGGACCGCCGCCAGCGCCTGCAGCGTCACGCGCACCACGTTGTTCTCCGGCTGCTGGGCGGTGAGCATGGAACCGGCCGTCTGCGTGTGGAAGCGCAGCATCATCGAGCGCGGGTCCTTCGCCTTGAAGCGCTCCCTCATGATGCGCGCCCAGAGGCGGCGGGCAGCGCGGAACTTGGCCACCTCCTCCAGCAGGTTGTTGTGCGCGTTGAAGAAGAACGACAGGCGGCCCGCGAAGGCGTCGACGTCGAGCCCGGCGCGAACGGCCGCATCGACGTAGGCGATGCCGTCGGCCAGCGTGAACGCGACCTCCTGCACCGCCGTCGAGCCGGCCTCGCGGATGTGGTACCCGCTGATGGAGATGGGGTTCCACTTGGGCATCACCTTCGCGGTGTAGGCGAAGATGTCCGTGATGAGGCGGAGCGACTGCTCGGGCGGGTACACGTACGTGCCGCGCGCCGCGTACTCCTTGAGGATGTCGTTCTGGATGGTGCCCTGCAGCTCCGCCGCGGGGACCCCCTGCCGCTCGCCCACTGCCTGGTACAGCGCGAGCAGGATCCCGGCGGTGGCGTTGATGGTCATCGACGTCGAGACCTTGCCGAGCGGCAGACCGTCGAGCAGCGTCGACATGTCGGAGATGGAGTCGATGGCGACGCCCACCTTGCCGACCTCGCCGCGCGCGCGAGGGTGATCCGAGTCGCGGCCCATCTGCGTGGGGAGGTCGAACGCGACCGAGAGGCCGGTCTGTCCCGAGGCGAGGAGATAGCGGTAGCGCTTGTTCGATTCCTCAGCCGTCCCGAACCCGGCGTACTGCCGCATGGTCCAGAAGCGGCCGCGGTACATGGTGGACTGCACGCCGCGCGTGAACGGGAACTCGCCCGGCAGGCCGAGGCGCTCGTCGAGCCCAGGCTTCACGTCCTCGGGCGTGTAGACCGGATCGAGGGGTACTCCGCCCGTGGTCTCGAAGGTCGCGCGCCGCGCGGGCGACTTCTTGACGGCCTTGCCGTAGGCGGACTCGAGCCATCGCTTCTTCTCGGACACGCTCACTCCACGGCGGCGAGCTTCGCGCCGCCCTCGACTGCCTGACCTTCCACCACCGCGAGCTCCACGATCTTCCCGTCCTTCGGGCTCTTCATCTCGTTCTCCATCTTCATGGCCTCGATGACGACGAGGCCCTGCCCCTCCTTCACCTCGTCCCCCACCTTGACGAGCACCTTCACCACCTTGCCCGGCATCGGCGCCGTCAACGTCTGCTTGCCTTCGACGGTGAACTTGCCGGCCGCGCGCCGCATCCGCAAGCGACGCTCGTCGAGGATCTCCAGCGGGTAGGCCGAGCCGCGGATGTACGCCTTCACCTCCGAGTCGCCGGCGTCGAGCTGCACCGAATAGCTCGCCGTGTCGACGAGCAGGCTCACGGTGCCGTAGTCGTGGCGGAAGGCGTCCACCTGGTGCACTTCGCCTCCCATCTCGACCCGGTACACGCCCGGTCCCTCCGGCGTCACGTCGATCGTCTCCTCGCGACGTCCACCGTCCAGCAGCGCCACGTACGTGGTCATCGAATGCTCCCGCGCAGCGACCGGGCGCGCCCGAGCCGCTGCCAGTTGGAACGCGGCGCAGCCGTCTGCCCGGCGCGCGCCGCCGAGGCCTCCGCTGCGTCATGATCGCGCCTGTAGGCCGCCACCGCCGCTGCGATGAGCGCGACGTGCTCGTAGCGGGGGTCGGGCTTCACCAGGAGCTCCTTCTCGAACTTGCCGCAGAAGCCGGTGTCGTACTCGCCGGACCGGAACGCGGGGTGATCGAGCACGGCTCTCAGGTACTGGAGGTTCACGGTGATGCCGTGCACCGTGTACTCGCCGAGGGCGCGCTTCAGCCGCTCGATGGCGTACTCGCGGGTGGGCGCCCAGGCGAGCAGCTTCGAGATCATGGGGTCGTAGAACTGCGGGACCACCCACCCCGTGTAGACGCCGGAGTCGTCGCGGATGCCCGGGCCGGCCGGGACGCGCAGGTAGCTGATGCGCCCGGGGCTGGGCATGAAGTTCCTGGCCGGGTCCTCGGCGTAGACGCGCGCCTCGATGGCGTGCCCGCGCCGGACCACCTGCTCCTGCGCGATGGCGAGCTTCTCGCCCTGGGCCACCTCGATCTGCATGCGCACGAGGTCGAGCCCGGTGCACATCTCGGTCACCGGATGCTCCACCTGGAGCCGGGTGTTCATCTCGAGAAAGTAGAAGTTCCGGTGCGCGTCGACGAGGAACTCGACCGTGCCTGCGCCGCGGTAGCGCACTGCCTTGGCGGCGCGCACCGCCACTTCACCCATGGCGTTGCGCATCTTGTCGTCGAGGATGCAGGACGGGCTCTCCTCGATGACCTTCTGCTGGCGGCGCTGCACCGAGCACTCGCGCTCGCCGAGGAAGATGGTGTTCCCGTACTCGTCGGCGAAGACCTGGATCTCGACGTGCCGCGGCTTCTCCAGGAACTTCTCGATGTACATGCGGTCGTCGCCGAAGGCGCTGCCCGCCTCGCGCTTCGCGCTCTGCCACATCGAGAGGAAGTCCTCGGAGCGCTCGCACTTCTTCATGCCCTTGCCGCCGCCGCCGGCCGCGGCCTTGATCATGACCGGGTAACCGATGGAGTCGGAGTAGGCCCTGGCCTCGTTCTCGTCGGAGATGGGCGCGGGCGACCCAGGGACGGTGGGCACGCCCGCATCCGCCATGTTCTTGCGGGCGGTGGTCTTCACGCCCATCGCGTCCATCGACTCGGCGCGCGGCCCGATGAAGGTGATCCCGGCGGTGTCGAGCGCCCGGGCGAACTCCGCCTTCTCGGAGAGGAAGCCGTACCCAGGGTGGATGGCGTCCGCACCGGTGGCGCGCGCCGCGCCCAGGATCTTGTCCATCACGAGGTAGCTCTCGCGCGACGGCGGCGGCCCGATGTGGACCGCCTCGTCGGCGAAGCGGACGTGGAGGGAGCCGCGGTCCGCGTCGGAGTACACCGCGACGGTCTTGATGCCCATTTCACGGCAGGTCCGCATCACGCGTACCGCGATCTCGCCGCGGTTCGCGACGAGCACCTTCCGGATGGGCTTGCGATCGCTCATGCGATCCTCCGCGCTGCATGGATGAGGAAAAAGTGATGCGGGGGCGGCCACGATAGCCGCACCTCCCCGGAGCATCAAGCGCCGGGTGCGCTCCATTTTCGCGACGCCGTGCGTCAGCCGGCGATGGCGCGGCGCCTGTCCCGCGGGCGACTACTGATGGGGGGCGAGCAGCACCGCGCGTGACCGTTGGTGACTCGCGCGCGTCGCCCAGGAGGACGAATCGTGAAGGTACTGATCGCCGACGCGTTCCCCGAGGACAGGCTGGCCGACATCGCGGCCCTGGGACTGGAGGTGGACCATCGGCCCGGGCTCGGGTCGAGCGACCTGGCGGGCGCGGTGGGGGGCGCCTCGGTCCTGATCGTGCGATCCAAGAAGGTTCCCGCGGACGTCTTCGCCGCCGGCACCGCCCTTTCACTCGTGATCCGCGCCGGGGCCGGCACGAACACCATCGACGTGGCGGCCGCGTCCCGCCACGGCGTGTACGTGGCGAACTGCCCCGGCGGCAACGCCATCGCGGTCGCGGAGCTCGCCATCGGCCTCGTGCTGGCCCTCGACCGCCGGATCCCGGACAACGTCCAGGCCCTCCGGGAGGGCCGATGGGACAAGAAGGGCTTCTCGTCCGCGCGCGGGCTCTTCGAGCGCGATCTCGGATGCCTCGGGCTGGGCGCCATCGGGCGCGCGACGGCGGCGCGGGCGCGCGGGCTGGGCATGCGCGTCCGCGCCTGGTCGCGCTCGCTCGACGCCGCGGGCGCGCAGGCGCTGGGCGTCCTGCGCGCGGAGAGCCCGGCCCAGCTGGCCTCGCGGGTGGACGTGCTCTCCGTGCACCTGCCGCTGACGGCGGAGACCCGGGGGCTGGTGGACCGCGAGGTGCTCGAAGCCCTGCGGCCCGGATCGATCTTCGTGAACACGGCCCGGGCGGAGGTGGTGGACGAGGCGGCGCTGCTGGAGGTGGCGAAGAGCGGCCGGATCCGGGTGGGGCTCGACGTGCACTCCGGGGAGCCGGAGGGCGGCACGGGCGAGCTGCGGACTGCGCTCACCGCCCTCCCGAACGTCTACGGCACGCACCACATCGGCGCGTCCACCGACCAGGCGCAGGACGCCATCGCCCGAGAGACGGTGCGCATCCTCTCCGCCTTCGTGCGTTCGGGCGAGGTGCCGAACTGCGTGAACGTGCAACGGGCGCCGGCGCGCTGCCGGCTGGTGGTGCGCCACCAGGATCGGGTGGGCGTGCTCGCGAACGTGCTGGGGGCGGTGCGGGAGGCAGGCATCAACGCCCAGCGGATCGAGAACACGGTGTTCCAGGAGGCCGCGGCCGCCTGCTGCGTCATCGAGCTCGACGAGCGGCCGCCGCCGGAGCTGCTCGAGGCCATCCGGGCCCGCGCGGACGAGATCATCTTCGCGGACGTGTTCGAGGTCGGGTGATGGGAGAAGGGCCAGGCCCTCCCCGCGGATGTCGCAAGGTTTCGATGCACGGGTCTGCCGTCTGGAACGGCTCGGCCGGCGGGGGCTCAACCGCTGGTGCGAGCGGGGGCTTCCGGCGCCGAGAGCTCGAGGCCGAGCGCTCCCGCGATGGCGTCCCGTGTGGCCTCCCGCAGCGCCGCGACGTCCTCGTAGGCCGCCGGATCGATGGGGTCGAGGACCTGCACCACCGCTCGCATCGGCTTGCGGAGCGCGAGCCCGTGCTTGGGGAGTGAATCGCCGGTGCCGCGCACGGCGATGGGGATCACCGGGCAGCGGGCTTCCATGGCGAGGCGGAAGGCGCCGTCCTTGAAAGGCTGGAGCGAGCCGTCGCGCGAGCGGGTACCCTCCGGGAAGATGAGGACCGGCGCGCCGCGGGCGAGGTGGCGCTGGCAGTGCTCGGCCATCTCGCGGACCGACTCCCGGTCTCCGCGCCGCAGCGGCACGTAATCATTGAGGCGCATGTTCCAGCCTATGAACGGCACGCGGAAGACCTCGGCCTTGGAGACCCACTTGAAGGGGCTGTAGAGCCCGTACAGCACGATGATGTCGATCAGCGAGAGATGATTCGCGACCAGCACCGCGGGGCCCTCCCAGGGCAGCTTCGAGCGGCCCTCGACGCGCACGCGCCAGAGCGGATTCGCGAAGATGTAGAACTGGGCCCAGAAGCAGGAGTAGAGGTGCAGCGCGACGCGTCGGCGGTCGAAGGCGGCGGTCACGAGGAACACGGCGAGCGCTCCCACGAAGAAGAAGGGGAGCGTCAGCGCGAGGAACGCCCAGAAGAGCGCGCTGAAGATCGGCAACACCCGGCGCATTGTGGGACGCGAGGTGGGGGGGCGGCAAGCGCTGCCGCGGCGCGGCGTTCCTTCCCCCCTTTGTGGTGCGATATTCTGTCCTGTGACCCACCGGTGACACCTCGGCCTTAGGTTCGCCGTCATGGAGCCCCACGTGAATCAGAGTGAAGTCGCAGCGCCCGTCCCTCCCGTCGACCGCGCGCCACCTCTCACGCGCGCCGCGGTGGAGGGAATCGTCCGATCGGGGCGCCGGCTCCTCGTGCAGGGCGCCATGGGCATCCACGCCTCCGACGGCCTCGCGGGGAAGGTGGCTGCGGTCAGCGGCGCGCGGCTGGTGGGCGTGGGAACCGTCTCGGCGGTCGTGAAGAGCGAGGCCATGCTGCGCGCCGAGATCCGGCGGGCGCGGGCCGAGGCGCCCAGCGGCTTCGTGGGCGTGAACCTCATGGCCGCCATCAACAAGGTCGACTTCGAGAAGAGCCTCGCCGTGTCCATCGAGGAGGGTGTCTCGTTCGTGGTTCAGGGCGCGGGCATCTCTCGGAGCGTGGTGCGGACCTGCCGCGAGGCGGGCGTGCCGTTCGTGGGCATCGTCTCTTCCGGCAGGCTCGCCGCCATGTACGAGAAGTGGGGCGCGGAGCTGCTGGTGGCCGAAGGTGCCGAAGCGGGAGGCCACATCGGGGACGTGGGGCATCCGTTGCCCGCCCTGCTGCGCGAGGTCCTCGAGCACTCTGCCCTTCCGGTCATCGCCGCGGGAGGGATCGACGGGCGAGATCTGCCGGCTCTGTTCGCAGCCGGCGCGTCAGGCGCTCAGCTCGCCACGCGCTTCCTCGCCTGCAGCGACGGCGATGCGCATCCTTCGTTCAAGCAGATGCACCTCTCGAAGGACGCGGAGGAGGTCACCCTCATCGTGAGCTGCGTGAAGGGGATGCAGGCGCGCGCGGTGAAGAACGACTTCACGGAAGGGCTCGCAGCGGGCAAGCCCTTCCCTCCCCGCTCCAAAGCCTGGTTCTACGGCAAGGACGGCTACTTCGGCCGCAAGAAGGCCTGCATCGAGTGCCTCGCCTCCGAGCTGTGCCTGTGCCGGGCCAGCAACTACAAGGAGAGCTTCTGCATCACGGACGCGCTCCTGGCCGCCGCGGTGAAGGGCGACACCTCGCACGGGCTGTTCTACACGGGCCAGAGCGTGACCCGCATCGAGGAGACCTCGGCGGACCACCTCCCGAGCGTGAAGCAGATCTTCGAGGGGCTGGAGGCGGTGCTCGCGAGCGCGGCCGGCGCGGGCGCGAGCCCCGCGGAGAGCGTGGGCCGGGCGTGATCCGCCGCCGTCCCGCTTGAAACGGGGCAGGTGGCACCGCACCTTGTGTGCGGTCCCCCCTCCCCGCCGCCGAGGTCATCGATGCCGATGCAGCTTCACGAGCTTCACCCCAGCACCGTCCACGCCCCGCTCATCCTGCTGCCCGCCGCGGCCTTCCTCGACATCGCGGCTGTCGCCTCGGGGCAGAAGCTCGTCGGCCGCCTCGTCCTCGACTCCATCGCCCGCAAGGTCTGGTGGATGGGCGCCGGGGCGGGGCTCTTTGCCGGGCTCGCCGGCATGGCGGCCTCGCAGGAGATCGAGCTCGACGAGGCGCGCGCCCAGGACGCCATGTGGGTGCACGGCATCGGCAACCTCGCCATCGTGGGAGGCGCGCTGGGGCTCGCGATGTGGCGCAGCACCCACCGCGCCACCCCGACGTCCGCTGCAGTGGGCGGCGCCGCCGTGGGCGCGGCGATGTTCACCGCGTGGCTCGGCGGGGAGCTCGTCTACACGCACGGCGCCGGGGTGAAGGCGCTCGCGCCCGACGCCGCCGCGCGGGTGGGGGACAGCCCGTCCCTCCTCTCCGTCCGCACGCCGTGGCTCTTCGTGCGCGATGCGGCCTGCGGCTTGGGCTGGCTGCTCGGGCGCGCGGCTCGCCTCGCCGCCGGAAAGCAGCCGGTGGCCGCGGGGACGCTGGCGACGGCGGGGGAACCGGCGCAGGTCGGCATCGGCCACGCCGCCGCCTCGGCCTTCGCCGTGTCACCCACGCTCCCGCCGGGGTAGCGGGCGTCCCGCGGCCGGAGCCGTCCGGGCGAGCGCTCCCTTCGTCAGTACACCCCCAGCAGCTCCACCTCGAAGACCAGCGTGGCGTCGCCGGGGATGTCCGGCGGCGCGCCAGCCGAGCCGTAGCCCAGGTCGGGTGGGAGCGTGAGCTTGCGCTTCCCGCCCACCTTCATGCCGGCGACGCCGCGGTCCCAGCCCTCGATCACCTCGCCGGCGCCCAGCCTGAAGGTGAAGGGCTGACCTCCCACGGACGAGTCGAACTTCTTCCCGTCGGTGAGCCAGCCGGTGTAGTGCACCTCCACCGTCTTGCCGCGCACCGCCTCCGTCCCCTTGCCGGAGGTGACGTCCTCGATCTTGGGCTTTGCCATGCGAGGAATGTAATCGGGGTCGAAGGTCGGGGTCGAAGGTCGAGGTCGAGTCGAGGTCGCGGTCGCGGTCGGGGGTCGTGGTCGTGGTCGGGGTCGCGGTCGAAGGTCGCGGTCGAAGGTCGCGGTCGCGGTCGGGGTCGGGGTCGGGGTCGAAGGTCGTGGTCGCGGTCGCGGGTCGAGTTTGAGCTCGAGGGTCGAAGTCGGGGTCGCGGTCGTGGTCGATTGGCATCGGGCTCCCTCAGAACCCAATCACGCGCAATGTCAGTATGGCGTGAGATGCTGCGATGCATGAACGACGCACGCTCGCTCTCCCTGCACCTCGCATCGCTGCTCCGCCGTGAGCACGAAGGGATGGTGGAGTTTCTCCTCGCGCTCTCCGCGTTCGATGCGCGCCGATGCTGGGTAGAGCTGGGTTACACGAGCCTCTTCTACTTCCTCCATCGCGGGCTCGGCCTGTCGAAGGGCGCGGCGTTCTATCGCGCGCAGGCGGCGGAGCTCGTGAGGAGCCATCCAGAGATCATCGATCCATTGCGCGATGGTCGCCTGTGCATCACCAGCCTGGCGGAGCTGGCGAAGGTGATTACGCCCGCGAACCAGGGCGAGATCATCCCCCGCTTCTTCCACGCCTCCAGCCGCGAGGCCAAGGACATCGCCGCCGCGATCCGACCGGCGAAGGTGGTTCCGAAGCGCGGCCTCGTCACGCGCATCGACACGCGGGGTTCCGTACGGGAGCAGGTCGGGGCCGAGCTCGAACCGTCTGCTGCGTCGGTTCAAGCGCTTGAACCGACCGTGCCGGAAAGCCCGCTCCAGGCGGTGTTCGTCAGCTCGCCGCCGGTCGCGCCGGTGCAGGAGCCCATGCCCTTGCGCGCCGAGCCTCAAGCGCCGGGCGTGGCTCCTGAGGCGACGATGGAGCCGCTCACCGCCGACCTGCGCCGG
>JBBQEB010000078.1:0-16969 GCA_038320275.1 Myxococcales bacterium | reverse complement strand
AGATCACCGTCTTGCCGGTGAGGGAGGCCGGCCCACCCCCAGGGTCGATCTCGGCCGTCGCCTCGAAGGAGCCGTTCGCCCCCTGCCGCACGCGGTGGTCCTCGGTGGCGTGCACCTCCGGCGCGCCCGCCTTGGTCACCGTCCAGGTGACCTGGCCGCGCCAGGCGAAGGGGCCGATGAGCTTCGCCACCTCGTCGGCGTTCAGGGCGAGGCCGTCCACGGGAGAGGTCGAGGCGACGGCCGCCGCGTTGCCGGCCTGCGCGCCATCGCCCGTCGAGCCGGTGGCGGCCCGGCTCGCCTTGCGCTCGCCGCAGGCGAGGCCCAGGGAGAGCGCGGCGGCAAGGGCGAGTGAAGAGACCGCGAGGGCACGTCGTACGCGCATGAGCGGGCGAGGGTACGCCATCCTCCGGCGCCGCGTCACAGGCTTCGTCCGCGCGGCGCTCACCGTCGCAGCGGGGCCACGGCCGCCGGGAACAGCCTCGACGGCTCGTGCTCCTCGTCGCCATCGGGACCGTGGGCCGCGCGGCCCAGCCCCTTGCCGTCCTGCCAGAGCACCTGGTCGCAGCGGCGCAGCAGCCCCTCCAGCCCCGCCCGCGTCTCGGCCGAGATCGCGACGCCGTCCTCCCGGTGCGCCAGCGCCTCGGCCTGTCCAGGGGGGAGCTTGTCCGCCTTGTTGAAGACGAGGAGGCGCGGCTTTCCGTCGAGCTCGAGGTCGCGCAGGATGCCCTCGACGGCGCGAGTCTGCGACTCGAGGTTCGGGTCGGCCGCGTCCACCACGTGCAGCAGGAGATCGGCGTCGCCGAGCTCCTCCAGCGTGGCGCGGAAGGCGTTGACGAGGTCGGCGGGGAGATCGCGGATGAAGCCCACCGTGTCGGTGATGATGACCTCCCGGTCCCGCGGAAAGCGCAGGCGGCGGCTGGTGGGGTCGAGCGTGGCGAAGAGCACGTTCTCGGCCACCACCGCGGAGTCGGTGAGCGCGTTCAGCAGGGTGGACTTGCCGGCGTTCGTGTAACCGACGATCGAGATGACCGGCAGGCCGCGCAGGTTGCGCTGCTTGCGCCGCACCTGCCGGTTGGCGGAGAGGCTCTCGATGCGCCGCTTCAGGGCGGTGATGCGGTCGCGCACGCGGCGGCGGTCGATCTCGAGCTTCGTCTCGCCGGGGCCGCGGCCGCCGATGCCTCCGGCGAGCCGCGACAGCGAGCTGTCCCTGCCCACCAGCCGCGGATAGAGGTACTCGAGCTGCGCCAGCTCCACCTGCAGCTTGCCGTCCGCCGACTGTGCCCGCTGGGCGAAGATGTCGAGGATGAGCTGGGTGCGGTCGAGGATCTTGAGGCTGGTCGCCTCGCCGATGCCGCGGGCCTGGGAGGGGGAGAGATCCCAGTCGAAGACGATCAGGTCCGCCATGAGCTGCATGGAGCGGAGCAGGACGTCGTCGAGCTTGCCCTTGCCGATGAGGTAGCGCGGGTCGATCTGCCGCCGCATCTGCAGCGTCGCGTCCACCACCGCCACCCCCGCCGTGCGCGCGAGCTCGCGCAGCTCCTCCAGCGAGGCCTCCGCGGCGGCACGGCCCCGCCTCTTGCCGTCGCCGAAGCCCACCAGCAGCGCCCGCTCCCGCTCCCCGGTGCGGCGGAGCGCCGAGGCGCGGGCGAACTCGTCCTCCAGCGCCAGCGCGCCGCCGAGCGCGTCGTAGCGCAGGTCGTGGACGGTTTGCGCGACCTCGTCCTTCCACATGGCGCCGGTGGGGTTCTCCGGCAGGAGGTGCGCGTAGTGCACCTTGCCGGGCAGCCCGTCCTCGCCCACCTCGATGGCCGCCACGAGGTCGAGCCGCAGGAGCGCGAGGTCGGTGTGGTCGTCGCGCGTGAGCGGCTCGCCGTGCAGGTGCGTGTGCACGAGCCGCAGACCTCTCAGGCGGTGCGAGCCTGCGCGGGCGCGTCCGATGTCGGGCAGCTCGAGCTTGCGGGCGTCCCCCACCAGCACCGACTGCACGTCGCCCTTGCGATCGAGCAGGACGCCGATCTGCCGGTTCGTCTCGCGCGACACCTCGGTGAGGTGACGCGCCAGCTCCGGCGAGATGACGTCCTCGGCGTCGACGCGGCGCCGGAAGGTGCGGCGGAGGGCATGCAGCTGGCTGGGCTTGAGGCCGAGCGTGTTCCCGAAGACTTCTTCCATCTCACCCTGTTGTAATCATCCTCGGAGCCGAGGGCGACCTGGGGGTTTCGTCCAGGGCGGCGCGCCTCAGGGCGCGATCACCCGCTCGTCGTGCTATTTCGGCGGCTCGATCCCGACGTGCGGCCGCATGCCCTTGCAGACCCGTTCGACGAGCTCCTGCGCTTCGCGAACGACGTCCGAGAAGCCGCCGCGCGAGAGCAAGAGGTCGAGGACCTCCGTCCGCAGGCGCGCCTTCGCGAGGTAGGCCTGCGCCGCCCCGAGGTGTCGGGCCGAGGAGGCCGCGCCCCTCCATGCGCCCATCCTGAGCAAGAGCTCGCGGACGCACGCGGGCGAACAGGCTCGAACGCTGTATGCTCCCCGCTCCGCCATGTCCCGCGCCTCCCTCTCCCGCGTGAAGCGGCTCGTCGTGAAGGTCGGCACAGGCACGCTCACCGACGGCTCGGGCCGCTTCGACCGCGAGAACTGCGGCAGGCTCGCCGCCGAGCTGGCGGACGCGGCGCGGACGCGGCGGGTGGTGCTCGTCACCTCCGGCGCCATCGCGCTGGGGGCCGAGCGGCTCGGGCTCTCCCGCTCCCGCAAGGGATGGGACATGGCCACCAAGCAGGCCTGCGCCGCCGTGGGCCAGCCCGACCTCGTGCGCGCCTGGGGCGACGCGCTCGCGCCGCAGGGGATGAAGGTGGCCCAGGTGCTCCTCACCGCCGAGGACCTCGCCAGCCGCAAGCGCTTCCTGAACGCGCGGCGCACCTTCGCCCGGCTGCTCGAGCTCGGCGTGCTGCCGGTGGTGAACGAGAACGACACCGTGGCGGTGGAGGAGATCAAGGTCGGCGACAACGATTCGCTGGCGGCGCTGGTCGCGACCTGCGTCGAGGCCGAGCTGGTGGCGATGTTCACCGATGTGGAGGGGCTCTACGATCGACCGCCCTCGGAGGCCGGAGCGCGCCTGGTGGAAGACGTGGCGCGCGTCACGCCCGAGGTGGAGCGGATGGCGGGCGGCGCGGGGTCGGAGCGCAGCGTGGGTGGGATGGTGACGAAGCTCCGCGCGGCGAAGCGGCTCGCCGCCCAGGGCGCGACGACGGCGCTCCTCTCCGGCCGGCGGCGGGGCGCGCTCGCCGACCTGCTCCGGGGAGAGCCGGTGGGGACGGTCTTCTCCCCGCGCTCCGACCGGCTGCGCGGCCGAAAGGGATGGCTCGCAGCCGCCGCGCGCGGGCGCGGGGTCATCCTGGTGGATCCCGGCGCGCGCCAGGCACTGGTGGAGCGCGGGCGAAGTCTCCTGCCCTCCGGGGTGCGCTCGGTGACGGGCGCCTTCGGCGTGGGGGATCCGGTGGACATCGCCGTGGCCGGCGGGAAGGCGCCCTTCGCGCGGGGCCTCGCAGGCTACGGGGCGGACGAGATCCGGCGCCTGGTGGGCCTCAAGTCGAGCGAGATCGAGCGGGCGCTCGGCTATAGGTACCTGGACGAGATCGTCCACCGCAGCGACATGGTCCTCCTCGAGGGAGGGCCGGAGAGCGCATGAGGCAGCCTGCCAGCCTGGAAGGGGAGATGCGCGCGCTCGCCACCGCGGCGCGCGATGCGTCCCGGCTGCTGGGCCACGCGCCCACCGAGGTGAAGAACGCCGCCCTCCTCGGCGCTGGCGACGCGATTCGCCGCCGGGCGCGCGCCATCCTCGCCGCCAACCGGGCCGACCTCGCCCAGGCCCGGAAGGCTGGGCAGCCCGCCGCCTTCCTCGATCGGCTCGCCCTCGACCCGGCGCGGCTGGACGGTATCGCGCGGGCGCTTCGGGAGGTCGCCGCGCTCCCCGACCCGGTGGGCGAGGTGACGGCGAGCTGGCGCCGTCCCAACGGCCTGTCGGTGAAGAAGGTCCGCATCCCGCTGGGGGTGGTGCTCATGGTCTACGAGGCCCGCCCCAACGTCACCGCCGACGCGGCGGCCCTCTGCGTGAAGAGCGGCAACGCCGCCATCCTGCGGCCCGGTTCGGACGCCCTGCGCTCGTGCCTGGCACTCGGGGAGGCGTTCGCCGAGGGGCTCGCGGCGGCCGGGCTCCCGGAGGCCGCTGCCCAGGTGGTCCCCACCCCCGACCGTGAGGCCACCTTCGCGCTCCTGCAGCTCGACGACCTCATCGACCTGGCCATCCCGCGCGGCGGTCCCTCGCTCATCCGGGCCGTCGCCGAGCGCTCGCGGGTGCCGGTGGTGAAGCATTACCAGGGCGTGTGCCACCTCTTCCTGGACGCCTCTGCCCCGCCGGAGCGGGCGATGGCCCTGGCCATGAACGGCAAGGTGCAGCGCCCGGGCGTGTGCAACGCCCTGGAGTGCCTCCTCGTGCACCGCGCCGCCGCGGCGAAGCTCTTGCCGGAGGTGGGGCGGGCGCTGGCGGAGGCTGGGGTGGAGCTGCGCTGCGATCCCACGGCGCTCGGCATCCTGCGCCGGGCGGGCGTGAAGGCCGTCGCCGCGAGCCCCGAGGACTACGGCAAGGAGTTCCTCGACCTCGTCCTGGCGGTGAGGGTGGTGCCCGGCCTCGACGGCGCGCTGGAGCACATCGCGCGCTTCGGCTCGATGCACACCGAGGCGATCGCCACCAACGACCTCGCGAACGCGCGTCGTTTCGAGCGCGAGGTGGTCGCGAGCGCGGTGATGGTGAACGCGTCGACGCGGTTCAACGACGGCGGCGAGCTGGGGCTCGGCGCCGAGATCGGCATCTCCACGACGAAGTTGCACGCCTTCGGGCCCATGGGGCTCGCGGAGCTCACCACGCAGAAGTACGTGGTGGAAGGCGAAGGCCAGGTGAGGACCTGAACGGCATGATCAAGAAGAAGACGGCAGCGCGGAAGAGTGGGGCGGGAGCGAAGGCGACCCAGCGGGCGAAGCCCAAGACGTTCAAGGCGAGCAACAAGAACTTCAAGGCGGGCGAGAAGACCTTCAAGGCGAAGGCGACCACCTTCAAGGTCAAGGCGAAGACCTTCCCCAAGGTGAAGATCGAGAAGCGGAAGGGCGGTCCGCTCCGCAGCAAGAAGCCGGGCCGCAACCAGGTCGCCCGCGAGCGCGGGGCGCCGGCTCCCGGGCGGCGGCCCAAGTCGGCCAGGGAGCTCGCCGAGCGGCTCGACGTCGCTCCACCGCCCGCGCCTGCGCGGGTGGAGCGCCCGGATTCCTCGCGCCCTCGGGCGGAGGAGATCGCCCGCGCAGGTCTCGACAAGAAGGCCGAGGACGTCCTCGTCCTCGACGTGCGCGGCCTCACCAGCTACGCCGACTATTTCGTGCTGATGACCGCCGACTCCGACCGCCAGGCCGGCGCCATCGCCGACCACGTCGACGAGACGCTGAAGAAGGGCGGCGCCACCAAGGTGGGCACCGAGGGCTACGAAGGAGGCCGCTGGATCCTCATCGATTACGGGGACGTGGTCACGCACGTCTTCGGGAGGGAGGCCCGCGGGTTCTACGACCTCGAGGGCCTGTGGGCGGACGCGCCGAGGTTCACCCTGGAGGGGTGAGCTTCGGGCGGGCGACGAAGAGCGAGGATGGTCGCATGCATGTGATGTCCGCGGCCGCAGCCGAGGCGGATCCCGCGCTCTCCCGAAGTCCTGCGTCTCACGTCGTCTGAGCATGCGCGGCATGCCGGCGCCCGTGCGTGGTTGGCGAAGGCG
This sequence comes from Myxococcales bacterium, assembly GCA_038320275.1. GTDB lineage: Bacteria > Myxococcota > Myxococcia > Myxococcales > Anaeromyxobacteraceae > Anaeromyxobacter_A. Next base: position 11,165 of record JBBQEB010000078.1, on the reverse strand, counting down.
GAACTCGATCTGCGCGCCGCAGCCCTGGAGATCTTCACCCCACGGGGGAGGGGCGAAGTGCCGTGTGGGCGTGCCTCATCGTCCAACCGGTTGGACGATCCTGCGGGCTTTTCTTGCAACGAAGCCGGCCCACGACGCGCGCTCGGGCGCCAGCTCCCCGAGGACCTGCCGGGCCGGTCCGCACGTATCGTCAATGACGCGGCGGAGCTGAGGGCCTCAGCCGCGCGGAGCCGAACGCGCTGCGATCCCGTGCTTCGCCGCCTCGCGCTACAGCGGCGTGTGCTTCGTGCCCAAGCTGAAGTGACACGAACTGCAGCCCATCTTGCCGCGCGAGTTCTCCTGCGCGCCGCCCTGCTCGTGGCAGCTCATGCACTCCTCGGTGTGCTTCTCGAATGCGGCGGGGATGGTCCTCCCGGCCGCCTGGGCGTTGAGGAGCACCACAGCCTCTCGCGCGACGGACGCGGTGAGCACCCCGCAGCGCTCCTTCCGCTCCGGCGTGTAGGTCTTCTTGTGTGCCGCCTTGCACCACTCCGAGACCGACGCATGGCAGAGCGGCGAGCCCGCGGCGATCTTCACGTCGGGGAACTTCGCGCCGCGCGGGCGATAGTTCGGGAGCGGCTCGCGCTCGTACCAGGTGAAGAGCGCGTCGACGAGCGGCTGGGGCTTCGCGGAGAGGAGCTGGAAGGCAGCCGCCGCGCCGTTGAGCGCGCCGCACAGCGTGCCCCACCCGGCGACGCCGCCCGCTCCATAGACGAACATGTCGAAGGGAAAGGACCGGTAGGGCTCGCCGGCGCGGTCGGCGAGCGTGCCGACGATCGACTCGAAGCAGCCGTACATGCAGTGTCCCTTCGCGTAGCTCGCGAAGGCTCGCTCGGCGACCGCGTCGGGCTCGAGCGGCTGGTAGACCCAGGGCGTCTTCCCGCCCGCAGCCGGCTTCGCGTCGGGCGCGGAGGCCCGCGCCCTCCCGACCAGGCCAGCGCCGGCGGCGGCGGCGCCGATGAGGGTGACGAGCTCCCTACGTCCCAGCTTTGCGTCGGACACGGTGCACCTCTGCGGCCACGAGCTCATGTGCCGGAGCGCCCCATATTCGGGGGGTCGAGGGGCGCTGTCCACACGCGCTTGCGCGGCAAGACGTCACACCTCGAGCGCGGAAGGTCCGCGGCCACGGGGTCATCGGGTACTCGAGCGGTCCTCGCCGGTGACGAACGGTGCGGTGCGACCTGGTCTTCGCCACACACGACCTCGCGCTCTTCGCCGCGGCGCGGGAGAGCGGATTCGAGGTCGCCGGAGTGAAACGGCGGCGAGCACCGCCTCGCGTGCGCCGCTAGCGAAAGCGCGGCGCGGGATGCTCACGGGACCGGCGGGGCCTCCCGTTCCGCCCCGGCCACGCGCCTCGGCCGGTCCGGCCATCCCGCGATCGCGCCCGTGAAGCCCGCGAAGAGCGCCGCGGTCCAGGCGTTCGAGGTCAGCGGGCAGCTCCCGGTGGAGCAGCCGATCGTGAGCGCATACGCCGCGCCGAGCCCGGCGCCGATCCCCGCGGAGGCGAGCGTGCGCAGGTGGGAGCGGGAGAAGGCGGCCCAGCGGGAGGCGAGATCCATGGTGAGCTCCGGTCCAGACACTCTTCGAGAGCCTGGCCGCGTGAGAAGGTTTGCGCGCAGCTCGCGCCCTCGGATCGGGTCGGGCGCGGTTCAATCGATTGAACCAGATTCGTGACCTCGACCGACGACCGGGGCTCAAAGGTGCGGAGCCCCTCCCTTCGCGCCGTGCGCTGTGCCACCCGACCGGGCGGCGTTCAGATCCCTCAACCCACGGGCCCGCACCCCCGTGCCGGAGCCGCCCGCCCGCCGCCGTTCCCGCGGGAGGGCGCGGCCGAGGGCGCGGACATGAGCCGGTGCACGTCCTTCGCCTGGCATCGCGGGCAGCACACGTCGGCCTCGTCCGAGCGGCGGACGATGAGCTCCTCGAAGCTCCCGTCACACTTCGCGCAAGCGTATTCGTAGATAGGCATGGGGCGGCCTCTTCAGCGCTCGATGGGCCCGCCGAGCCCCCGCACTTCTTGCGGCGGCTCGTCCTTGGAGAACACCTTGAGCGCCGTCTTCGCCTCCCACCCGATCATGGCGAAGCGCAGCGCGTACGGCTCGTACCCGAGCGCGGTGAGCCCGCCCAGCGCCATGGACGCGGTGTGGCCGGTCTGGCAGACGAGCATGATGGGCTTTCCGGCCCGCGGCGGCAGCTTCGCGAGGGACGCCTCGGTGAACAGCGTCTCGAGCGGCAGGCTGATCGCGCCCGGGACGTGGCCCTTCGCGTAGTCGGCGGCGGGGCGGACGTCGACCACGAAGTACTTGTCCTTCGCCAGGTCGGCCCGCAGGTCCGACGCGAAGACCGTGCGCATGCCCTTCGTCTTGCCGAAGAAGGCGGCGAGGTTCTGCGCGGCCTCGGAGCGCCCCGGATCCACCTTTGCGCTGGTCGCGGCGCTCGCCGCGGAAACAGCGGCGGTCGGAGGGGGAGCCGCGGCCTCGGATCCCCTGGAGTGCGCGCATGCGGACAGCGAGGCGGCGAGCGCGAGGGTGAGGGCGGCAAGCACGGCGGGGCGGGATCGAGGCAAGAAGTGCATGGAGGCGGCTCCTGGTCGAGGTCTACCCCTTGGAGCCGCAGCCGCGGCGGAGGGTTCGCGCCGCGCGCGGGAACCTCGAGAATCGGCGGTGACACCCTCCACCCCTTCCCCTGCTGGGCCGATCAGGCAGGAACCGACGCGGGCTGTCCGGCGTTCACGGCGCGCCGCGCCGGGAGCCCCGCTAAGACGGCGGCGCCGAGCACCATCGCTCCGCCGAGGGCCAGGTGCCAGCCGAGCCGCTCGCGAAGGAGCAGCGCGCCCAGGCAGACCGCCAGCGTGGTGTCGAGGAGCGGGATGGTCGCGACGAACGACAGCGGAACGCGAGGGAGCAACCAGTAAAGGCAGCCATAGGTGAGCACCGTGCCGCAGACCGCCAGGTAAGCCACCGCGCCCATCGCGCTCAGGGTGAAGGCGGCGGGCCGCCCGCGCTCCAGCATCGCGGAGCCGGCGAGGAGGAGCGCGCCCGCGGGCAAGGCCTGCGCGAAGACCATTGCGAGCGGGCTCACCCGGCCCACGGTGTACCGCTTCGCGAGCACGTTCGCGAGGGCGGCGCTGATCGAGGCGGCGAGGATGAGCGTGCTCGCGAGCGCCAGGGGCCCCGAGGCCGACAGCCTGCGCAGGCTGGGCGACTGGAGCACCAGCACGCCGAGGACGCCGAGGGTCACCGCGACGGCTCGACGCCGCGTGAGCCGCTCGCCGAGCACCGCTCGACCCAGGATGGCCACCCACACCGGAAAGCTGGCGAAGAGGATGGCGGCGAGGGACGAGGGCGTCCACTGCTGGCCCGCGAACATGAGGCCGTAGGGAAGAGCGATCTGGAGGACGCCCAGCCCGGCGAGGCGCCGCCAGACGCGGGACTCCAGTCTTAGCACCTCCGGGAGCGTGACCGGCGCGAGCAGCGCGGCCGCGACCAGCATGCGCGAGCCGGCGAAGAGCAGCGGCGGGAGATCGCGCAGGCCAGCGGCGATGACCACCCAGGTCGAGCCCCAGACGGCGCAGCAGAGGAGGTAGACGGCGACGATGCGAGGGCGCACTGCGTATGTCCTTTACCTTTCGTGAAAGAGGACGTCCTCGGCGAGACCTGCCGGCTCGCCGTTCGCCCCCCCCCTCCGGACGCCTCCCCGGTGCGGAGCAGAAAGAGGGGGACATCGGTCAGAAGGCGAGGTCGAGCCCGAGCGCACGCGCGCCGCGCCGCATGCGCTCGTCGAAGGTGGCCATCGCGATCCTCTGGCGGGCCATGGCGAGGTGGTGGGCGGTCGCGAGGTGCATCGCGTCGAGTGTCCGCAACGGTGACGTGAACGGCTGGAGCGCCCTCTCGAGCACCGCAGGAAGGAGCTCGACGAGCGAGACCTGCGCCAGAAGCTCGCGCACCGTGTCGCCATGGGAGGCGCCAAGTCCGCGCGCGTGAACCCGGCTCCACAGCTCGTATTCGAGCAGCCTGCTCGCGACGAGCGGCTCAAACCAGAGGGCCTCGGGGGCCTTGCGGTCCTCGGAGAGGAGCTCCGCCAGGGCGACGGACGTGTCCAGGTAGATCACCGGCTCGACCGGTCGTCTTCGAGCTCGGCGAGGAGCTCCGCGAGGGGTGCGACGCCGGGCAGCGAGCGTGGTCTCGCACCTGGAGGCAGCGTCGCGGGCGTGAGCTGCCCACGCCGAACCATTTCCGCGAGCAGCGCGTCCGGGAGCTCGGAGGAGCGCCCAGCGCCCGGCGGAACCAGCTCCGCGACGACGCGATCGCGGTCCGAGATGAGGACCGTCTCACCCCGCGCGGCGAGCCGCACGTACTCGCTCAATCGGTTCTTCAGCACCTTCAGCCCGACGGTTCGCATGGAAGGAATGTAGCTTCCGGAAGCTACTTCTCGCAACGAGCCTCCGTGGCTCGTCGCGGGCCCTCACCGCTCCAGCCAGTCGAGGTCCTTCCCGAACGTCTCCTGGAGCCCCAGCGCGGCCACCATCGCGACCCCGAGGCACACCGCGCCCACCACGAGCGTCCCCGGAACGAGGCCGAAGGCGGCCCGGGCGGCCAGGAAGCTCCAGGTGATGGCAGGGACCATCCCGCGCACGAAGTTCGGCACGGTGGTGGCGACCGTGGCGCGGAGGTTCGTCCCGAACTGCTCGGCCGCCACGGTGACGAAGATGGCCCAGTAGCCCGCCGCCACGCCGAGCGCGAAGCAGGCGGCGTACATGCGCGCCGGCGGGCCGCCCCGCGGGAGCGTGAAGTACAGGGCCACCCCTGCGGTCACCAGGGCCAGGAAGAGGAGCACCACCTTGCGCCGGCTCCTCAGCACCTGCGAGAGCACGCCGCTCGCGACGTCGCCCACCACGAGCCCCATGTAGCAGGCCATCACCGCGTCTCCGGCCGAGACCGGGCCGGTGACGCCCATGGCCCGCGCGAACTCGGGGGAGAAGGTGATGAGCACCCCCACCACGAACCAGGTCGGCGTCCCGATGAGGATGGAGCGCGCGTACCGAAGGAAGCGCTCGCGCGTGGCGAACAGCGCGAGGAAGTTTCCCCGCGCCACCGCGGCGCCCGGCGCTTTTCCCATCGCCCGCTGGAACAGGGACGACTCGTGGACGCCGATGCGCAGGGCGAGCAGCGCCACTCCGAGCCCGCCGCCGATGAAGTAGGCGGCCCGCCAGTCGAAGGTCTTCGCCACCGCGTTGGCCAGGATCGCGCCGGAGACGCCCACCGAGGCGACCACCATGGTCCCGTAGCCGCGCAGTCGGGCGGGGAGGATCTCCGATACGAGCGTGATCCCGGCGCCCAGCTCGCCGGCGAGCCCCACCCCCGCGACGAACCGCAGCGCGAGATAACCGTCCAGCGTGCGCGCCGCCCCGTTGGCAAGCGTGGCGAGCGAGTACAGCGTGATGGAGCCGAAGAGGATGTGAAGCCGGCCGATGCGGTCGCCGACGACGCCCCACAGCACGCCGCCCAGCAGCATCCCCACCATCTGCGCGTTGAGGAGCCGCACCCCCGCCTCCACCAGGCCGCCCTCCGGCACCCCCAGCGCGCGGAGGGAGGGAACGCGCACGATGCTGACCAGGACGAGGTCGTAGATGTCGACGAAGTAGCCCAGGGCCGCCACCACCACCGCCGCGCCCAGGATCCGCGGAGACCCCATCGGCGCCGGGCCGCGCTGCGTCATTTCGTTCACCCCCGAGCCCTTGCGCATCGCACCCGTTTTTCTGTACACCAGGCCCGCCGACGGGAAGCGAATCTTGATCCATGTCACGCGGTGGTCCCGCCTCAGGAGACCCCTGCGTTTTCCCGCAGCTCCGCACGGCTTGCGTGCGGCACGACAGCGCTCGCAGCACGCGCACAGCTCGCTCAGCGAGGAGACAGCATGTCATCGAAGCGACGTCTGGTGACGATGGACGGCAACGAGGCGGTGGCCTCGGTTGCGCACCGCATCAACGAGGTCATCGCCATCTATCCCATCACTCCGTCCTCGAACATGGGCGAGTGGGCGGACGAGTGGTCCGCCAAGGGCATGAAGAACATCTGGGGCACGGTCCCCTCCGTCACGGAGATGCAGTCGGAGGCGGGCGCCGCCGGCGCCGTGCACGGCGCGCTGCAGGCGGGCGCCCTCACGACGACCTTCACGGCGTCGCAGGGCCTGCTCCTCATGATCCCGAACATGTACAAGATCGCGGGCGAGCTGACCGCGTTCTGCATGCACGTGTCGGCGCGCACGCTGGCGTCGCACGCGCTCTCCATCTTCGGCGACCACCAGGACGTCATGGCGGTGCGGCAGACCGGCTTCGGCCTGCTCTCCTCCGGCAACGTGCAGGAGGCGCACGACTTCGCGGCCATCGCGCAGCGCGCCTCGATGCGGAGCCGCATCCCCTTCCTCCACTTCTTCGACGGCTTCCGCACCTCGCACGAGGTCTCCAAGATCGAGCTGCTGAACGACGAGGACCTGGTCCGGATGATCCCGGATGAGCTCGTGGAGGCGCACCGCTCCCGCGCGCTCACGCCCGACGCGCCCGTGATCCGCGGCACGGCCCAGAACCCGGACGTCTTCTTCCAGGCTCGCGAGGCCTGCAACGCCTGGTATCTCGACTGCCCAGCCGCGGTGCAGGAGGCGATGGACGAGTTCGCGGACATCACCGGCCGCCAGTACAAGCTGTACGAGTACTACGGTCACCCCGAGGCCGAGCGCGTGGTCGTGATCATGGGCTCGGGCTGCGACATCGCGCACGAAACCATCGACGCGCTCACCGCGGCCGGCGAGAAGGTGGGCGTGCTGAAGCTCCGCCTCTTCCGGCCTTTCCCGGTGGACGAGTTCATCGCTTCGCTGCCCCGCACCGTCTCCGCCATCGCCGTGCTGGACCGCACCAAGGAGCCCGGCGCGGCTGGCGAGCCGCTGTACCAGGATGTCGTGACTGCGCTCCGGGAGGGCCCGTCGGATCACTTCGCGAAGCCCGCTCACGAGATCGTCGTCACCGGTGGCCGATACGGCCTCTCGTCCAAGGAGTTCACGCCCGCCATGGTCAAGGCGGTGCTGGACGATCTCGCGAAGCCCCGCCCGAAGCGCCACTTCACCATCGGTATCATGGACGACGTGACGCACCTCTCGCTGCCGTACGACGCCTCCTGGGACACCGAGCCCAAGGACGTGGTGCGGGCCATCTTCTGGGGCCTCGGCGCGGACGGCACCGTCGGCGCCAACAAGAACTCCATCAAGATCATCGGCGAGGACACGCCGAACTTCGCGCAGGGCTACTTCGTCTACGATTCCAAGAAGTCGGGCTCGGTGACGACCTCGCACCTGCGCTTCGGCCCGCGCCGGATCCGCTCGTCGTACCTCATCAACAAGGCCAACTTCGTCGCCTGCCACCAGTTCGGCTTCGTCGACAAGCTCGAGATGCTGGAGCCCCTGGTGCAGGGTGGGACCTTCCTCCTCAACTCGCCGTGGAGCGCGGACGAGGTGTGGGACAAGATGCCGCGCGAGATCCAGCAGCAGGTCGTTGACAAGAAGCTCCGCTTCTACGTCATCGACGCGTACAAGGTTGCGAAGGACAACGGCATGGGGGTGCGCATCAACACCGTCATGCAGACCTGCTTCTTCGCCGTCTCGGGCGTGCTGCCGCGCGAGGAGGCCATCGAGTCCATCAAGCACTCGATCGAGAAGACGTACATGCGCAAGGGCCTGGACGTCGTGAAGAAGAACTTCATGGCGGTGGACGACACGCTCGCCAACCTCCACGAGGTGAAGGTCCCCGGCACCGTGACCTCCCAGCCGCGGTCGCCCATCGTCCCCGACTCCGCCCCCGACTTCGTGAAGCGCGTCACCGCGCTCATGCTGGCCGGCGAGGGCGACAAGCTGCCCGTCTCGGCGTTCCCGGTGGACGGCACCTGGCCGCTCTCCACCACCCGCTGGGAGAAGCGGTCCATCGCACTGGAGGTCCCGGTCTGGGACAAGTCGCTCTGCATCCAGTGCAACAAGTGCGCGCTCATCTGTCCGCACGCGGCCATCCGGACCAAGTTCTACCCGGCCGAGGAGCTGAAGGAGGCGCCGAAGACGTTCGGCTCGATGGACTTCAAGTCGGCCGACCTCAAGGGCCAGAAGTACACGGTCCAGCTGGCGCCGGACGACTGCACCGGCTGCACGCTGTGCGTCGAGATCTGCCCCGCCGAGTCGAAGACGCAGAAGGGCCACAAGGCGCTCGACATGGTGGCGGCGCAGCCGGTCAAAGAGAAGGAGCGGCCGAACTACGACTTCTTCCTCTCCATCCCCGACGCCGACCGGACCAAGGTCAAGCTCGACCTCAAGGGTACCCAGTTCCTGCAGCCGCTCTTCGAGTACTCGGGCGCCTGCTCCGGCTGCGGTGAGACGCCCTACGTGAAGCTCCTGACGCAGCTCTACGGCGACCGCGCCTACATCGCGAACGCCACCGGCTGCTCGTCCATCTACGGCGCCAACCTGCCCACCACCCCGTACGCCACCGACGCGAACGGCCGTGGTCCTGCGTGGGCCAACTCGCTCTTCGAGGACAACGCCGAGTTCGGCCTCGGCTTCCGCCTCGCGGTGGACAAGCAGGCGGAGCACGCTCGCGAGCTCCTGGCCAAGCTCGGATCCTCCATCGGCGACGCGCTCGTCACGGACATCCTGGGGGCCGACCAGACCACCGAGGCGGGCATCGCCCAGCAGCGCGATCGCGTGAAGGCTCTGAAGGCGAAGCTCACCGCGATCGGCACGCCCGAGGCCACCTGGCTCGAGAAGATCTCCGACTTTCTCGTCAAGAAGTCGGTCTGGATCGTGGGCGGCGATGGGTGGGCGTACGACATCGGGTACGGCGGCCTCGATCACGTCATCTCGATGAACCGGGACGTGAACATCCTCGTGCTCGACACGGAGGTGTACTCGAATACCGGCGGCCAGGCCTCCAAGGCCACGCCGCTCGGCGCGGCGGCGAAGTTCGCGGTCTCGGGCAAGACGACGCCCAAGAAGGATCTCGCCATGCTGGCCATGAGCTATGGCCATCCGTACGTGGCGCGGGTCGCGATGGGTGCCAAGGACGCGCAGACCGTCAACGCGTTCAAGGAAGCCGAATCCTACCCGGGCACCTCGCTCATCATCGCGTACAGCCACTGCATCGCGCACGGCTACGAGATGGGCGACGCGCTGATGCAGCAGGAGAAGGCGGTCGCCTCCGGCTACTGGCCGCTCTTCCGCTACGACCCGCGCCGGGTCGCCAACGGCGAGAGCCCGCTCAAGATGGACTCCGCCGCGCCGAAGCTCGCCCTGGCCGAGTTCCTGACGCACGAGAACCGCTACAAGCAGGTGGAGCACGGCCAGCCGGAGCAGTGGAAGAAGTTCCTCGCGGAGGCGCAGCGCGGCGTGCACGAGCGGTATGCGCTGTACGAGCAGATGTCGAAGGCGATGGTCCCGGCGAACCTGACCGGCTCCTCCGCCGTCGGCTCGGCCGGCACCAAGCCGGCTGGGGCTGTCCCGCCGGCGCCGCCCAAGGCGCGCGCGTAGGACGAAAAGGGTCGCGCTCCGGCGCGGCGCTGGAAGCGCAAAAAGCCCGGACTCCCCTCTTGCGGGAGCCCGGGCTTTTTCACGCGCGCAGGGCGGAGGGATCGAAGGTCGGGGTCGGGTCTGAGGTCGCGGTCCGGATCATTCTCGAGCTGCAAATCCGCAGGGCCCGCCCTGAATCACGGGAACACGCGCAGCACCGCCGCCCCGCCCGCCGTCGAGACGTGCAGAGCGGGCGGGCTCACCATGGTGTCGAGCTCGAGCTGGAGGATGCGATTGTCGGGGATTCCCCCGCCTGCCTGAACCTTCTTCGAGGTGTTCGTTGCGGGATCCCAGAAGACGAGGCCGCCGTTCGCGCCGGCGCCGGCGAGCACCAGCCGCCCATCCGGCAGCGCGACCAGGTCCTGCACGTCGCCATCGGGCAGCCCCGCGGACAGGGCGGTGTAGTACCCGAACTTGCCGTTCCCGAGGTAGTGCGCGAGGCCCCGGCCGCTGCCGGGGGCCGCGACGGACGCCGCATTACCGTAGAACCAGGAGCTCGCGAACCAGGCGGTGCCGTCCTTCGCCACCGTGACCGCGGAGAGGCTCACCACGTCGCCGATGGAGGTGACCGGGAAGACCGGCTCGCTGCCATTCCCGAACGCCTCGGAGTACGCCGCCACCCCGCCCCGGTGGTTCCAGACCTTGAGGTCCGGATCGAAGCGGATCTTCCCGCCGCTCCAGCGGCCCGCGTGCCACAGGTCGCCGTCCTTGGGGTCGACCGCGAGGCCGCGCCAGTCGCCCATGCGCGCATTGCCCTCGCCGCCGGCGAGGCACACGGTGTCCCCGTGGAAGCAGACCTGCACGTGCATGTGGTCGGACGTGTACTCCTGCATCGCGACGTCCGGCCACTCGCCGGGGAGCGCGTCGCGGTACTTGTCGGGGAAGAACATGTTCACGCCGTGCTCGGTGCCGGCGTAGAGCGTGTGCGGGTGCAGCACGTGGTCGTAGACCATCCGGAACACCGTCCGGTTGTGCCAGTACTGCATGCCGTAGAGGGTGGAGAAGAAGTCGAAGCGCTTCACCTCGAGCGAGCCGTCCGGCTGCAGCCGTATGCGGTCGAGCTTGCCGGAGTGGCGGTCCGCCGCCGGGTCGGTGCAGTCTCCCGCGGAGGGGACCGCGCCCCAGTAGCCGACGAATACCTCACCGGCCGCCCCGCCGACGATGGTCGTGATTCCCTGCGCGGTGGCGGCGCCCGGCACCTGCTTGCCACCCCCCGTTCCCGCGGCCGGCGGAGTCGGCGGTGTGGGACCCGTCAGGCAGTAGGCCGACTCGTCGTAGAGCACCGGATTGTCGGCGAGGTGCAGCCCATCCCTGGAGGCATAGCGCCGAAACGTCGTCTCTCCGGGCTTCAGCAGATAGAGCGCGCTGCCCGTCGCGACCCAGCGGTTCTGGTCCTCGTCGGTGCTCATGGCGACCACCGGCGCTTCGAGGATGCCGTCCGCCACCCCGTAAACCTGGTTCGTGACGGGCCAAGGGCCGGGGCCGCCGAAAATCGGGCCGCCATCGGGAGCGCCTCCATCCGGTGTGCC